>NZ_CP009755.1:1252290-1565363 GCF_000772085.1 Curtobacterium sp. MR_MD2014 | reverse complement strand
GTCGTCCCGGTCGCCTCGGCACGCTGGGCGGCAGCCTCGATGGACGCGGCCCGTTCGTCGGTGATCGTGATGCCGAGCCCGGGCACCAGGAAGGCGGTCTGGCGGGCGCGGTTGACCAGGTCGCCCGTGCTGAAACGGGCGTCCGTGGTGAAGATCTGTCGGTCCGCCCAGTACCGGATGCGGGACCCGGTGACCCCCTTCTTCACCTTGCCGACGACACGGAGCTCACTGCCCGAGGTGAACGGGGTGAAGGGCGCATCCGGCCCGTCACCGGCGAAGGTGCCGGGCTCGCCCCGGTGGAAGGACATCGCGTAGGTCTTGCCACCGCGGTCGACCTCGACGTCGAGGCGCTCCGACAGCGCGTTCACGACCGAGGCACCCACGCCGTGCAGGCCACCGGAGGCCGCGTACGATCCGGACCCGAACTTGCCGCCGGCGTGCAGCTTCGTGAACACGACCTCGACCCCGGTCAGGCCGGTCTTCGGTTCCACGTCCACAGGGATGCCGCGGGCGGTGTCGCGGACCTCGACGGAGCCGTCGGCGTGCAGCACGACCCCGATCTCGTCGCCGTGACCCGCGAGCGCTTCGTCGACGGAGTTGTCGATGATCTCCCACAGGCAGTGCATGAGCCCGCGCGAGTCCGTCGAGCCGATGTACATGCCCGGACGCTTCCGAACCGCCTCGAGCCCTTCGAGGACGGAGAGGTGTCGTGCAGAGTAGTCGGAGCTCACATCCCGATGGTACCGAGGGGCACCGACAGCCAGACCGCCGGACAGCGGCGCGGCTCGGACTGGGGACAACCGCTCCGCGCTCAGCGAAACAGGCGGTCCGGGATGCACGGCTCCCAGCCACCACGTGTTCAAATGGTGGTCCACCCGCACCACCTGCGATCCGTGAGGAGCACAGCAATGACCCAGACCGTGCAGGACCTCTCCATCGACGAAGCCAGCAGCCACCAGCTCACCGCCGCTGACCGCTGCGACAGCTGCGGAGCGCAGGCGTACATCCGCGCCACCATGGCCAGCGGCGAGCTCTACTTCTGCGCCCACCACGGCGCCGAGTTCAAGGAGAAGCTCGCAGCCACCGCGCTCGAGTGGCACGACGAGAGCAGCCGACTCCACGAGTCGAAGTAGTCGTCACCAGACGGACGAACGGGAGGCGCGGTGCCAGCTGGCACCGCGCCTCCCGTTCGTCGTCGTGACGACCGCCAGGTCGACTAGGCGATCCGCTTGAAGGCCTTGTCGACGTAGCGGTCGACGGTCGCGCGCGCTTCGCGCGCGTACCGGTCGACGGTCGCCGTCCGCTCCGGGTCCGGCGCGTACTCGCGCCCGAGGCGCTTGGTCGCCGCAGCGAGCACCGCATCGGTCAGCTGCGGGTTGAGCGGCAGGATCGGCCCCTGGGTGTGCGTGCCGAAGGACGAACCCGTGATCGCCCCCTCGACGGCGGACCCGGCCTGGTTGCCGCCACCGGACACGACGTCGGCGAAGGGCTCGACGCCCGGAGCCAGTTCGATCCGGGTCGCGTGGTCCTCGAAGCCGGCGAGACGCTTCGGTGCGCCGGGCAGCAGGGGGTACCGCGTGTCGAGCACGAAGTAGTTCACCCGACGCTCGGCACCGCGGACGGCCCGCGCGTCGAACACGCCGAAGCCCGCGACGGGTGATCCCTCGGTGGGGACGACCTCGTTGGTCGCGAGGTCGAAGCCCCCGCCGACGGCCACGACGGGCACGCCGGCAGCGGCGAACTCGCGGAGGGACGCCCCGACACGCGTGACGTCGGCCCCGAGCGAGCGCATGGCGCTGAGCGGCCCGTTGCCCACGACGACGACGTCGGCCGCAGCAGGGAGCTGGTCGCCCGGCGCGTACGTGACGACCTCCGTGGCGATGCCGGCGGCCTCGGCACGGCGGGTGAGGGCCACGACGTTGCCGCGGTCGCCCGAGACCCCCATCTGACGCGGGTAGACGTGCAGGATGGTCAGCCGGTCGGCCGTCATGCGGTCTTCTCCATGTCGCCGTGGCCGAGGGCCTTGCGGGCGATCATCATGATCTCGTAGTTGACGATGAAGTTCTTCGTCCCCGACGTCGTCGAGCCGAGCTGCTCCATGTGCCGGATGGCAGCCTCGACGTCGGGCTCGACACGACCGATGCGGACACCGGCGTGCTCGAGCGCGATGGCGATCTGCCACGCCTTGTCCCCGGACACGACGTCCACGTGGTCGAGCTTCGAGAAGTCGATGTCGTAGATCCAGGAGATGTCCGGGGTGCCCTCGTCGATCGCCATGAGGACCTGCTCCGGGCGGTCCGGCAGGGCGTCGAGGTTGAGCTGCAGGCTCGCCGCGTTCTTGAACATCGTGAACTCGGCGGACTCGCCAGCGATCGGCAGCCGTTCGCCTCGCCCGTACGCGGGCTTCATCGTGCCGAAGGCCCTCGTGACGGCGTCGGCCCGGAACTGCGCACCCAGTGCGGCGCTCGCGGTCGCGGTCGCGGCCGCCGCGTCCACCGCGTAGTGCAGGCCCCGTGCCGGCAGCCGGACGGGGATGTCGGTGCCGTCGAACCGGATCGTCGCTCCGTCGCCGGTGTTGGCGACGACCTCGGACTCGGCAGGGTTCGGCTCGCCGGCGGTCCGGTCGAAGTCGTCGGCGTTCTGCAGCCCGTTCGGGGCCGCAGCGACGACCTCGGCGCTCGCGCCGAAGCGGAGCACGCGCTGGCCCGAGCGGCCCGCGTACGCGTCGAGGAACTGGTCGTCCCGGTTCGTGATGACGTTCCCCGTGGACAACGCCGCCGTGTCGAGCATCATCGTCGCGACGCGCTCGGTCTCGAAGAACCGGTAGAGCTGGTCGACCTGCACGTTGAGCATCGTCACCGTCGACGGGGACAGGATGCCGGCGAGCTCGACCGCGAAGGCCTCGTCCACCTCGAGGATGCCGATGTCCGCCTTGAGCCTGCCGGTCAGCGACACCTCGGACAACAGCGCCGAGGCGATGCCCTGCGGCAGGTTCGCACCGGACGGGTTCGTGAAGACGCGGAGGCCGTGTGCCCGGACGATGTCCGAGATCATGTGCGTCGTCGTCGACTTGCCGTTGGAGCCGAGCACGAAGACGACGCCGTTCGGGAACTGCTTCGTCACGTGCTGGAGGAAGTCCGGCACCAGCTTGAGGACGATGTAGCCCGGGTAGGCGGACCCGCCGCCCCGCGCACGTGCGAGGGCGCGGAGGACCCGCCCGACCAGGATCGGGATGAGGAAGCGCATCGGCCTACTCGAGGTAGTCGCGGAGCGACTGCGACCGGGACGGGTGGCGGAGCTTCGCCATCGTCTTGGACTCGATCTGTCGGATCCGCTCGCGCGTCACGCCGAAGGTGTCCCCGATCTGGTCGAGGGTCTTCGGCTGACCGTCACCGAGGCCGAAGCGCATGCGGATCACGCCCGCCTCGCGCTCGGACAGGGAGTCGAGCAGGCTCTCGAGCTGCTTCTGCAGCATCGTGAAGCCCACGGCGTCGGCCGGCACGACCGCCTCGGTGTCCTCGATCAGGTCGCCGAACTCCGAGTCGCCGTCCTCACCCAGCGGGGTGTGGAGCGAGATCGGCTCGCGACCGTACTTCTGCACCTCGACGACCTTCTCCGGGGTCATGTCGAGCTCGCGGGCGAGCTCTTCCGGAGTGGGCTCGCGACCGAGGTCCTGCAGCATCTGGCGCTGCACACGGGCCAGCTTGTTGATGACCTCGACCATGTGCACCGGGATGCGGATGGTGCGGGCCTGGTCGGCCATCGCGCGGGTGATCGCCTGACGGATCCACCAGGTGGCGTACGTCGAGAACTTGAAGCCCTTGGTGTAGTCGAACTTCTCGACCGCACGGATCAGACCGAGGTTGCCCTCCTGGATGAGGTCCAGGAACTGCATGCCGCGGCCCGTGTAGCGCTTGGCCAGCGAGACGACGAGGCGCAGGTTCGCGCCGAGCAGGTGGGACTTCGCGCGCTGCCCGTCACGGGCGACCCAGCGGAGCTCGCGCTCCTCCGGCTTGGAGAGACCGGTCGAGTGCTGCAGCTTGTCCTCGGCGAACAGGCCGGCCTCGATCCGCATCGCGAGCTCGACCTCCTGCTCGGCGTTGAGGAGCGCGACCTTGCCGATCTGCTTCAGGTAGTCCTTGACCGGGTCGGCGGTGGCGCCGGTGATCGTGGTCGAGTAGACCGGTGCCTCGTCGTCGTCGGACTGCGAGATGACGAGCGCGCCCGCGGCGACCGCTGCTGCGGCGTCCGGCTTGGCGTCCTTCTCCTCGGTCTCGGTGTCCTCGGCGTCGTCCGTCGCGTCGACGGCGTCGTCCGCGGGCTCGACGGCCTCGTCGTCCTCGTCCTCGTCGTCGTCCTTCTTCTTCGCGCGCGTGGCCGTCTTCTTCGGCGCTGCCTTCGCAGCGGGCTTCTTCGCGGCGGTGGTCTTGGTGGCGCGCTTCTTCGGCGCAGCCTTCCCCTCGGCCGCGTCGGCGTCGTCCGCCGCGACGGCCTCGGGCTCGGTGTCCTTCGTGGGATCGATCGTCGTGCTCCGGGCAGCCATGCGATCACCTCTCTCGTCGTGCCACGTTCGTGGGGTCGTGGCTTCCCTCGCCGCCCAGGGCCTGGGCCGCAGTCCCCCGCGTCGTCAGGTCCTACCGTTCCGGGCAGCATGAGGACCCATGTCAAGTCCCCCGACCCCCGCGGCGCAGCGAGGCGACGCGGTCGTGAGGGGCCCGAACGGGTCCGTCCTCCATTATTGCACGGCCTGCTTCCGCAGGCGCGCAACCAGTGCAACCCAGAGCGGCCCCACCCGTATTCCGTCCTGCGCGTGCATCTGCCGCCGGGTCCGTCGGCGCGCGAGCAGCAGCATCACGACGCCGAACCCGACCACCACGTACTGGACGGTGAGCGCGATGCGGAAGTTGTCCCAGGCGAACACCGTGCGCCCCGTCGCGCCCGACACGACGTCGAGCAGCGTCCCGATGAGGAACATCATGACGAAGGCCGCCAGGAACCCGCCGACGTTCACGACGCCGTTCGCCGAGCCGAGCGACCCGACCGGGTTGAAGCTGCGCGCGAAGTCGAAACCGATGAGGGATCCCGGGCCGCCGACCCCCATCGCGACCACGAGCAGGACGAGCAGCCACGTCGGCGGGTGCCCGGGCCAGAGCAGCACCGCCGTCCACACCACCCCGAGCGCCAGGACGATGCCGAGCACCAGGTTCGACCGCCGGAGCGGGAACCGGGCGCAGAGCACGCCGAGCACCGGTCCCACGACGAAGCCGGTGACGACGACGACGGTGAGGAAGCCGGCCGCCTCGGACGGGCTGTACCCGAGGCCGCGCAGCATCGGGACGCCCCACAGCAACGAGAAGACCGTGCCGGACGACTGCGTGACGTAGTGGGACCAGAAGCCGAGCTGCGTGCCCGGCCGCCGCAGCGCGTGCCCGAAGGTGTGGAAGGCGCCGCGCCACGAGTGCGGCAGGGGCAGTGGGATCGTGTCGGTCCGCACCGCGACGGGGCCGTTGCGGACGAAGACGACCGCCAGCACGAGACCGACCAGGCTCGCGGCCGCGGCGACCCCGAACGCCGGGGTCCACCCGGCGGTGTGCAGGAGCACGGCGAACGGGAAGGCCGACAGGACCTGTCCGACCTGACCGAGGTTGCCCGTCCACTGGGAGATCTGCGGCAGGATGCGGCCCGTGAACCACATCGGGACGAGACGGATCACCGAGATGAAGGTCATCGCGTCGCCGGCCCCGACGAGCACCCGGCCCGCGATGGCCGGGCCGATCGTCGGCGAGAACGCGACGACGACCTGGCCGACCACGAGCAGCGCGGCGCCCAGCAGCACGAGCCTGCGCGGCCCCACCCGGTCGAGCGCGATCCCCACCGGGATCTGCAGCCCGGCGTAGACGGCGATCTGCACGACGGCGAGCGTGGACAGGACCGCGGCCGAGACCGCGAAGCGGTCCTGCGCGTCGACGCCGGAGACCCCGAGCGACGACCGCTGCACCACGGCGAGGACGTAGGCGAGCACCGCGACGCCCCAGACGAGGAAGGCACGGCGGGAGTTCACCCGACAAGGCTACCGACGCGCGGCCCGCGCCCGACACTCGCTGTGGAGGACGGGAGGCGCGGTGCGGGCCGTGGAGGAGCCTCCAGGCCGCGAGCGGCGCAGCCCGCTCCCCGTCAGTCGGTCGACGCGTCGCCGTCGGACCGCCGGTCGGCCAGGAAGCGCTCGAGCTCGGCCGCGATCGCGTCGGCGGTCGGGACCTCGCCGTCCTCGTTCGTCAGGGGCGACGCGACCGGGTTGCCCTCCATGTAGGTGTCGTGCCGTTCCTCGAGCACACCGACCAGGCGCTGGAGCTCGGGGTTGCCCGCGACCTGCTCCTCGACGCGTGTGCGGAACTCGCGGTCGGACGCACGCAGCGCGTCGGTCGGGAAGATCAGACCGGTGGCCGCCGCGATGCTCGACAGTGCGGTGACCGCCGCGTCGGGGAACTCGGTGTCGCCGAGGTAGTGCGGGACCAGCAGGACGAGCCCGGTGACCGATGCACCCAGCTGCGTCAGCCGGTGCTCGACCAGGTGCAGGACGTTCGCGGGCGCCTGCGTCTCCGGCTTCCACACGCTCAGCTGCTCGACCAGGTCCGCGCGGGTCCCCGACACCGTCAGACTGATCGGACGGGTGTGGGGGACGGGCATGGGGATGGACTGGACCCACGTCGTGTCCGCGACCTGCAGGCGGTCGGCGAGGCCGGTGACGGCGTCGACGAACCGGTTCCACTGGAAGTCCGGCTCGTACCCGGTGAGGAACAGGAACGGCTGCCCGAGCTCGTCGCGCACCAGGTGCAGCGCCAGGCGCGGCGGTTCGACGGCCGTGATGTGGTCGTGCTCGAAGGTGATGACCGGCCGGCGGGCGCGCCAGTCGAGCAGGACGTCCGGGTCGAACTCCGCGACGAGCTCGTGGTCGAGTCCGTCGAGGATCGACGTGGCCACCTGCGCGACGGCGGACCCCGCGTCGACGAAGCCGGTCAGGCCCGCGACCAGGTGCAGCCCGGCCGGGACGGTCGGCGCGCCGTCGGGAGCGGAGTACAGGTCCTCGGGGTGGTTCACCGTCCCCATGCTAGGCGGCACCCCCGACCCGACCCCTGCGTCGGCCCGACGCTCTCGGCGAACACGTGCTGGCTAGGCTGGGCGCATGGTCCGACCGACGCTCTCCACCACCACCTCGACCCCCTCCGACGTCGACGCCGACGTCCTCGTGCTCGGCGTCCGCTCGGGCACCGACGGCGGTGCCCCCACGATCGCTCAGAGCGCTGCCGGCGCCCTGGACGCGCTCGCCGACCTCGACCTGGGCTCCGTCGGTGTGACGGGTGCGAAGGACCAGCTGGTCCGCCTCCCCGGTACCGGCGTCGCCGCGGCCGGGATCGCACTCGTCGGCCTCGGTGCCACGGTCGACGCGGCGTCCGTCCGCGCGGCCGCCGGCAGCGCGGTCCGCCAGCTCCCCCAGGCGGCGTCGATCGCGCTGGCGCTGCCGACCGACTCGGCCGAGCTCGTCGACGCCGCGCTCGAGGGTGCGGCGCTCGGCTCCTACGCCTTCACCCGGCACAAGGGCACCGGTACGACGGCTCCGGCCCGGGGCGACCAGCGCATCGCGGTCGTCGCGCCGGCCGACACCGCCGCCGACGCCACCGTCCGGCCCGCGATCGTCGCCGACGCGGCAGCACTCGTCCGTGACCTCGTGAACACCGCCGCCGGCGACCTCGGCCCGGCGGACGTCGCCGACGTCGCCGTCGCGCAGGCCGAGGGCCTCCCCCTCACCGTCGAGGTCCTCGACGAGCAGCAGCTCGAGGAGCAGGGCTTCGGGGGCATCCTCGGGGTCGGCCGCGGCTCCGAGCGTCCCCCGCGCCTGGTCGTCGTCCGCTACGAGCCGTCGTCGGCGTCCAAGCACCTCGCACTGGTCGGCAAGGGCATCACCTTCGACTCCGGCGGCCTCTCGCTGAAGCCCGCCGCGTCGATGCTCGGCATGAAGACCGACATGACCGGCGCCGCCACCGTGCTCGCCGCGACGATCGCCGCCGCGCGCCTCGGCCTCGACACGAAGGTCACCGCCTGGCTGTGCCTCGCCGAGAACATGCCGTCCGGCTCCGCGACGCGCCCCGGCGACGTGCTCACCCTGAAGAACGGGAAGACCGTCGAGGTCACGAACACCGACGCCGAGGGCCGACTCGTCCTCGGCGACGGCATGGTCGCCGCCTCGCTCGAGCAGCCCGACGCCCTCGTCGACGTCGCGACGCTCACCGGCGCACAGGTCGTCGCCCTCGGCGACCGGACCACCGGCCTGATGGGCAGCGACGACCTGGTCGCACGGGTCCGCGCGGTCGCCGACGCCGTCGCCGAGCCGATCTGGCCGATGCCCCTGCCCGAGGAGCTCGACGCGCGACTCGCCAGCGACGTCGCCGACATGGTCAACGCGACCGTGGGCAACCCGGCCGGTGGGATGCTCCTCGCCGGCAAGTTCCTCGAGCGGTTCGTGGGCGACGGCGTGCCGTGGGCGCACCTCGACATCGCGGGCCCCTCGGAGCACAAGGGCGGCGGGTACGGCTGGCTCGGCAAGGGCGCGACCGGCGTCATGGTCCGGACGCTCATCGGGCTCGCAGAAGAGCTCCAGTCCAGGTAGTAGGTTGGTGTCCGGCGGGCTGCGCACCGACGCGCGTCCGCCGGAACCAGCGGGACGGGACCGGAACCATGCGGTCCGACCGTCGGACGCCGCCGCCGCGGTGTCCAGTGGGGTCCGACCGGGATCCCGACACGCACGAGGGAGTTGCACCAGGTGACGGAACAGACTTACGACGTCGTGGTCCTCGGTGGCGGCAGTGGTGGCTACGCCGCTGCGCTCCGGGCCGCCGAGCTCGGCATGAGCGTCGCGCTCATCGAGGGAGACAAGCTCGGGGGGACCTGCCTGCACCGCGGCTGCATCCCGACCAAGGCGCTGCTGCACGCCGCCGAGGTCGCCGACGCCACCCGCGACGCGGAGAAGTACGGCGTCATCGCCGAGTTCGCGGGTGTCGAGGTGCCGAAGGTCATCGACTACCAGCAGGGCGTCATCAACTCGAAGTACAAGGGCCTGCAGGGCCTGGTCAAGGCGCGCGGCATCACCGTCGTCGAGGGCTGGGGCCGTCTGACCTCGCAGAACACCGTGCAGGTCGGCGACCAGACCGTCACCGGCAAGAACGTCGTGCTCGCCACGGGTTCGTACTCGAAGTCCCTGCCGGGCCTCGAGATCGGCGGTCGCGTGATCACGTCCGAGACCGCGCTCAAGATGGACTACGTCCCGAACAAGGTCGTCATCCTCGGTGGTGGCGTCATCGGCGTCGAGTTCGCCAGCGTGTGGAAGTCGTTCGGCGCCGACGTCACGATCGTCGAGGGCCTGCCCCACCTCATCCCCGCCGAGGACGAGTCGATGTCCAAGCAGCTCGAGCGCGCCTTCCGCAAGCGCGGCATCGAGTTCTCGCTCGGCGTGCGCTTCGACCACGTCGACCAGCACGAGAACGGCGTCGTCGTGACGCTCGAGGACGGCAAGACCTACGAGGGCGACGTGCTCCTCGTCGCGGTCGGCCGTGGCCCGCTCACGCAGAACATGGGCTTCGACGAGGTCGGCGTCGCGATGGACCGCGGGTTCGTCACGACCGACGAGCGCCTCGCCACCAACCTGCCGAACGTCTACGCCGTCGGCGACATCGTCCCCGGCCTGCAGCTCGCGCACCGCGGCTTCCAGCAGGGGATCTTCGTGGCCGAGGAGATCGCGGGCCTGAAGCCCGTCGTCATCTCCGACACGAACATCCCGAAGGTGACCTACTCCGACCCCGAGGTCGCCTCGGTCGGACTCTCCCAGGCCAAGGCCGAGGAGGAGTACGGCAAGGACAAGGTCGACTTCTACGAGTACAACCTCGCGGGCAACGGCCGCAGCCACATCATCGGGACCTCCGGCGCCGTCAAGGTCGTCCGGGTCGTCGACGGTCCGGTCGTCGGTGTCTCGATGATCGGCGCGCGCGTCGGCGAGCTCATCGGTGAGGCCCAGCTCGCGGTGAACTGGGAGGCGCACCCGGAGGACGTCGCACCGCTCGTCCACGCCCACCCGACGCAGAACGAGGCCCTGGGCGAGGCCTTCCTCCACCTCGCGGGCAAGCCGCTGCACGCGCTGTGACGACCACGTCCACCGTGCACACCGAGACAATGACAACCACCACCACAGCAACCCGCGAACAGGAGCCCACCCGATGAGCGAATCCGTCAACCTCCCGGCGCTCGGCGAGAGCGTCACCGAGGGCACGGTCACCCGATGGCTGAAGAACGTCGGTGACCGCGTCGAGGTCGACGAGCCGCTGCTCGAGGTCTCGACCGACAAGGTCGACACCGAGATCCCGTCGCCGATCGCCGGCGTCGTCGAGGAGATCCTCGTCCAGGAGGACGAGACCGTCGAGGTCGGCACCGCGCTGGTGAAGATCGGCGACGGGTCCGGATCGGACTCCGGTTCGTCGGACGACCAGGGTGCGGACCAGGACGCCGCAGCCGCCGAGGAGAGCGAGCCCGAGACGGCTCCGAGCACCGAGCAGGGCGAGGAGCAGAAGGCTCCGGAGCCGCAGCAGGCCGAGCCGGCGCCCGGTGGCCAGACGCAGCCCGCCGCCCCGCAGGCACCGTCGGCTCCGCCCGTCCCGCAGGCCGCTCCGGTCCCGCCGCCCGCCGCCGTGCCGGCAGCGGTCCCCGCGCCCGCCGCAGCTCCGGCTCCGGCCGCTGCTCCGGCGCCGGCCGCATCCGGCTCGACCGCGTCGGCATCGGTGCCGAACCCGAACCAGGACGCGTCGGCCTCCGGCTACGTCACCCCGCTGGTGCGCAAGCTCGCCAACGAGCAGGGCGTCGACCTGTCGACGGTCTCCGGCTCCGGGGTCGGTGGCCGCATCCGCAAGGAGGACGTGCTCGCCGCCGCCGCGAAGGCGTCGTCCGCCGGTTCGTCGGCTCCGGCCGCCGCGGCGTCCGGCCCGTTCGTGGCCGAGACCTCGCCGCTCCGCGGCACGCGCGAGAAGATGACGCGCCTCCGCAAGGTGGTCGCCGAGCGCGCCGTGCAGTCGATGACCTCGACCGCACAGCTCACCAGCGTCGTCGAGGTCGACGTCACGAAGGTCGCGCAGTTCCGCGACGCGAACAAGGCCGAGTTCCTCGAGAAGACCGGTTCGAAGCTCAGCTTCATGCCGTTCTTCGCCCTCGCGGCGTCCGAGGCGCTCAAGGCCCACCCGAAGATCAACTCCACGGTCGAGGGCGACGAGATCGTCTACCCGGACCACGAGAACGTGTCGATCGCGGTGGACACCGAGCGCGGCCTGCTCACCCCGGTGATCAAGGACGCGTCGGGGCTCTCGCTCGCCGACTTCTCGAAGGCGATCGCGGACCTGGCCGAGCGCACGCGCAACAACCAGCTCAAGCCGGACGAGCTCGCAGGTGGCACCTTCACGCTGACCAACACCGGTTCGCGCGGCGCGCTGTTCGACACCCCCGTGGTGTTCCTGCCGCAGTCCGCGATCCTCGGCACGGGCATCGTCACCAAGCGTCCGGCGGTCGTGAAGGTCGACGGGCAGGAGGCGATCGCCGTCCGTTCGTTCGTCTACCTCGCACTGTCGTACGACCACCGGATCATCGACGGCGCCGACGCGTCGCGGTACCTCGTCGCGGTGAAGAACCGCCTCGAGGAGGGCAACTTCGGCCCGAACCTCGGCTACTGAGTCGTCGCTCCGATCCGCACCGGACGGCCCCGGTCCCCTGGTGGGACCGGGGCCGTCCGGCGTTCCACCGGGAGCGGCGGAGCCGGCCCGGTGCGTCGCGGGCCGGGGCGGTCCGGCGATCCTGCGGCCGCGGACGCGGGGCACGGTCAGCGCAGACCGGTCGCTGCGGTCACGAGACCACCCGCGACCACCGTGCCGACGAGGACGTGCCGGACCGGCACTCGGCGCTCCCGTCCCAGGGGGATCCCCCGCTCGACCAGGTCACGCACCACCCGGGCGACCGAGCCGATCGCGTCCGTGGTGTCGTCCGGCAGACGCCCGACGCCGACGGGCTCCTCGTCGGGGAAGGCCAGGCCCGGTCTGCTCCAGCGCACGGGTCGGGGTGGCGCGACTCCGACGACGATGTCGAGCGCGTCCGAGATCGTCCGAGCGTCCCCGTCCCGCGCGGCGTCGAGGACCGGGTCGAGCGTGCTGCGGGCGGGAGACCGCGCGTCGACACGGTCCCACACGGAACGGGCGGCGGTCACGAGCTGGCGGGCGCCGTCGAGGTCACGGGGAGACGGGAGCGGGTGCGCCGGCGGCGTGCACGCGACCCGCGAGGAGGCTGCCGCTGCCTCGGCCCGAGCGACCGGCGTCGACCGGGACAGGGCTCTGGTGGCAGGAGCCGTCGCCCGGGCGTCCGCACCGGGATCGGCCGACGTGCGTGTCGTGCAGGCGACCGACGCCCCGGGAGGACGGTCTTCGACGACGATTGCTCCCGCTTCGTCGACGCGCACGGCGCCGAAGGGGACGGCGCCGAGCACGACCGCACCCGATCGTGCCCGCGCAGCGAGTTCGAGCAGGGGCACCGTCAGGGTGACCGCCACGCCCTCGGTCGGCGTCCCGAGTGCCTCCAGTGCGTCCTCGAGCGCGCGGGTCGACGGGTCGAGGACCTCGGCGGCGAGGTGGCCCTGCGGGCACCTGCCGACCCGGGTCACCGGAACGAGGTGCGGGCCGGCGCCGGCGGCGCGGTCGGCGACCCACCCCGAGAAGTCGGCGGGGTCCTGTGCACCGCACCACCGTCTGCTGCCCGCTGTCGTCGTCATGGTGACGAGCTTCACGGACGCCGGACGGGCCCCCCGGCCGGCGTGCGGTACCTGTGGACGGCGACGTTCGCCCACAGCCTGGGCACCAGCGGTCTGCGAGCGATGGTCGAGGCCGTATCCTGGTCGCATGGCACGCAGCACTCCCCAAGCAACGACGGCGAAGGAGCCGGGTCGTCTCAAGCAGATGTACCAGGTCTTCACCATGACCCGTCGGGCCGACCCGAAGTCCGTCTGGTGGTTCCTGCTGGCGTTCGTCGGCCCCGTCGTCGCGGGTGTCCTGCTCGCGCTGCTCCTGCCGGGCCAGAACTGGCTCGCGATCACGCTGTGGATCGTGGCCGGCGTGCTGCTCGGTGTGCTGCTCTTCCTCATCGTCCTCGGTCGGCTGGCGGAGCGTGCCGCCTACTCGCAGATCGCCGGGCAGCCGGGCGCCGTCGGCGCCGTGCTCTCGAACTCGCTCCGCCGCCAGTGGCGATCGAGCGAGATGCCCGTCGCCGTGCACGGCCGGTCCCAGGCCGCCGTCTACCGCGCGGTCGGCACCCCGGGTGTGGTCCTCATCACCGAGGGGCAGCGGGGCAACCTCAAGCGCCAGGTGGACGAGGAGCGCCGCAAGGTCCAGCGGATCGTCCCGAACGTCCCCGTGCACGTGGTCCACGTCGACGACGACGAGGACGGCGTGACGCTGCACAAGCTCCCGCGGGCGATGAACAAGTACAAGAAGGCGCTCAACCGCAACGAGGTCCTGGCGGTCGCGAACCGTCTGGACTCCCTCACGCACAGCCCGGCGGCCGCGATCCCCAAGGGCATGGACCCGATGCGTGCGCGCGCCGGGCGTCCGCGCTGATCGTCTCCCCCGCGCTCCGAGCGACGACGCCCCCGACCGTGCCAGGTCGGGGGCGTCGCTGCGTGCGAGGCGCGTGCTCCTCGTGACTGTGGTCTCGTCGGAGCGCCGAGCTTGCCGGTGGTGCTGACAGGCAGAACGACACCGCCGCTGTCGTACGACAGCGATCTCGTCGTTCTCCCCCCGCCGCCGGGCGACCGCGGGCTGAACGACACCGCCGCTGTCGTGCGACAACGATCTCGTCGCTCCGCCCGTACCCGCCGGACCCGCGGGCAGAACGACACCGCCGCTGTCGTACGACGTCGACGATGTCGTTGCGCGTCGTTCGCACGCCACCGGCTCCGCGCGCGTCCGGCCGCGCCGGTCAGCGCCGGACGAGCACCGTCCCCGCGATGCGGTCGTGCGCACCACGGCTGTCACGGTCGATGATGAGCGCCGGGACGACCAGGCAGAGCAGCACGGTACGGACGACCGGTCGCCACACCCCGACGTAGCCGCCGCGGATCGGGACGACCCGCAGGCCGACGCACACGTGACCGAAGGAGCCCGAGAGCGTGCAGATGAACAGGACCTGCAGCACCGCGAAGATCGCGAGCTGGATCCACGTGTGCGCGATGTCGCCGGATCCCTCGAGCGGCGACCACACGCCGGTGACGTACGCCACGAGGTCGGCCAGGATGCCGTCGATGAGCAGCCCGACGACCCGGCGACCGATGCGGCCGACGCTGCGCGGCCCGTCCTCGGGGAGCCCGAGGTCCTTGCCCGGCCACCCGTCCGGGTGCTCCCCACCGGGGTGTGCGGACGACGCCGAGGGCGGGGTGGTGCTGCGGGCCATGCTCCAAGGGTAGGCGACTCCGTGCCCGTAACACGCACGAAACAATGCAGTCATGTCCGGGAAACCCGGTGTCAATAGCCTCGTCGGAGGGTGCACCCGCGGCACCTCCGACATCACCTACCCCCCAGGAGATCGACACACATGTTCACCGATTCCTCCGAGGTGCTCGCCTTCATCAAGGACACGGACGTCAAGTTCCTCGACATCCGCTTCACGGACCTGCCCGGTGTCCAGCAGCACTTCAACATCCCGGCGTCGACGGTCGACGAGGACTTCTTCTCGGTCGGACAGCTCTTCGACGGCTCCTCGATCCGCGGCTTCGCGTCGATCCACGAGTCGGACATGCAGCTCATCCCGGACGTGACGACGGCGTACATCGACCAGTTCCGCGCCGAGCGCACGCTGATCATGATCTTCGACATCTACAACCCGCGGAACGGCGAGATCTACGGCCGCGACCCGCGCCAGGTGGCGAAGAAGGCCGAGAAGTACCTCGCATCGACGGGCATCGCGGACACCGCGTTCTTCGCGCCCGAGGCCGAGTTCTACATCTTCGACGACGTCCGCTACTCGGTGACCCAGAACAAGTCGTTCTACTCGGTCGACTCGGAAGAGGGCGCCTGGAACACCGGCCGCGAGGAAGAGGGCGGCAACCTCGCCAACAAGACCCCCTACAAGGGCGGGTACTTCCCGGTCTCCCCCGTCGACAAGACGGCCGACCTGCGCGACGACATCACGCTCAAGCTGATCGAGGCGGGCTTCGAGCTCGAGCGCTCGCACCACGAGGTGGGCACCGGCGGCCAGCAGGAGATCAACTACAAGTTCGACACGATGGTCCACGCCGCGGACGACATCCTGAAGTTCAAGTACATCGTCAAGAACACGGCCGACCAGTGGGGCAAGGTCGCCACGTTCATGCCGAAGCCGCTGTTCGGCGACAACGGCTCGGGCATGCACACCCACCAGTCGCTCTGGAGCGACGGCAAGCCGCTGTTCTACGACGAGAACGGCTACGGCGGCCTCTCGGACGTCGCGCGCTGGTACATCGGTGGCATCCTGAAGCACGCCCCGGCGCTGCTCGCCTTCACGAACCCGTCGATCAACTCCTACCACCGTCTGGTCAAGGGGTTCGAGGCTCCGGTCAACCTGGTCTACTCGGCCGGCAACCGCTCCGCCGCGATCCGCATCCCGATCACGGGCACGAACCCGAAGGCGAAGCGCATCGAGTTCCGCGCGCCGGACGCCTCGGGCAACCCGTACCTCGCCTTCGCGGCGCAGCTGATGGCCGGCCTCGACGGCATCCAGAACCGCATCGAGCCGCACGAGCCGGTGGACAAGGACCTCTACGAGCTCCCGCCGGAGGAGGCCAAGGGCATCCCGCAGGTGCCGGGCTCCCTCGATGAGGCGCTCGAGGCGCTCGAGGCGGACCACGAGTTCCTCACGAAGGGCAACGTCTTCACCGAGGACCTCATCCAGACGTGGATCGACTACAAGCGTGAGAACGAGATCCTCCCGCTCGCGCAGCGTCCGCACCCGTTCGAGTACGAGCTGTACTTCGGCGTCTGATCCTCGCTGACACCACGAAGGCCCCGCTCCGGTTCCGGTGCGGGGCCTTCTGCGTGCGGGGCGCGTCGTGCCGTCGTGGTGACCGCCTGGAGGCCCGGTGCCGGTCCGGCGGACCGACACCGGGCCTCCAGACAGTCGCCTGCTGTGCGCCCGTTCCTTCCCATGACGCGCGCGATGGCGGGCGGGAACGGGCGTACCTGGTCGGAACGAACCACCTGGTACGCCCGGAAGGACCAGCCACGCCCGGAAGGACCTGGTACGCCCGGAAGGACCAGGCGCGCCCGGAAGGAGCAGGTACGCCCGGAAGGACCAGGTACGCCCGGACGCACAGGAGCGGGGTCCCTGCCGCCCCCGGCACGGACCCCGCTCCTGCACGGTGACGACTAGCGCGCTGCGGCCAGCACGTCGTTCGACCCCGCCGCCACGCTCACGGCCGAGCTCGCGACCGGTGTGGGCCGCCCCAGGGAGCGGACGGACCACCCGGCCTCGACCCAGTCGGCGACCGGGAGGCAGTTGCGGGCGTCGATGACGGTGCGACGGCCGACGATGCCGCCGAGCGACGCCGGCGACGCCTGCACGATCTCGTCCCACTCCGTCAGGACGAGCACCACGTCCGCACCCTCGACCGCGTCCTCCTTCGTCGCCGCGTAGGACAGCGTCGGGAAGGAGCGACGAGCGGTCTCGTTCGCCTCCGGGTCCCACAGCGTGACCTGCGCGCCGCGGAGGTGCAGCGCCGCAGCGACGTTGAGCGCCGGCGAGTCCCGGACGTCGTCGGTGAGGGGCTTGAACGCGGCTCCGACCACGGCCACGCGGCGGTTCAGCACGGAACCCCCGAGCGCCTCGATCGTCATGTCGATGACCCGTTCGCGCTGCCCCATGTTGATCTCGTCGACCTGCTGCATCAGTCCGACGACCCGACCGGCGCCGATCTCGTTCGCACGGTGCATGAGCGCACGGATGTCCTTCGGCAGGCAGCCGCCGCCGAAGCCGAGCCCGGCGTTCAGGAACTTGCGCCCGATGCGGACGTCGTGCCCGAGAGCGTCGGCGAGCGTGGTGACGTCGGCACCGGTGATGGCGCACATCTCGGAGATCGCGTTGATGAAGGAGATCTTCGTCGCGAGGAACGCGTTCGCGCTGACCTTCACGAGCTCGGCGGTCGCGAGGTCCGTCGTGATGACCGGCGTGCCCTCGGCGATCGGTGCCGCGTAGACCTCGCGGATCACCGCGTCCGCCGCCGCCGACGCGCCGCCCCAGACCAGACGGTCGGGGTGCAAGGTGTCGTCGACGGCCTTGCCCTCGCGGAGGAACTCCGGGTTCCAGACGAGCTCCGCCTGGATGCCGGACGGGCTGAACTCGCGGACGATCCCGCGCAGTCGCTCCGCCGTCCCGACGGGCACCGTGGACTTGCCGACGATGAGCCCCGGGTGGGTGAGGTGCTCCGCGACACCGCGGGTGGCGGCCTCGACGTAGGTCAGGTTCGCAGCGTGCGACCCGGCCTTCTGCGGCGTCCCGACGCAGACGAAGTGGACGTCCGCGGCGGCGACGGCCTCGGCCAGGTCGGCGGTGAACCGGAGCTTCCCGGTGGCGACGTGCTTCGTGATGAGCTCGGGCAGGCCGGGCTCGTAGAACGGCACCTCGCCGGCGGACAGGGCGGCGAGCTTCGCGGGGTCGACGTCCACGCCGATGGTCTCGAAGCCCATCTCGGCCATGGCGGCCGCGTGGGTGGCGCCGAGGTATCCGGTGCCGATGACACTGATGACGGGAGCCGGCCGCACGTCGGCGGCGTCGGTCTTCTTCTGAGCGGTCACTGCTTGACCTCCTGCAGGTCGTAGTCGGTGTCGGTGCGGGCGATGCCCTCGGCGAAGGTCGCCAGGCTGTCGGCGCGGGAGTCGAGGCGCCAGTCGTTCGTGGTGCGGGCGCCGTCGACGATGGTGGTGGCCACCTGGCTGAAGTACGCGAAGCCGATGACGTCGCGGTTGGCGGGGTCGGCGAGGGCGTCGAAGAGCGAGTCGATCCACTGCGACTTCTGGCTGTCCGAGACGCTGCCGCCGGTCTCGGTGGCGCCGATCTCGTTGAGCAGGACGTGCTTGCCCGGCGCGACCTGCCGGAGCTGCGCGAGGGTCGCTCCGAAGGTGTTCTGGAACGTGGGCTGCTCGGTGGCCGTGCGGTAGTAGCCGCTCATGCCGACCCAGTCGACGTAGTCGGCGCCCGGGTAGTACTGCCGCATGTAGTCGAGCGTCTGGTACTTCGGGTTGCCGAGCTTGTCGATGCGCGACGGCGACCAGTTCCAGATGACGTAGTCGTTCGCTCCGTTGGCCTGGAAGACGTCGTGCACGTGCTGCCACATGGCGACGTACGACCCCGGCGCGTTCTGCTGCTTCGACCCCTCGGACCAGTTGTACCACTGGCCGTTCATCTCGTGGTCGAGGCGGATGACGACGGGCATCCCGTTCGCCTTCAGCGCCCTTGCGTAGGACGCGAGGTAGTCGTCGAACTTCCCGGAGACGATGTCCTGGTTCGTGTAGCCCTCGACGTACGGCTGGTCGTTCCCGGTCTTCGCGGGCACGGTCTCCCACGTCATCATCGGCAGGCGGCCGTTCGCCCACGACCGCTGGACGGCGCTGGCATTGAAGTCCTGGTCGAACCCCTGGAAGTAGCCCACCATGTTCGTGGCCCGGCCGACCTCCTGCGAGACGCGGTCGTACTCGGCCCAGTTGAAGGGCGACTGCGTCGTGTAGAGCCCGTACCAGCGGGACTGCTGACCGAGGATCTGCGCCTTGGTCGGGGTCGTGATCGGTTCGGACGCGACCGGGTCCTTCGACGGGCCCGCGGTCCCGCCGCTCCCGCCCGTCCCGTCGGAGGCGCCCGAGCCCGAGCCCGAGCCCGCGCCCGAGCCGGAGCCGGAGCCCCCGCCCGAGCCGGCGCCGGAGTCGGAGGCGCCGGCGGCGGTCCCCGCAGCGCTCCCGCTCGGACCGGACCCACCCGAGGAACCCGCCGGGCCCGACCCGCCGGCGGACGCCTTGCCGCTGCTCGTCGCAGCGCCGAGGTCGGACTGCAGCGAGGCGATCTGCGCCTTCAGGCGGGTGATCTCCTCGGCCCGCGACCCGGCCTGCGCTCCCGAGGAGTCGAGCTTGCCCTCGAGCTTCCAGATGGTCTGCTGCGCCGCGTCGAGCTTCGCGCTGAGTTCGGCGGCTGTGGGCTGCTTCGCCTTCGGCGGGGTGACGCCGAGGGCGGTCTGCACCGCGCTCGACACCGGGCCGGCCGGCGACACCCACACGGTCCAGGTGATCAGGCCGAGCACCAGGACGATCGCGACCGTGCCGATCGCGGTGCGACGGGCGTGCTTGCTCGACTGGGCCCACCACGTGCTGGTGGAACGGATGAGGTCAGACAATGAGGAACGCCTCCAGTGCGAGGATCGCGCACCCGATGAGGTACGGGATCGCGGCGTACGGGTTGCGACGGCGGGCCTTCGCCGACGCCGGACGGACAGGCGCGGCGGGGGCCGCAACGGCCGCCGCCGCCGATCGCCGGGTGGCGAGGACCGTCGCGGTCGAGTTGGTCGTGGCGTCGGCGCCGAAGAGCTCGTCGAACGCGCGGTCGGCCGCGGCCTGGTCGCCGACGTCGACCCGGGACCGGGCGACGTCGGTGCGGTCCGCCGGTGGCAGCCCGGCGTCGACCGGGCTGACCGGCGTGCCGGTGGCGGTCGGCTGGACGGCGGCCGCCGGGTCCTCCTCCATCGGACCACCGGCGTACGCCCCGGCGCGGGTCCCCCACCCGGACGCGTGCGCCAGGCGGAAGAAGCCGATGAGCCGGATCGGCATGAGGAAGAACGTCGACACGATGATGAACATCGGCAGCCGGAAGAAGTCGCTCGGCTTCTCGGCGAGGTGGCGCATCTGGCGGACCGCCATGCTCAGCACGCTGGAGACGACCATGAGCCCAGCGACGTAGACGAAGCCCGTCGAGAAGCCGTACTGCTGCAGGATGCCCTGGTACAGGTTCTCGCCCTGCCCGGTCACCGCGCGGTAGATCCAGCCGGCGATCACGCCGAAGAGCATGAACGGCAGGATGATGTCGGTGAGGAAGAACACCGCCAGGATCGGCGCGTGACCGAGCATCCACGGGAGCATGCGCAGCGTGTTGTACTGCGAGCCGCGGGCCCAGCGCAGTTGCTGCTTGAACAGCTTCTTCACCTGCAGCGGTGCGTCCGTGTAGACCAGCGACGTGTACTGGTAGACGGTCCGGTAGCCCTCCTTGAGGGTCAGGTTCGTCAGGGTGCGGTCGTCGGACACCTCGAGGAAGACACCCATGAACTCCTCGTGCATGAACCGGTCCATGACACGGGCGAGGATGTTCCGGCGGAAGGCTATGGTGCGCCCGGGCAGGCACCCGATCTGGCCGAGCACGCTCTGCGCCGGCATCGAGTAGAGCGCCCGCGAGTTCTCGAGCCAGTCGGCCCACCGGGTGATCCACGAGCGCGTCGGCTCGAGGATGCGCTGGCGGGTGGTGACCCCGCCGACGGACTCGTCGGCGAAGGGCTTGAGCAGCTCGGAGAGCGTCCCCGGGGTCCACACCGTGTCCGAGTCGACGAGCACGGTGATGTCGCCCGTCGACATCTCGGTGCCGACCTTGACGGCGTTGCGCTTGCCCGGGATCGGCGTGTGGGTCCAGCGGACGAGCGGGGCGAACTCGTCGCAGACCTGCTCCAGCGCCTCGTTCCTCGCGCCGTTGATGACGACGATGATCTCGCCCGGCCCCTGCTCGACCATGCGGCCGATCACGTCACGGAAGAGGTCGATCGGCTCGTCGACGACGGGGACGACCACGCTGGTCGTCCCGACGAAGGTGCCGGTGTAGGGGCGGTAGCGGGCGGACAGGACGACCTTGAGCAGCCAGAGCAACCAGATCACCGCGGAGTACACGGCGAACAGGTAGAACTCGGGGTGCCCTTCGACCATCTGCCGGATCTGCAGAATGAAGGTGAACATCGATCCCTGCTTCAACGTTCGAGGTGGGGATTCCGCTTCATCGAGGAACCGTGGGCGGTTCGGGTGAGCCCATTGAGGCAGAAGCTGGGTGCCACCGCAACGCGACCCCTGTCCGGGGGTGTTTCCAGGAGGTCACGGGGTACAACGCAGTCCCCCTCGCGGCAGACCGCGGCTGTCCGCACTGCTGCTGACAGCAGGAATGTGGACCGGTCCACCGCCGCCCGGCGCGCAACAGCAGCCGATGACGGCCCGGGAGGCGCGGCTCACCAGTGCAGGAAACCCCAGGTCGAAGGGCACGTACCCCCGTCCGGGGGGTGTCTGGTCGGGGCCGCTGCTGCCCCGGTCCGCAGCCCCCGATCACGGTCCGGTCACGACGGGTGGGCCCGTGCCGGTCGGGGTACAGAGCGGCAGCCGTCGGGGGACGGCGGACGACATCAGGAATTCATCGACGACGACGTGTCACGTTCCCCCGCGGACGTCGGTCCGGGCGTGTCGCCCCACCCTCAGGCGCCGTAGAACTCCCGCTCGAAGACCTGGCGAGCGCGCCGTGTGACGCCGAGGTAGTCGTCCTCGAGCCGGGACGCCGATCCGGGCGGGTACTCCATCAGGCGCGCGATGCCCTCGAGCTGCACCCGGTCGACGGGCAGCACGTCGGTCGTCTTCCCGGACCAGAGGACGAGGGCGCTCCGGGTGCGGGACGCGAAGCGCCAGGCGGCGCCGAGGCGGTCGGCGTCCTCCGCCGCGACGAGCCCGGCGGCGGTGGCGGCGTCGAGCGCCTCGAGCGTCGAGGTGGTCCGCAGCCCGGGCACCGTCGTCGCGTGCTGCAGCTGCAGCAGCTGCACGAACCACTCCACGTCGCTGAGGGACCCGCGGCCGAGCTTCAGGTGCCGCGCTGGGTCGGCTCCGCGTGGCAGCCGCTCGGACTCGACGCGGGCCTTGATGCGCCGGACCTCGCGGACCGCCTGCTCGTCGATGTGCTCCGGGTACCGGGTCCGGTCCGCCAGGTGCTCGAAGTCCCGCAGGAGTCCGTCGTCGCCGACGGCACCACGGGCCCGGAGGAGCGCCTGCGCCTCCCACGTCAACGACCACCGGGCGTAGTACGCGCCGTACGACTCGAGCGTCCGCACCACCGGTCCGTTCTTCCCCTCCGGACGCAGGTCGATGTCGAGCTCGAACGGGTGGATGGCGTCGTCGGTCAGCCGCGACAGCTCACGGACGATGCGCTGCGCCGCCCGCGAGGCCTGCTCCGACTCGAGGCCCTCCGGCGCCCGGTACACGTAGAGCACGTCGGCGTCGGACCCGAAGCCGAGCTCCCGGCCACCGAAGCGTCCCATCGCGACGATGCCGAACGCGAGGCCCTCGGGAGCGTCGCGCCGCGCGAGGGTGAGCGCTCCGGTCAGGGTCGCCTCGGAGACGTCGGACAGCGCCGGACCGAGTGCGTCCACGTCGAGGTGGCCCAGCACTGCGGCCATGCCGAGCCGGAGCGTCTCGCGACGTCGGGCGGACCGGACGAGGGCGGCGGCACCGTCGACGTCGTCACCGTGTCGGGCGGTCGTCGCGGCGTGTTCGGCGAGCAGGGACGCCAGCGGTCGGGGCCGGAGGAGCGTCTCCGGTTCGTCGAGCCACGCGACCGCTTCGGGGAAGCGCTCGAGCAACCCGGCGAGGAACGCCGACTCGGACAGCACGGTCGTCAGGGAGTGCGCGGCGCCCGACGAGTCGCGGAGCATGCGGAGGAACCAGCTCGACTCCCCCAGCGTGTCGCTGAGGCGCCGGAACGCCAGGAGCGCCCGGTCCGGAGCCGGCCCCTCGGCCATCCACCGCAGGAGCACGGGGAGCAGGTTGCGCTGGATCGCGGCCCGCCGGCTCGTGCCCTGCGTGAGCGCGCGGATGTGGCCGAGCGCGCCCGAGGGGTCCGCGAAGCCGATCGCGCCGAGGCGGTCGGCCGCCTGGTCGTTCGTCAGGACGATGTCACCGTCGGTCGCGGCCACCGCCGAGAGCAGCGGTCGGTAGAAGAGCCGCTCGTGGAGCCCGCGGACCTCGAGCTTCACGCCGCGCCACCGCTGCTCGAGCGCCGACGCCGAGGTCGCGAGCCCGGTCGAGCGTGCGAGCACCCGGAGCTCGTCCTCGTCGGAGGGCATGAGGTGCGTGCGCTGCAGTCGTCGGAGCTGGATGCGGTGCTCGAGGAGGCGCAGCAGGGCGTAGTCGGGGCCGAAGCGTGCGGCCTCGGGTCGGCCCACGTACCCGGCGGCGGCCAGGGCGTCCATCGCCTCGAGCGTCGAGCGGACCCGCACGGTGTCGTCGTCGCGGCCGTGCACGAGCTGCAGGAGCTGCACGGTGAACTCGACGTCACGCAGCCCGCCCGGCCCGAGCTTGATCTGCCGGTCGACCTCGTCGTCCGGGATGTGCTCGGTGACGCGTTCCCGCATCCGCTGCACCGACTCGACGAACCCGGGCCGGCCGGCGGAACTCCAGACGAACGGGGCGACCGCTGCGGCGTAGCGCTCCCCCAGGTCCCGACTGCCGGCGATCGGCCGCGCCTTGAGCAGCGCCTGGAACTCCCACCCCTTCGCCCAGCGCTCGTAGTACGCCACGTGCGAGTCGAGCGTCCGGACGAGCGCGCCGTCCTTGCCCTCCGGCCGCAGGTTGGCGTCGACCTCCCACAGTGCCGGTTCGGCCGCGAGGTCGGTGATGGCGTGCGTCGCCGCGATCGCCAGCCGCGTCGCGATGAGGACGGCGCGGTCGGTTCCGACGCCGGAGCCGGTCTCGTCGTCACGGGTCGACTCGGTGACGAAGATGACGTCGACGTCGCTGACGTAGTTGAGCTCGCGTGCGCCGGCCTTCCCCATGCCGATCACGGCGAGCGGGGTGGCCTCGACGTCGGCGGCGGGGAACGGGACCTCGCGCCGGGCGACGGCGACCGCCGCCTCGAGCGCCGCGCCGGCCAGGTCGGCGAGCCCCGCGGCGACCGCCGGGAACGCCTCGGTCGGGGCGGGGTGCAGCACGTCGAACAGGGCGATCTGCGCCAGGTGCCGCCGGTAGCGCACCCGCAGCCGGAGGCGGGCGTCCTCACCGGTGGCGTCCGCGACCGCGTCGGCCAGCGACTCCGTGTACGCCTCCTGCGACCACGGCGGGGTGACCGGCTCGAGCAGCAGCGCGATCTCCGCCGGACGACGGTGGAGGAACTCCCCGAGCCCCGTCGACGCACCGAGCAACCGGACGAGCCGCTCGGTGGCCGCCCGGTCCGCCAGGACCGGCCGCAGCTCGTCCGGCGCACGCTCGAGGAGCCGCTCGAGCAGCCGGAGCGCACCGTCGGGATCGGCCGTGGACTCCCACAGGGCCGGGGCGTCGGCGACCGGCACCCGTAGGTCGGGGCCGAACCGGGCCTCCAGGCCGGCGATCCGCTCCAGGCTCTCCGACAGCTCCGCGAAGCCCAGGCGGGCCATCTCGGAACGGGACGTCTTCGTCCGACCGGTCATGGGTGGCGCACCGGGCGGCTGCTAGAGCGCGCCGAGGTTCGTGCGGAGCTCGAACGGCGTGACCTGGTCGCGGTAGGCCTTCCACTCCTGCCGCTTGTTGAGCAGCACGAAGTTGAAGACCTGCTCGCCCAGGGTCTCGGCGACGAGCTCCGAGTCCTCCATCAGACCGAGCGCGTGGTCGAGGCTGGCCGGGAGCTGCTTGTAGCCGAGGGCCTTGCGCTCGGCGTCGGACAGGCTCCAGACGTTGTCCTCGGCCTCCGGCGGGAGCTCGTAGCCCTCGTCGATGCCCTTGAGGCCCGCCGCGAGGAGCAGCGAGTACGCCAGGTACGGGTTCGCGGCGGAGTCGATGCCGCGGTACTCGACGCGGGCAGACTGGCCCTTGTTCGGCTTGTACAGCGGCACGCGGACCAGGGCCGAACGGTTGTTGTGGCCCCAGGTCACGAAGGACGGGGCCTCGTCACCGCCCCACAGGCGCTTGTACGAGTTGACGAACTGGTTCGTCACGGCGGTGATCTCCGGCGCGTGCCGCAGCACACCGGCGATGAAGTGCTTCGCGGTCTGCGACAGCTGGTACTCGCCGCCGGCCTCGTAGAAGGCGTTCTGGTCGCCCTCGAAGAGCGAGACGTGCGTGTGCATGCCCGAGCCGGGCTGCCCCGACAGCGGCTTCGGCATGAAGGTCGCGTAGACGCCCTGCTCGATCGCGACCTCCTTCACCACCGTGCGGAAGGTCATGATGTTGTCCGCCATCGTCAGCGCGTCGGCGTAGCGGAGGTCGATCTCGTTCTGCCCGGGGCCGGCCTCGTGGTGGGAGAACTCCACCGAGATGCCGAGGTCCTCGAGCATGCGCACCGAGCGGCGGCGGAAGTCGTGGGCGCTGCCGCCGGGGACGTTGTCGAAGTAGCCGGCCTGGTCGACGGGCTGCGGGCCGCCGTCCGCCCAGTCGCGGCTCTTCAGCAGGTAGAACTCGATCTCGGGGTGCGTGTAGAAGGTGAACCCACGGTCACTCGCCTTCGCCAGCGTCCGCTTCAGCACGTTGCGAGGGTCGGCGACGGCGGGCTGGCCGTCGGGCGTCGTGATGTCGCAGAACATCCGCGCCGTCGGGTCGACCTCGCCCCGCCAGGGCAGGATCTGGAACGTCGAGGGGTCCGGGTGCGCCAGGACGTCGGCCTCGTAGGAGCGCGTGAGGCCCTCGATCGCGGAGCCGTCGAACCCGATGCCCTCCGCGAAGGCCCCCTCGACCTCGGCCGGGGCGATCGCGACGGACTTCAGCGTGCCGATGACGTCGGTGAACCAGAGTCGGATGAACTTGATGCCCCGCTCCTCGATGGTGCGGAGCACGAAGTCCGTCTGCTTGTCCATGGACGCCCTTTCCGTGGTGCTGCTGGGGCTCCCAGCCTATTGGTCCGCGTCGTCCCAGCGCTCGTTGTTCGCCTTGATGCGGTCCAGGGCGTGTTGCGCGTCCTCGCGGGTGTCGAACGGGCCGATGCGGTCGCGCTGCGGCGACTGCGGGCCCTGCTCCACCTCGTGCGTCTTCTCGTTGAACCACCACTGGGACTCGATGCGTTCGTCGCTCATGGCGCCACCGTACCCACGGCGGTCGGGCGGTGCCCGCGCGCGACGGGTGCGGGGTCGGACCGCGCTCGCGCGCGGCGCGCGGCGGGTGCGCAGCCGAGTCTCGGGCTGCGCGACAGTCTTCGCGCACCGGGGCGCGCGATCGGTCGCTCAGCTCGAGACTCGCGGGGTCGCGGACCGGGAACGGTCGCGGGGAACGGCCGGGCGGTGGGGGTGACCGGCCTGGAGGCGCGGTGCCGGTCCGGCGGGCGGGCACCGCGCCTCCAGGCCGTCGCGGCGGGCGCGGGGCGCTGGGCGGGCGGTCCTGAGGGCGGGTTCGAGCCGGGGCGTCGCCGGTGCCCCGCGCGGCGCCGCGAGACGCCGGCTTCACCGCCGGACGCCCTCGACACCGCGAGACGCCGGCGTCACCGCCGGACGCCCTCGGCACCGCGAGACGCCGCCGGATCTCGCGGCGTCTCGGCACGGACGGGGCGTCTCGCACCGACGCCGGTGTCTCGCGCACGTGTCGGTCGGCGCGGCGTCTCGGCATCGGCGAGGCGTCTCGCACCGACGCCGGCGTCTCCCGCACGTGCCGCGCCTCGCGCACGTGCGGGGCGTCTCGCGCGGCCGCCGTCGTCTCGGCGCCGGCGTGCGGCGGGACGGCGGCCTGCCGCACCCGGTTAGAGTGGTCGGCATGCCCCGGGACGAACACGGACACCTGACCGCCGGCCGGATCTCCCCCCAGCGCCCCGTGCCGAAGGACATCGAGCGTCCCGAGTACGTCGGGCGCGTCGAGCCCCACGAGCACGGACTCGGTGACACGTACACGCCGGACGAGGTCGAGCTGATCCGGGCCGCGGGACGCATCGCCTCGCAGGCCATCGACGCCGTCGGGGACGCCATCCGCCCCGGGGTCACCACCGACGAGCTCGACCGCATCGGCCACGAGTTCGTCGTGTCCCACGGGGCCTACCCCTCCACGCTCGGCTACCGCGGGTACCCCAAGTCGCTCTGCTCGAGCCTGAACGAGGTCATCTGCCACGGCATCCCGGACGACACCGTGCTGCAGGAGGGTGACCTGGTCAACATCGACATCACCGCCTACAAGGACGGCATGCACGGCGACACGAACCGCACGTTCGTCGTCGGGCAGGCGTCGCAGGAGGTGCAGGACCTGGTCGATCGCACCCGCACCGCGCTCGAGCGCGGGATCAAGGCCGTGGCCCCCGGACGGCAGGTCAACGTCATCGGACGAGCGATCGAGGCCTACGCGAAGCGCTTCGGCTACGGCGTCGTCCGTGACTACACCGGTCACGGCGTCGGTCGGGCCTTCCACTCCGGGCTGATCATCCCCCACTACGACGCGCCGCGCTTCGACGACGTCATGGAGCCGGGCATGGTGTTCACCATCGAGCCCATGCTCACCCTCGGCGGCATCGAGGCCGACATCTGGTCGGACGACTGGACCGTCAGCACCCGCGACAAGTCCTGGACCGCACAGTTCGAACACACCCTCGTCGTCACCGAGCGCGGCGCGGAACTCCTCACCGTCTCCTGACGGACACTCTCGAAAGGCACCGCTTCTCATGACCTCCCTCGCAGTCGGCGTCGACATCGGCGGTACGGGCATCAAGGGCGCGATCGTCGACGTCGCCACCGGCGAGCTCACGACCGACCGGATCAAGAAGGCCACCCCCGAGGGCGGCAAGCCGCACGACATCGTCGCGGTCGCGAAGTCGATCCTCGACGAGCTCGCTCCGGCGGCGGACGTGCCCGTCGGGGTCTGCTTCCCCGCGATCGTCCGTGACGGCAAGACCATGTCGGCTGCGAACGTGTCGAAGAAGTGGATCGGCTTCGAGGCCGAGGCGCTCTTCGAGAAGGAGCTCGGTCGTTCCATCCACTTCGTCAACGACGCCGACGCCGCCGGGTTCGCCGAGCAGCAGTTCGGCGCGGCGAAGGGCAAGGACGGGCTCGTGGTCGTCACGACCCTGGGGACCGGGATCGGCACGGCGCTGATCAACGACGGCGTGCTCATCGTCAACTCCGAGCTCGGCCACCTGGAGATCGACGGGCACGACGCCGAGACGAAGGCCTCGTTCGCGGCCAAGGAGCGGGACGAGCTGTCCTGGAAGCACTGGGCGAAGCGCCTGCAGAAGTACTACTCGACGCTCGAGGCCCTGCTCTCCCCCGAGCTCTTCGTGGTCGGCGGCGGTGTGTCGAAGCACCACGAGGAGTTCCTGCCGCTGCTCGACCTGCAGGCGGACATCATCCCCGCGACCCTCCGGAACAACGCCGGCATCATCGGGGCAGCGACCCTGGCGGCGCGCAGCAAGTAGGCGGCGCTGCCGACAGCGCTGCTCCTGCCCGTCCGCCGGCGGCCGGCTCCGGCTGTCCGGCGAGCGGGCAGGACATGCCGCGCGTGCTCCGACGAACGGGTGCGATCGGTCGGGTGTCAGCGTCGAGCGTGACAGATCTGGCCCGCTCGGCGAACGACGGCGGGGCACGAGGAGGCCGGACGCCGGAACCGTCGGCAGCAGGCGGGCGCGGGACGGGGGTCGGCAGCGGTAGACTCGGGGGTGCGAACGGGTCGGTGAGACGGTCGCGTCACTCCCCCGGGAGTGCCGAGGAACGTCCGGGCTCCACAGAGCAGGGCGGTGGGTAACACCCACCCGGAGCAATCCGCGAGACAGTGCCACAGAAAGCAGACCGCCGGCGGCGACGTCGGTAAGGGTGAAACGGTGGTGTAAGAGACCACCAGGGGTCCGGGTGACCGGATCCGCTCGGTAAACCTCGCCCGGAGCAAGGTCAGACAGAGGACGACGAGGCTGCTCGCTGAGTCCTCGGGTGGACCGCTGGAGGCCGGCGGCAACGTCGGTCCGAGAGAGATGGCCGTCACCGCGAGAGCGGGACAGAACCCGGCGTACGGCCGGCCCGTTCGCACACACGACACCACGAGCGCGCCCCGCGCGTCCCCACCGACGACGGACGGGAGGCTCGTGGCGGTGTCGCCACGAGCCTCCCGTCCGGTGGTCCCGCGTCTACAGGCCGGACTCGGCCGTGCGCACCAGGATCGCGTCGCTGTCGGGGCAGAGCACGACGTCGTCGGGCGCGGCCCGACGGATGTCCTGCAGGTCCGAGTTCGTGAGGGTCACGCCCGAGGCGGTCGAGACCCCGCCCTGCAGCAGCGACGCACCGAAGCCGTAGCGGGCACGCTGCCGGTCGTACAGCGCCAGCAGGTCCGCGGGCACCTTCGTGGCGACGGCCGCACGGCTCTGGACCGCCGACTCGCGGTCGGCCTCGGCACGGGCGATCTCGGAGTCACGTTCGGCGACCAGGGTGGCACGGTCCGCCTCGACCCCGGCGAGCTTCGCCTCGATGTCCCCGACGCGAGCGCGGTGCACGTCGAGCTGCTCCATCACCTCGAGCTCGGCGGTCTCCAGGTCGCCGATGCGGCGACGGAGGGATTCCATCTCGCTCTCGAGCCCGGCGGCGTCCTTCGCGCTGGAGACGTTCTGCAGCATCGTCGTGTCGCGCTCGATGCGGGCCTGCGCCGTCGCGGTGTCCGACTCGAGGCGTGTGCGTTCCCGTTCGGCGTCCTCGACCTGGCCGGTCGCGGCGGCGAGTTCGGCGCGCAACGAGGCGGCGGTCGTGCCGAGCTCCGTGAGACGGTCGCCCTTCTGCAGGGCGGTGATGCGGTGCGACAGACGGGTCACGTCGTTGTCGAGGCGCTGGAGGTCGAGGAGGACGACCTGGTCCTCGGGTGCTGCCTTCACGGTCGGTCTCCTTCGGGGGCGGGGGTGGGAGCGGCGGTGCCGGTCGAGCCGGAGCCGTCCGCAGCGGTCGGTCCGGGTGTCGGCTCGGCCGCGGGCAGGACGGCGAAGTCCCAGGGGTCGGTGCGCAGGTCGCTGACGGTCACGCGGACGCCGGCGAGTCGTCGGAGCTGCTCGGCGGCGACGTCGAGCCAGAGCCACTCGGTCGCCCAGTGCGAGGTGTCCACCAGCGCCGGGCCGTCGACGAGCAGGGCCTGCTCGCGGAACTCCGAGGCGGGGTGGTGCCGGAGGTCGCTCGTGACGTAGACGTCGGCGGTGCGGACCGCGGCGTTGCCGAGGTAGGCGTCGCCGGCCCCGGCGCACAGCGCGACCGTGCGGACGGGCCGGTCGAAGTCGCCCGAGACCCGGACCCCGGTCGCCGTCGGCGGCAGGAGGTCGACGAGCTGCCGGGTGAGCGCGCCCAGGGTGGTCCCGTGCGGCAGGACCCCGACACGACCGATGCCGGTGCCGGGATCGGCGCCCGGCTCGAGCGGCCGCTGCTCGGAGAGGCCCAGCCGGTCCGCGAGCACGGCCGAGGTACCGGTCGTCACGACGTCGGCGTTCGTGTGCGCGGCCAGCAGGGCGGTCCCGCCCCGCACGAGTGTCGCGAGGACCCGTCCCTTGGCGGTCGTCTCGTCGATCGTGGTGACGCCGCGGAGCAGGAGCGGGTGGTGGGTGAGGAGCAGGTCGGCACCCACGGCGACCGCCTCGTCTGCCGTGGCCGGCACGGCGTCGACGGCGAGGTGGACGTGCTCGACCGGCTGGTCCGGGTGCCCGGAGACGAGCCCCACGGCATCCCAGGACTCGGCGCCGGCGGAGGGCCACAGGTCCTCGATCACGGCCTGGAGTTCGCGGAGCGTCGGCATCCCGTCAGTCTACCGAGCCGCAGGCGGGGTCCGGGTCGCTCAGCGGCGGCCGAACAGGGACCGCAGACGTGCCACGAGGCGAGCCCACCAGCCGGGTCCGGTGCTGTCCGTCGCCGGCGCGTGCTCGTCGTCGTGGCTCGCCGTGGTCTCGCTCGCGGGCAGGGCCACCGCCTCGGGCAGCACGACCGGCGTGCTCGCCGTCGCACCGGTGTGCGCGGTCAGCGCGGCCGCGAAGGCAGCCCGGTCGATGACGGTGGGCCCGGTGGCCGGCTGGACGAGCGGAGCGGGCCGGGTCGCGGCCGACAGGGGCGAGCCGACCGGGAGGCCCAGCACCGGCCGGACCGGCAGCTCGCGGCCCGGGGTGGTCGCCGCAGCGTCGACGGCACCCGAGCCCGTGGTCGCGAGGACCCCGGTCGTGGTCGGTGCGGTCGTGGCCCGCTGGACGGGTCGCGTCGGGGTCGCGACGTCGGTCCGGGGTGCGGCGGCGCGCGGGGCGGCTGCTGCACGCACCGGCGTCGGCACCGGTGCTGTGGCGGCGCGTCGGGCGGCGGCACGATCACGGCGCGCGACCTCGTCCGCTGCGTCGGCGAGCAGGTCCGCGAAGACGGCGCGGGCGAACGCGCGCGCGGCGTCGACCTCGGCGTCGTCGAGGTGGGCGACGGTGGCCTCCCAGGCGGCGAGGCGCGCGAGGTCCTCGTCGCGGCGGCGGACCTCGTCCTCGAGCAGCACGATGCGGTCGATCGTGGTGCGGCCGCTCGTGGCGGAGACCTCGACCGCCAGGTCCTCGATGCGCAGGGCGATCCGGGCGGGCGGCTCGGGGAACGACGGGGCGCAGGCCGCCACGTGTCGTGCACGGTCACGACGACGGAAGGCGGTGGGCTCCGAGTGCTCGGCGGCGGGCGCGGCAGCGGCGGGTACGAGCGCGGGTGCGGGTGCGTCCGACGCCGACCCGGGCTCGGGCTCGGCAGCAGCCGTACCAGGGCCGACGGGCACGGCGGGCTCGGCGACGGCGTCCGTGGTCACCGGGCGCTGCACCGGACCCGTGACCGGCGGCACCACGAGGTCCGCCAGGTACGGCGTACGGGTGGCCGGGACGTCTCGGAGCCACTCCTCGAGCTCACGACCGAACGGGTCGACGAGGGGGGTGCGCGCACCGGGCTGGGTCTCCATGTGACGCAGGATAGATATCACGCGCGCCGGATGCGGGGAGATCCGCGGTGTGTCGCGCATCCCGCACTCTCGGACGTGACGTACCGGGTCGGAGATGAGCGGCGTGTCAGGGCCTCGGGAGCGACTCCGCGAAGTCGTCGAGCAGGCGCCGACCCTCGTCCCAGGCACCGACACCGCTCGCGACGTTCACGTGCTGCCGGTCCCCCACCCGGACCACCCGGGACCCGAGCGTGCCGGCGAACGCGACGGCTCGGTCGACGGAGCAGTACGGGTCGTCGTCGCTGACCACGAGCACGGTCGGTACCGCGACGGGTCGGCGCGGAGCACGGAAGCCGGCGGCCTCGGCGGGGAACACCGACGCCTCGGGGTCCGGGGCCGCCACCAGGAACGCGCCGACGACCCGCTCGTGAGCGCCGTCGACGACGTGCTCTGACAACCAGTCGGCCACCGCCAGGACGCCCAGGCTGTGCGCGACGAGCACCGGCGGCCGGGAGCAGGCGTCGACGGCCTCGGTGATCGCCCGGCTCCAGTCGCCGGGCTCCGGGTCCGACCAGGACCTCGGTGCGATGCGCACCGCGCCGTCGGCGCGCTCGTCCTCCCAGCGGGACTGCCAGTGCTCGGGGTCCGACCCCCAGATGCCCGGGACGACGACCCAGGGGTGCCGGTCCGCCGGGCGCAGCTGCTCCTCCATCCGGGCAGCGTAGCGGGCATCCGGGCAGCGGAGCGGGCATCCGGGCAGCGGAGCGTGCATCCGGGCAGCGGAGCGGGCAGCCCTGGCGGCGACGGCCGTCAGCTGTGCAGGGTGTCGCGCGGGTACTCGCCGAACCGCGCCGAGTAGGCAGCCGAGAACCGACCGAGGTGCGCGAAGCCCCACCGGACCGCGACCGCGGCGACCGTGAGCTCCCCCGGGGTTCCCCGGTGGAGCTCCTCGCGGACACGGTCCATCCGGATGCCACGGAGCATGGCGTTCGGGGCGGTCCCGACCTGCCGCTGGAACGCCTGCTGCAGCCCGCGGACGCTGAGTCCGACGTGTTCGGCCACGTCGGTGGTCGTGATCGGGGTGTGCGCGTAGGCGTGCATGTACTCGACCGCTTCGCGGACCCGGCTCGTCGCACCCTGCGGCATCGGGACCTCGGGCGCGATCTGCTCGTGCGGGAAGGTCCGCAGCATCGCGAGGGCGGTCTCGCGTGCGGTCTCGGCCATGACGAGCGGTGAGGGAGCCGCGGGGCCGAGGACGACCTGCGCGGCCCGTCGGACCTGTGCGTTCCACACCCGCAGGTCCTCGGCGTGCGGTCTCGCGGTGTGGTCGAAGACGATCGCGCCCGCCTGCCCGCCGTGCTCCTCCGCCGCGATGCCCTCGAGGAACCTCCGGTCGAAGTGCACGAGGTTCTGCCGGACGTCCTCGACCTCGAAGACGAAGGGCCGACCTGCCGGGAACACGAGCGCGTGCCCGGGAGCGAAGGACGCCTCGTCCCGACCGACGTCGACCGTGCCTCCGCCGTCGGTCGTCCACATGACGGCGTAGTCGTCGCCGGAGGACGCCTCACCCGTCGCGTGCGCGTCGAAGTGGGTCGACCGGAACGACATCGACGCGTCACCGACCGCCTTGAAGCGGTACCCGAACGACCGCGCGGTGTGGCGCGCAGCGAAGTGCGCGCCGTCGTACGCGTCCGAGAAGAGCTGGAGCGCCGCGCCGAGGTCGGTCCCCACGGCTTCGTAGCGCATCCGGGTGTCAGCGCGCGTCTCGGTCGTCACCGGACCGAGCGTGGCACGACATCGCCGGTCCCGCATGCGCACCGTCCCGGGGTGCGCGGACCGGCTCCTCCCGTGCGGGAAACGGATGATGCGCGGGCCGGACGCGGAGACCGGTCAGCGGCGGCCGGTCAGCGGCGGCCGCGCCGGACGACCCATCGGTTCCGGTCGTCGACCCGCTCGTAGCGCAGGTCGTCGACGACCATCTGCACGAGCGCGAGCCCGCGGCCGCCCTCGGCCAGCGCGTCCGGCAGGTGCGCCGCCGACGGGTCGACCAGGACCGGCACACCGTCGTCGGACAGCGATACCGTGACCTCGTCCGGGCCGACGTCCATCCGGAGCGAGCAGGACACCGGACGACCGCCGGCTCCGTGCTCGATGACGTTCGAGGCGAGCTCGACGAGGGCGAGTTCGAGCGCCATGCGGTCCTCGAGGGACAGCTCGGGCTCGTGTGCCCACACCGAGGACAGGAACGTGTGCACCGCCGTGACGTCGTCGGGCGGGCAGGCGAGGTCGAGGACGTGCTCGCCGGTGGCCACGGTCATGCCCAGTTCGTCACCGCGGCGTCCCCGTCCGGGTACGTCCGCAGGATCTTGTCGATGTTGGAGAGCTTGAGCACCATCTGCACCTGCTCGGAGGGGGCGGCGAGCCGCAGGTCTCCCCCGGCCTGGCGCGCGGTCTTCAGGCAGCCGACCAGGGCGCCCAGTCCGGACGAGTCCATGAACTCGACGCCGGAGAGCTCGACGACCAGACGCGAGCGCCCGCCCTCGACGACCTTCGCCACGGTCTCGCGGAAGGCTCCCGCGCTCACCATGTTGAGTCGTCCGCTGCACTCGAGCACGGCGGTGTCGTCTGTCGCCTCGTGTACGACGATGTCCATGCAGGGGCCTCCTCGGTTCGGTGCGGGTGCACCCTGCAACCTACCGGGTCTGAGCCGTCAGGCGGTACGGCCTCGCCGCGTCGCGAGGACCTGGACGACGACGGCGGCCGCCATGAGCGTCACCATCACGGCGCCCATCGCGGTCGCGGTCCCGCCGAGCGCACCCGCGAGCGGCGTCCCGAGCCCGCCGAGTCCGAAGGTGAGACCGCCCTGCAGTGCGGCCGCGGTCCCCGGGTGGGCAGCGCCGACGTGCTGCGTCCGGGTCATGGCCACGGGCAGCACGAACCCCCAGGCCCCGGTGACCACCGCGAGCCCGCACCAGACCGGCACGGGTCCCGCTCCGGCGAGGGCAGCGACCAGGACGACCGCGCTGCCGAGGGTCCCCGTGGCGAGCCCCGCGGTCAGCAGGGAGTCCTCGGAGAACCGGCCGACGACGCGGCGGAACACGAGCGTCGTGACGACCATCACCGAGGCGTTCGTCGCGAACACGAGCGTGTAACGCTGCTCCGAGAAGCCGTACTGCTGCTGGAACACGAACGAGCTCGTCGCGATGTAGGCGAAGAAGCCGATCGTCGAGAGCACCCCGGTCAGGACGTAGGCCCGGAAGCGCCCGATCGCGAGCAGGTCCCGGATGCGACGCCCGTTCGCCCGGAAGCCGGTCCCGCCCCGGGCGGCCGGCGGGAGGGTCTCACCGAAGCGCAGGACGACCGTGACGGCGAACGCCGCCCCGAGCACGGCGAGGACGACGAACATCAGGCGCCAGGACCCGACGGTGAGCACGGCGCCGCCGGCCAGCGGTGCGACGACCGGCCCGACGGCGTTGATCGCGGCCAGGGTGCCGAACACCGTCGCCGCCCGTGGCCCCGAGGTCGTGTCGGAGACCATCGCACGACCGGCGACGGCTCCGGCCGCACCGGCGAGTCCCTGCAGCACGCGGGCGGCCACCAGGGTGCCCGCGTCCGGTGCGAGCGCACAGCCGACGGACGCCAGCGCGAAGCCGACGGTCCCGACGAGGAGCAGCGGTCGCCGTCCGGTGCCGTCGCTCACGGGCCCGGCGAGGAGCTGGCCGACCGCGAACGCGACGAGGAAGGCCGTGAGCGACAGCTGCACGACCCCGGGTGTGGTGTCGAGGTCGCGGGCGATCGTCGGGAGCGCCGGGATGTACATGTCGGTGGCGAAGGGCGAGACGCCGACGATCAGTGCCAGTGGGACGATCGGCGGCAGCCGGGTCGTCGCGGTCGTCGGTCCGGTCCCCGCGCGCTCCGTCGTCACCGACGCCACGCTACGCCTGCGCGGACCGATCCGCGACGGCCGTCGGGCACCACGCAGACCCGTGACGGACGGGAGGCGCGGTGCCCGCCGGCACCGCGCCTCCCGTCCGTGACGTGGTCGTTGGCGGATCAGCCCGTGTTCTGCAGACCGGCCGCGACCCCGTTGACGGTGAGCAGGAGCAGGCGGTGGTCGCCGTCCGTCGGGTCGGTGCTGCCGGAGGTCCGGATCGCCCGCAGGGCGCGCAGCTGCAGGTGGGACAGCGCGTCGACGTACGGGCTGCGCAGCCGCACGGCACGCGCGAGCACCGGACGGTCCTCGAGCACGTCGCTCCCGCCGGACACCCGCAGCACCCAGTCGCGGGTGCGGAGCATCTCGTCGAGCACCTTGGCGGCCAGGTCGTCGCGGTCGGCGAGCTCGAGGTAGCGGCGGGCGATCTGCTCGTCGGTCTTCGCGAGCGACATCTCGACGTTCTTGATCATCGCGCCGAACAGCGGCCACTCCGCGTACGCGGCGCGCAGGGCATCGACGTCGCCGACGGCCTCGAGCGCGGAGCCGAGGCCGTACCACCCGGCGAGGTTGATGCGTGCCTGCGTCCACGAGAACACCCACGGGATCGCTCGGAGGTCCTCGAGCGACTCCACGCTCAGGCCGCGTCGGGCCGGGCGGGAGCCGAGCGGCAGGAGCCCGATCTCCTCCATCGGGGTGACGCGGGCGAACCACGGCGCGAAGCCGTCCGCCTTGACCAGGTCGTAGAACGCGCGGCGCGAGACGTCGTCGAGCTGCTGCGCGAGGTCGGCGAAGCGGGTCGCCGCGACGGCCGTGCGCTCCTCGTTCGACGGCGACGACGCGAACAGCGTCGCCGAGGCCATCTGCTCGAGGTGCCGTGCCGCGATGTCCTGGTCGCCGTACTGGGCGAAGATGACCTCGCCCTGCTCGGTGAGCTTGAGTCGCCCGTCGATCGACCCCGGCGGCTGTGCGAGGACCGCCTCGTTCGCCGGGCCACCACCGCGGCCGAGCGATCCGCCGCGGCCGTGGAACAGCGTCAGCTCGACGTCCTGCTCGCGCGCCCAGTCGGCGATCCGTGCCTGTGCGTCGTAGAGCGCCAGGTTCGCCGAGACCGGGCCGACGTCCTTCGACGAGTCGGAGTAGCCGAGCATGACCTCGAGCCGACGCCCGGTCGCCGCGAGCCGCCGCTGGAAGGGCTCGGTGCGCACGGCCTCGTCGAGGATGTCGACGCTCGCGTGCAGGTCGGCGAAGGTCTCGAACAGCGGGATGACGTCGAGCACCGGGGCAGCGTCACCGCAGGCGGCACGGGCGAGCTCGTGCACGTTCGCCAGGTCGGCGGCCGACTGCGTGAAGGAGACGATGTAGCGGTGCGCGGCACGGACGCCGTAGCGCTGCTGCAGGTCCGCGACGGTGCGGAACACCGCGAGGACCTCCTCCGTGGTCTCGCTCAGCTCGCCGCCGGCCCGGATCTCCGCCAGGGCGTTCCGGTGCACCTGCGAGTGCTGACGGACCTCGAGCTCGGCGAGGTGGAACCCGAAGGTCTCGACCTGCCAGACGAGGTTCTGCAGGTCGCCGTTCGCGGTCCGGACGGCACCGGCGGCGACGAGCGACGCCTGGATCACCCGGAGGTCGGCGAGCAGTTCCTCGGGGTCGCCGTACGCCAGGCCCTCCTGGCCGCGGCGCGTCGCGCGGATGCGGGCGGCGACGAAGAGCAGTGCGCGACGGTGCGTCTCGTTCGGGGCACGGACGCCGATCCGCTCGGCGATGCCCGGGTCGAGCTGCTCCTGCGCTGCGACGAGGGCCTGCAGTCCGGCGTCCGCGGGGGTCTCGGCGGCGTCGAGCGTCAGTGCCGAGCCGATGCGGGTGGCTGCGCGGGAGAGGCCGAGCAGGATGTGCTCGGCGGCGATGTCGGCGGCCTGCTTGGTGACGCCGGCGGTGACGTGCGGGTTGCCGTCGCGGTCGCCGCCGATCCAGGTGCCGAAGCGCACGAAGGCCGGTGCGGTCGCCGGGACCCGACCGGCGTCGTCGCCGAGCAGCCGGTCGTCGAGCAGGCGGTAGACCTGCGGCACGATCTCGAACAGGGTCTGGTCGAACACGCTCATCGCCGTGCGGACCTCGTCGAGCGGGGTCGGCCGGGTCGTGCGCAGCGGTGAGGTGCGCAGGAGCGTGGTGATCTCCTCGAGCAGCCGCCGCTCGTTCTCGGCGCGGGCGGTGGCGTTGCGGGAGCGGTCGCGCTCGTCGATGAGGTCGGTGATGCGCCGGACGGCCGTGGTGACCGCGCGACGGCGGGCCTCGGTCGGGTGGGCGGTGAGCACCGGGTGGAACCGCAGGTCGGCCAGGCGCGCGGCGGCCTCGTCGGCGCCGACCTGCTCGACGAGCGAGGCGTACGTCGCGGGGAACGAGTCGCCGGGCAGGCCGCCGTCGTCGCCCCGGGCACGGAGGACGCGCACGCGGTGGTGCTCCTCGGCCAGGTTCGTCAGGTGGAAGTACGTCGTGAACGCCTGGGCGACGGCCTCGGCCCGCTCGGCGGACATGCCGGCCACGATCGCCTCGGCACGGGCGGCGCCCTCGGCGTCGGAGCCCTCGTAGGCGTCGATGACGGCGGCGCGCAGGCTCTCGACGTCGTGCAGCAGCTCGTCACCCCCGGTCTCCCGCAGCACCCGCCCGAGCAGGTTGCCGAGGTACCGGACGTCCGCGCGCAGGTCGCTGTCGACCGCGCCGCTGACGTCGTCCCGTGCGCGCCCGTGGCGCGTCGATCCGTCGATCGCCGTCATGGGTTCCTCTCACGTTGCGCCGGGACCGCGTCCCGGGTCCCCAGCACTGTACCGGCGGACGCGGGCACGTGACGACGACCGTCCGGACGGACCGCGGACCGCCCAGGGCACGACCGGCCAGCGCGCCGACGGACGCGGCGGCGGGCGCAGCGGCGGTCGCGGTGGCGGTCGCGGCGGCGGTCGCGGCGGCGGTCGATCTGCCCCGTCGTCACCGGATCCCGCTCAGGCGGGGAGCACCGGCACGGTCAGGCGGGGAGCAGCGGCACGGTCCGGCCGTCGCCCGCCGTCGGGCGACGCACCGAGGCCACGAGCGCCCGGTCGAGGCCCGCGGCCAGCTCCACCTCGGCCAGCACGGCCTCGCGCTCGGCGTCCGACCACGGGGCCGCGTCGAGCTGGGCCCGGTAGGTGTCCTCGAAGGCGGCGGGGTCGGCCACCTGGTCGAAGATCGTGAAGAGCACGCCGTTCGTGTCGAACCCGAACCGGTCCTCGAGCATCCGGGCCAGGGTGGGGCCGCCCGTCAGGTCCCCGAGGTACCGCGTGTAGTGGTGCGCGACGAACGCCCCGGGCGAGGTCGCCGCGACGGCGCACAGGCGACGGACGTACGCGGTGGTCGCCGCGGTCGGACAGCAGAGCTCGGACCAGTCCGGACCGACGAGGTACTCGAGGTCGGCGCGGATCGCGGGCATCCGGGTGAGCTGCGTCGTGACGAACGGTGCGGCGACCGGGTGGTCCGCCATCCGCTCGGCGGCACGCTCGAGGGCGTCGTACACGACGGCGTACTGGCCGAGCAGGTCGGCGTAGTCGGCGACGTCGCACTCCCCCGCGAGCAGGTCGTGGGCACCGCCGGTCCACACGGCCGGGTCCGCAGCGGTGCGGGAGCGCCGGCGCAGGAGCTCGGAGAACGGCGTCACGGTCGGACTCATGAGGTGAGGCTAACCTCAGTAGCTGGCAAGGTCGAGCACCGGAAGAGGAATCCCAGGATGAGTCCCAAGCGCACCCAGCACGTCTTCGTCGTCGACCGCACGGAGCACCTGTCCCCGCACATGGTGCGCGTCCACCTCGGTGGTCCGGCCTTCCGGGACTTCGTCGACGGGGCCGACCCGGACCGCCTCGCCGCCACGGACAAGTACGTCAAGCTCCTGCTCGCGCCGCCGTCGAGCGGCCTGACCCCGCCGTACGACCTCGAGGCGCTGCGCGAGACCCTGCCGAAGCACCAGCGGCCGGCGCGCCGCACCTACACGGTCCGGTCCGTCGACCACACCGCAGAGACCATCGCGATCGACTTCGTGCTGCACGACGACCACGGGCACGACGACCACGGGCACGACGACCACGGGCGAGACGACCACCGGCCCGAGGACGGGCCCGGCGACCGGGGCCTCGCCGGCCCGTGGGCCGCCGCCGCACAGCCCGGCGACCTGCTCGCCCTGTCAGGGCCCGGCGGCGGGTACGCGCCGTCGACGGACCCGACCGTCACCCACGTGCTCCTCGGCGACGACAGCGCACTACCCGCGATCGGCGCGGCCCTCGCCGCGATGCTCGACGACGCCCGCGGCGTCGCGCTCGTCGAGGTCGGCGGCGCAGCCGACGAGCAGCCGCTCGAGCACCCGGACGGGGTCGACCTGCGGTGGCTGCACCGCGACGCCACCGGCGCCGAGCCGGGCACGCTGCTGGTGGCCGCCGCTCGGGCGCTGCCCCGTGCCTCCCGACCGGTGCAGGTCTTCGCGCACGGCGAGCGGACCGCGGTGAAGGCGCTCCGCCGCGTGCTGCAGGACGAGTGGGGCCTCGAGAAGGCGGAGATGTCCCTGTCCGCGTACTGGGCGCTCGGACGGGCCGAGGACCGGTTCCAGGAGGAGAAGCGCGAGCCGGTCGGCGTGATCTTCGCGGACTGAGCGACCCCGCTCCGTGCGTCGGCCGGGAGGCCCGGTGCGCGTCGGTGGCGCACGCTAGCGTCCGCCGGGTGGTCACCCCTCCTGCCGTCCTCGCCTGCTGCGTCCCCGGTTGCGACGCGCCGTCCGCGGACGGCTTCGCCGCCGTCCTGCCGCTCTGCGGCGGACACGTGACCCTGGTCGCCGAGGTCGCGGCGGAGCACGTCGGAACGGAGGACGCGCTGCCGGGCCCGTGCCCGGTCTGCGGGTCGCGCGTGGGCGTGCGCTGGCCGAGCGCCGTGCTGTGCGGGACGTGCGAGTGGCGGTGGGGCGACGTGCCGGACGGTGAACTGCCACCGCCGCGCGTCGACGTCGTCTACTACCTGCGGCAGCGCGACGACTTCGGCGACCGGGTGAAGATCGGCACGACCGCGAACCCGCGGCGACGGCTCGCAGCGGTGCCGCACCAGGAGCTCCTGGCGTTCGAACGCGGCGACCGGTCCGTCGAGCGACGACGGCACACGGCCTTCGCGGACGACCGGTTCCCGAGGACGGAGTGGTTCCGGACCACGCCCGCGCTGCTCGAGCACGTCGCACGGGTCGCCGCGGGCGTGGACGACCCGTGGGCGCTGCACGCCCGGTGGACGAGCGAGGCACTGGCGCTGCGCGGCTGAGGCCGGCTCCCGGTCCCTGCGCGGCAAGGACCGGCTCCCGTTCCCTGCGCGGACGTGTGCCGTGCGCGACGCGGGTCGTGGAGGTGCTGCGCGGCGGTGCCGCGCAGCACCTCGGGTCAGGCCGCTGCGGCCGTCGCGCGCTGCCGGTCTGCTGCCGGGTCGTCCCGCAGGAACCGGTCGGCGGTGCGCAGGGACAGCGCCATGATCGTGAGCGCGGGGTTCGCGATGACGGCACTCGGGAACACCGAGTTGTCGCACACCCACAGGTTCGGCACGTCCCACGACCGCCCCGCCGGGTCGACGACGGACGACCCGGCGTCGGAACCCATGCGCGCCGTGCCGATCGTGTGGGCGGTGCGTTCGAGCACCCGGACGTCGGTCCCGCCGGCGGCCTCGACGATCGCGGTCATGGTGCGGACGGCGTGGGCGCGGATCGCGTCCTCGTTCGAACCCGGCGAGAACGTCACGCGGGCCCGGGGCACGCCGTGCTCGTCGAGGTCGTCGGAGAGCACGAGCCGGTTGTCGTCGTACGGCAGGCACTCGGCGTTGATCCCGACGCCGGCCGTCCGCGGGTAGTCGCGCATGGCATTGACGAGCTCGGCACCGCGCAGCCCTCCGCCGCGGACCAGCGTGGTCGCGAAGGTCAGCGGCTGGACGCCGAGGCTCTGGATCAGGTACCCACCGGCGAAGTCGGCGTCCGCGGGCCGGACGAAGTCCTCGGTGATGATCGACGACGGGTAGCCGCGGTACGACCGCATCGACTCGTCGAAGGTCGCCCACACCTGGGTCGCCCCGTGCGCCGTGAAGTTCCGACCGACCTGGCCGCTGCTGTTGGCCAGCCCGGTGTGCAGGAGCAGACGCGGCGTCTCCACCCCGCCCGCGGCCAGCACGAGGGACCGGCACCGCTGGCGGCGCTCACGGCCGTCGCGCGTGTAGAGCACGGCGCACACCCTGCCGTCGGCGTCGAGCTCGATGCCGTGCACGAACGACTCCGGACGGATCTCCGCGCCGAAGGCGACGGCGGCGGGCAGGTAGGTCGTGTCCATCGACACCTTCGCCCCGTTGCGGCAGCCCTGGTGGCACGACCCGCAGGACACGCACGCCTGGCGCAGCCCGTGGTGCTCCTGCACCCGGTCCTCGGTGGTCAGGGCGACCGGTGCGTCCGTCGCGGTGATGCCGAGCGCCGCGGTGCCGCGCATCATCATGTCCGACGAGGCGTTCCGCGCGGGCGGACCCATCCGGTACCGGCGGTCCGGGTCCCACGGGTAGTGCGCGGGGCCGGCGACGCCGACCTCGTGCTCGACGCGCTCGATGTACGCGGTGAGCTCGGCGTGGTCGATCGGCCAGTCCTCGCCCTGCCCGCTCTCGGTGCGCAGACGGAGGTCGTGCGTGCTCGGGCGCGGGGTGAAGGCACCCCAGTGCAGGGTGGAGCCGCCGACGCCGGTCCCGCTGTTGTTCGGACCGAAGGCCGTCGGAGCGGCACCACCGCTGATGCGTTCGTCCATCCAGTTGATGTCCGCCGGTGCCTCGACCTCGTCGGGCGTGTGGTCGCCGGGCTCGGTGTTCCGACCAGCCTCGAACGCGACGACGCTCAGGCCCTCGCGGGCGAGGCGAGCGGTCAGCGGGGCGCCGCCGGCACCCGTCCCGACGACGACGACGTCGACGACCTCGTCGTCCTGGTGGTGGCGCTGTGCGTCGAGTCTCATCGTCCTGCTCCCTCGGGTTCCCACGCTTCCCGCTGCCCGGCTCCGAGCAGCTGGAAGCCCTGCTTCCGGACGCCGTCGCCACCGTTGGCGAAGCCGTCGTAGTCGATCTCGGACATCGTGGCGGGGTGGGCGAGCCACTGCTTCACGAGGTCCACGCTGGCGTCCTCGAACCAGACGCGCAGCTGTTCCGCCCCGAGCGGGCCGTCCGACCGGTACCGGCCGGCGGCGACGTCCTCGAGCACCGCGGGCAGGTCGTCGGAACCGACCGTCGCGAGCACGTCCAGCGCGCCGCGGTAGGCGTCGGCGTCCTCCGGCATCCCGTCGGGCCGCCATCCGTCGCCCTGCCCGGCGGCGAGCTGACGGTCGACACGGAGCGCGACGTCCACCTCTCCCGGCCCTGCCTGCGGGACGACGATCCGAGCCACCGCCCGGAGCACGTCGAGCTGCTGCGGGGACAGGGCGTCCGGCGTCGCGGCGGGGTCGTCGGGCAGCGCACGCACCGCGAGCACGCCCCGGGTCCGAGCACTCACCCGCGGCGAGGCGATCACCCGGGCCTGGTCGGCGGGGACGACCGGTCCGTGGGCGACACGCCGCTCCCAGAAGCTGCGCACGAGCGCGGCGACCTCCTGCGGGCGCTCCCACGGCAGCAGGTGCGCGGCGCCCGGTACCTCGTGCAGCTCGGCGGCGGGCCAGTGCGGCATCGTGAGGCGACGCTGCGCTCCGGCCGCCAGGTCGCCGTCCTCGGCGCCGGCGAGCACGAGCGCCGGGACGGGGTTCGGCTCGGCCGTGGTCGACCAGTCCTCCCGACTACCGCGGAGCAGCCAGTCGCGCCAGGCGCGCGGGTCGGTGCGGCGCACGTCCTGGACGGCCTGCTCGTGCCGGTCCGGGGACAGCACGTCGGCGGTGTTCGCGTCGACGAACTCCGCCGCGTGGTCCGGCTCGATCGGCCCGTCCGCGGCCCACGAGAGCATCGCGTCGCGGCGGTCCTCGTCCATCGGCTCGGGAGCGAGGGGCGAGGCGGCGAGGAGGACGACGGCGCGGAGCCCGAACAGGCCGTTCGCGCCCGAGACCGTGCGGTCGGCGACGACCGTCGCGACCTTGCCGCCCATCGAGTGGCCCACGATCGCCCACTCGGTGGCGCCGCTCGCACCGATCGCCCGCTCGACGAGCACGGCCATCTCCTCGACGGTCGTGCCGCCGGAGGCGGGGCTCCGCCCGAAGCCCGGCAGGTCGATGCCGACGAGGTCGAGGGTGCCGGCGAGCTCGGAGCGGAGGAGGGCGAACTCCTCCGAGCTCGAGCCCAGCGCGTGCAGGCAGAAGGCGGTCGCTGTCATCCTTCGTTCCTACCGTCCGGATCGCGCGGGACCCAGGCTCCTGTACCCCTGCGACGTACCCCGGCGGGCGATGTCAGGAGGACGTGCGCGGTTCGTAGACCGAGAGGAGCATCGCGGCACCCAGGCGAGCCACCCGTGCGGGCTGCGCCGACCGCTGCACCGCGGACTCCACCCGGGCACCCTCGACGAGCAACGAGAGCGCCTGCGCCACGTGCGACGGCACGCCGGCACGCGTGCAGAGCTGCGTCAGGTGTGCCTCGACGTCGGCGAAGTGCGCTCGCGCGAGCTCGGCGATCGCCGGGTCGGTGCGCCCGAGTTCCGCGTGCCCGTTGATGAACGCGCAGCCGCGCCAGCCCTCGTCGGCGAAGCACTGCTCCAGGTACCCGAACACCCCGAGGACCTCGTCCCGCGGATCGTCGGCGTCCCGAGCGATGCCGTCGAGTGCCCGTCGCCACGCGCCGTGCCAGCGCTGGAGCACGGCGATGACGAGCTCCCGCTTCGACGGGTACGCGGCAGTGAGCTCGTCGCGCGTGAGTCCGGCCTCGTCCGCGACGTCGTCGAGCGTCACCGGGGTGACGCCGTGCCGTGTGAACAGGGTGTCCGCCGCGGTCGACGCCCGGCGTTGTGCCGGGGACTCACGGACGGTGGGGGTCAGGGTGAGGAGGGTCATGTGCCTTCTGCAGGGTCGGGACCGCGGGTGGCGCGAGCCTACTGGCCCGACACGCGAGCGGCGTCGAGGGCCTCGGCGAGCAGGGCTCGCATGTCGATCGGCTGCGTCGGTGCGTCGGCGGCGGCCGACCGTCGGACCGGCAGCACGGTGTCGGCGACCGAGTGGTCCGCCCCGGGCAGCGCGCGGGTCCCGCGGGAGAGCCGCGACCCGCGGATGCCGAGTTCGTTGCGCGGGATGCTCATGCGGACAGTCCCAGCAGGATCGCTGCGGACGCGGCGACGGTCACCGAGAGCAGACCGGTCGACACCGCGGCGATCTGGAGGCCACGCTGTCGGCGGGCCTCCACCACCTCGGCGAACCGCGGGGTCGTGCGACCGATCCCGGCGGCGCGGGCGGTGGTGGGTCCGGTGTCCAGGTCGGTGGCGATGATGGTCACGGTCGTCGTCCTCGGGTCTCCGGGGGGCCGGCCGATCCGGCACCCGTCCACCGAGGACGCTAGGAGACCGCGGCGCCGGGCGGACGCCGACCGGGCGACGACGACGAAAGACGGACGTCCGGCAGTCCTCGTCCGACGATCTCCGGACATCCCTGCTGTGCGGACCACGTCGTCCACCCCCGGACCGGGGACACCGGTGTCCGGACAGCGCCGCGTCCGGCGGACAGAATGCACGGGACCCATGAACCCGATCACGCCGCCACGCATCGACGTCGAGACCCAGAGCTCCGACCTCGACGAAGCCCGCGACTTCCTCGCGACCGCCTACGCGGGGAACGAGTGGAGCGCCGACGCGACCGGACAGCCGTTCGCGTTCCGCTACTCGGCGGTGGGGGACGCCGCGATGTCGCTGCGGTCGATCCGCTTCGACGGCCACCTCGAGGGCGTCATGACGCCGTCCGACGACTTCGTGGTGCAGTGGACGACCCGCGGCACCGCTGCGATCGGGTCGGGAGACGCCCGGATCGTGATGGAGCCCGGTCGACCGCAGCTCTGGCCGCAGCAGGGCGCCGCGTTCTCGTACGACGACTACGACCAGCGCATCGTCCAGGTCAACCGGAGCGCCCTCGAGGAGGTCGCCGGTGAACGCGGGACCGCGCCCGGGCAGCTCGTGCTCGACCACACCGTCCGACCGGACGAGCGGGCGATGCGCGTCTGGCGGAGCAGCGTCCAGCTCATCTCGCACACCGTCCTCGACCGCCGTGCCTCCCCGCTGCTGCAGGCCGAGATGGGTCGGCTCGGGGCGCTGGCACTGCTGGAGCTGTACCCGATCGTCGACGCCTCGCTGCCGGACGAGCTGCTGCTCCCCCGCAACGCGCACGTCCGACGAGCCGTCGAGTACGTCCACGAGCACGCGCACCTGCCGATCACGAGCACCGACCTGGCGCGGGTCGCGTCACTCAGTCTCCGCGCCCTCCAGACGGCGTTCCAGCGGACCTTCGAGCTCTCGCCGAACGCGTACATCCGACAGGTCCGGCTCGACCGCGTGCGCGAGGCGCTGCTCGCCGGCGACCCGGCGACGACGAACATCGCCGAGGTCGCGCGCGAGTGGGGGTTCGCCCACGCGGGCCGCTTCTCCGCGACCTACCAGCAGCGCCACGGCGAGTACCCGCGTCAGACCCTGCGCCGATCCGGCCGTCAGCGCGCGTAGGCGTCGACGAAGAGCGCTCCGCGGAGGTCCCGCAGGGTGTCGACGAGCCGCTCGATCGTGCGCCCGGAGATGCCGGACACCTCGAGGTCGTACGGACCGAGCGCCGGCAGGCGGCCGGTGCGGATCCGTACGACCTCCCACCCGACGGCGCGGACGGCACGGTCCTTCCGCCGGTCGGTCTCCTGCCGGGGTCCGACGTGCTCGAGCCCGTGTCGGCCCGTGCTGTCGTACTCGATCGCGACGCGCAGCTCCGGGAGCACGATGTCCGGCCAGGCCTCGACGTGGTCGAAGAACGGGCGGTCGAGCCGGATGGCCGTGTGGTCGAACGTGAAGGCGAACTGGTCGCGCAGCGCCTGCCGCAGGTCGGCCTCGACCGCCGACGCCGGCGCGGGGGCGCACACGCTCGTGAAGGAGTCGCCCGACGGGACCCTCGGGGTCTTCGGGCAGATCGACCGCGGGACCGGCTGCGACGACCGTGCACCGCTCGCCCGTGTCGAGCGTGCGCCCGACCGTCCCGCAGCACGAGCCCCCGATCGGGACGACGCCACCGCACCGGTCGGCACCCGGCCCACGCCGGGGACCGGGCCTCGCCCCGGAGCCGACGGGAGCGTCCGGCGGCCGCTGACCCGCTCCGCCCGCTGCGGCGGCGGGACCGCTGCCGGCCAGTCCTCGGGGAGCACCGGCCACCGCTGCGGTGCCGCCTGCAGGTGGCACTCGGGGCACCAGACGGACCGTCGGCGCTCCCGCCCGGGTCGCGACCGCTGCTCGGCGGGCGTTGCGACGAAGACGTGACCGACGTCGCACTCCCACGTCAGCAGGACCTCGGCCGCGGGCGGCACCTGCGTGAGCACCACGCCGTGGTTCCACTCCGGGTGGTACTGCCGCACGAGCACGGGGTACGACGCCCACGCCGAGCGGAACTCGCCGACGGCGTACGGTACGGCGGTGCCCCGCGACCACTGTCGCCGTCGCCACCACGCGTCCACCGGTTCGACCACGCCGTCACCGTAGGGAGCACCTCCGACACCGCGACTGGCGAGCCGTCGGGCGCCCGGGCCTGGTCAGCCGTCGAGCGCGTTCCGGACGTACCCGACGACCGCGTTCGCGTGCCCGTGGCCGAACCCGTGCTCGTCCTTCAGCCAGGCCACCACCTCCGCGTGCCGGTGCCCGTCCAGCTGCTCGGCGACCAGGTCGAGCCAGTCCTGCACGGGGCGCCCGTAGGTCCGCTCGATGCTCGGGAAGTACGAGGCGGGGCCCTTCGGCTTCGACCCGTCCTCCGGCGGCTCCGGAGCGGTCACGCGGCGTGTCGTCATGGCCGCCAGGGTAGCCGTGGTCGCAGGACGTGCGGACGCCGGCGCCGCCGCCGTGGCCTCAGCGGAACCCGTCGTCCCGCCGGCTGCGGTGCAGGGTGTCGCTCGGGTGCTCGCCGAAGCGGTCGGCGTACGCGGCGGCGAACCGACCGAGGTGCGCCCACTGCCACCGGCGCGCGACGTCGGCCACCAGGAGGTCCCCGCCGGACGTCTCGAGCTCCCGTCGGGCACCGTCGAGCCGCTCCGCCCGGAGCCTGGCCATCGGCGACTCCCCGAACCGACGGTGCATCGCGTTCTGCAGTCCCCGCTCGCTGATCCCGACGGCGTCCGCGATGTCCCGGAGCGTGACCGGCTGGTCGGCGTGCGCGCGGATCCACTCCGCTGCGCGCGCGGCGGAGCCACGGCCGGTCGGCGCGACGGCCGGCAGGACCGGGAAGGCCGCCACGACGGCGTCGGCGATCTCCGCGTTGATCGTCTGTCGGACGGCGTCGGCGAGCGCGGCGTCCATGACCGGTCCACCGTGCGCACGGATCACGGCACGCAGGGCCCGCCGCGCGGACTCGTCCGGGGACTCAGGCGCGAGGACCACCGGCCCGGTCGGCAGGTGTCCCCTGCGCACGAGCGCGCGACGGAGCACGCGGTCCGACAGGTGGACCATCGTGATCGTGCGGACGTCCGCCGTGAAGGCGTAGCGACGCGAGGCGGTGAGCAGGACCGGTGCACCCGGCTGCACGGCGAGCGGGTCGCCGCCGTCGAGGTCCTCGATGGTCGCACTGCCGTCCCCGATCCAGAAGACGATGTGCTCGTCGCGCGGCTGCATGACGCCGGCCCGCGTGCCCTGGACCTCGGCCCGGCGGACCGAGACCTCGGCGTCGCCCGCGCCGAGGTAGCGGAAGGTGTCGAGCGCGCTGTCGATCCCGCCGGCGGTCCCGTAGATCTCGTCGAGTTCGTCACCCCGGTGCTCGCTGACCGCCTCCACGCGGAAGCGTCGGAACGTGGGGTGCTCCGTCCCTCGTGCCTGCCCAGTCACGATCGCATGGTCTCAGGACCGGCGGCCGGTGTGCGCTTCCCGGACAGCGTGTCACGGTGTCGGAGTCGCCGTCCGTGCACCTCCGGACGGCCGAGGGCGGACGGCGGACGGCGGACGGCGGACGGCGGACGGCGGAGCGTGCGGACGGGTCACCACCGGATGCGGGCGAACTCCTCGCGCAGTCGCCGCGCGCGACCGGGGTGCACCTGCTCGACCCAGCCGATCCGGCCGAGCAGGTGCGCGCGGAGGTCGGGGTGCCCGGCGCGGTCCTGCGATGCCGGGCCGTGGACGACGCAGTTGTGCAGGACGGCGTGCAGCCGGTCGACCTCACGGCGACCGGGCGACGGCCGCTCGTTGACGACGACCCCCGTGACCGACTGCCGGCTCCCCCGCCTCCGGACCCGGCTCTTGCGGGGGTTGAGCCGGTACCCCTGCTCGGTCACGATCCGCTCGACGCCGCGCAGGAAGGCGTCGGGTCGGGCGGCCAACCGGTGGTCGCCGCTGAAGGTCAGGTCGTCGGCGTAACGGGTGTACCGGGCACCGGTCGCTCCCGCCCAGCCGGCGAGGCGGGCGTCGAGGTGCCGCAGCGCCGTGTTGGCGAGGGCCGGCGACGAGGGCGCGCCCTGTGGCAGGTGGGCGACGGCGAGGGCCTCGCGCAGCGCGGCTCGTTCCTCGGGACTCCCGCCGGCGGGCATCGCGGTGAGGACGTGGGGCGGGACCCGGTGGGTGCAGAGCCCGGTCAGGACGTGCGCGAGCGGTTCCGCGTAGCCGGCGGACCGGAACACGCCGTAGACCGTCGGGGCGGTGACGCTGGCGAAGAACGTGGTCAGGTCGGCGCTGAGCACGACGTGCTGCCCGGTGTGCACCGCGGCGCCGGTGACGACGCTCCGTCCCGCCACGAACCCGTGGGCGGCGTCGTGCACCGGGAGCCGGACCAGCAGGCCGTCCAGGACGGTGCGCTGCGTCCGGCGGAGCAGGTCCATCGGCTTCTCGAGCAGGCGCGGTACCCGTCCGGGCCGGACCACCCACTCGTGCCGGACGTGGTGGAGCGGACTGCCCGCCGGGGCGTGCCGGTTCCACGCCCGGGTGTCGGCGAGCCAGAGCAGCCGACCGACGGTGACGTCGAGCGCCCGGGCGAGCTCCGGGAGCGTGTCGACGAGCAGCGGGCTCTCGGTTGCGGGGCGTGCGCGGACGGCGGTGACCGGACGGGCGAGCACGCGGACCGGACGCCGGGCCTCGCGGGAGCGGTGCAGGGCGGCGAGCCGGGGCGCCGCGGCGAGCACCCGGGCGAGCTGGCGGGGTGCGTCGACGGGCGGTCGCGGGTAGGTGTCGAGCGCCGCCCCGACGGCTCGTCCCACGTAGGCGCGGTCGACGCCGACCACGGCGTAGCCGGCGGCGGTCAGGTCGTCGACGGCCCACGAGTCGGCGGTGAGGAAGGCGTCGGCGAGCGCCGTCGCCACGACCTCGAGGGGCGTGGGGTTCCCGGAGGACCCGTCGGTGCCTCCGTGCGGCGTCGCGCGCGGAGCGCGCCGTCCCGCTCGGGGCGTGTCGTCCTGCTGGTCCTGCGTGCCCCGGGGTGACCCCGGAGAGGTCGACGCGTCGCGCGCGTCGGCCGCCTCCCCCGGGAACTCCACGCGGTCACCCTACGGTGTGCGACCGACGGACGGGAGGCGCGCGGCCGGACCGCCACGCGCCTCCCGTCCGGCTCCGGTCCCGCTAGCGACGTGGGCGGCCGAGCAGGACCGTGCCGACCACCGCGGCGATGCCCGCCCAGACGAGCGGACGCGTCACGCGGCGGCGCTTCGCCACCCAGCCGCCGTCGGTGGCGTTGTGGGCGTCGGCGGGCTCGTACAGGTTGCCGTCGCTCGGCACGCCCTTGCCCCGGAGCGCGAACGTCTCCACCATCGGCTTGGTGATCTTGTGGAACAGTCCCGGGAACACGTACTGCAGCGGCACGAGCGACGCCTGGATCCGCCCGACGAAGCGGTAGCGCTTCGGGTGCAACGCGGCGCGGACGACGGCCCGACCGGCGCGCTCGACCGACACCGTGGGCGGCAGGGGGTGCGAGGTCTTGCCGGTGTAGTTCGCCCCGTTCTGGTAGATCGGGGTGTCGATCGTCGAGGGGAGCAGGGCGGTGAACCGGATCCCGGTGCCCGCGTACTCGTCGCCGAGGACGTCGACCAGACCGAGTGCGGCGTGCTTGCTCGTCACGTACGCCGACTGGTACGGCGCGGAGAGCAGCGACTGGATCGACCCGACGAGCACGTACGTCCCCGTGCCGCGCTGCTTCCAGTGCGGCAGCAGCGCGGAGATCGCGTGGAGGTGCCCGTACAGGTTCGTGTCGACGACGCGCTTGAACGCCTTCGTCGGGGTCTGCTCGAAGAGCCCGTAGACGAAGAGCGCCGCGTTGCCGACGAAGACGTCGATCCGGCCGAACCGTGCGGTGGTGGTGGCGACGAGGTCGCGCACGGCGTGCTCGTCGGCGACGTCGGTCGGGATCGCGACCGCCTCGGCGCCGAGTGACCGGCACTCGGCCGCGGCGGCCTCGAGGCTGTCGTGGCTGCGAGCGGCGAGCACGAGGGTGGCCCCCTGTCGGGCGAACTCGTGCGCCGCGGCCCTCCCGATGCCGCTCGATGCTCCGGTGACGACGACGATCTTCCCGCGGAACCGTTTGGTCATGACCTCGTTGCTACCCGCGACCGGCTGCGACGACGCCCAGGCCGGGTGCGGTCGCCCCACGGCTTCCCGGACGTGCCCGGGGGTGCGACGATGGGCGCATGCCGAAGGACGAGCTGACGGTCGAGGAGGCGACGGCGATCGCCGAGCACGCCCGGTCCGGGGCGCTCCCGCTCGAGGACCCCGAGGTCCGCCGCGTCGTCGAGCAGGCGAACCGGACGCTGGTCCGCGCGCAGATGTGGGGCGAGGACCGCAGCCCGAGGCTCCGCCGTCGTCGGCGGTGGCTCGCCGCGGGCGCGCTGGTGATGGTGCTCGTCTGGGTCGCCGGGCTGCTCGTCCCCCTCGCCTTCCGTCTCGGCCTCTGAGACCGGCGGTCGACCGACGCGCGAGCGCGGGCGCGTCGACCGATCGTCGTGTGAGCCGCGTCGCGTGAGCGCGGCTCAACACGCCCGGCCCTCGGAGTGGGGTTGCCCGGAACACCCCGTCCGGGTTGACTCGACCGCGTGACGAGCACCGCGGACCGCCCCTCGTCGACGCCGACGTGGACGATCAGCGTGCGCGACGACACCGGTCCGATCGTGCTCGGCGGCCTCCGGACGTCGTGGGCTCCGCTGGCGAAGCAGACCATCATCGCCGCGCTGATCGTCGGGGCTGCCGTGGGGAGCACCTTCTCCCCGTGGCTCGAGGTCACCGACGCCCCGCTGATGTGGAGCGGGGTCGCGATCGCCCTCCTCGGCCTGGTCTTCGCCGCCGTGGCCGTGCGCTCGTCCGCGGCGATGCGGGTCGAGCTGCTCGTCCCCGCGATCGACTTCTTCGCGGTCGGCTTCCTGCGCTTCGGCACCGGCGACGCCGCCTCGGTCTTCACCGCGATCGTGGTGCTGCCCGTGGTGTGGGTCGCCGCGAACCCCGGGCGACGGCACGTGGTGTGGCCGGTGCTCGGCACGACCGGCACGCTGCTGCTGTCCTACGCGATCTCCCCGACCGAACCGCGGCCGAGCGAGCTCGTGCGGCTGTTCATCGTCGTGTTCGTGTTCGGGGCGACGGCTGCCGTGACGAACGAGCTCGCGCGGCAGGCCGGCCTCCAGCTCGCCGCGGTGCAGCGCCGGCGTCGGGTGGCCGAGGGCGAGATCGACCGCGCGGCCCTCGTGCAGCAGTCGCTCCTGCCGACGACCGCCGCGGGGCTGCCCGGGGAGCTCCGCGCGGTGGGCGTGTGCATCCCCGCGCGGACGGTCGGCGGCGACTTCTACGACTGGTTCCCCACCCCCGACGGCGCCGCCTTCACCCTCGGCGACGTGATGGGCAAGGGCGTCGGCGCCGGCATGATCGCCGCCGCCGTGCGCTCGCTCATCCGCAGCACCGTCGACGAGTCCGACCCCGCGGTCGCCGTCCGCCGCGCCGCGACCGGGCTCGCGACCGGGACGTCCGACCTGACCAGCGGACAGTTCACGACGTGCTTCCACGTGCGGGTCGACCGTGACGGGCACGCCCGGTGGGTGGACGCCGGGCACGGGCTGACGGTGCTTCGGAGCGCCGACGGCACCGTCCGCCCGCTGCGGTCGGCGCACCTGCCGATCGGTGTCGGCACGAGCTGGACCGCCGAGGACACCTCCCTCGAGCCCGGCGACGTCATCGTGGCCGTGAGCGACGGCGTGCTCGACCTGTTCGGCGGCGACCTCGACTCGCTCGACCGCTTCGAGGCGTGGGTGGCGGAGCGGGACCACCCGCAGCAGGTCGTCGACGGCATCGCCGAGCTCGCGCACGCCGACGAGCACCCCGACGACGTCACCGTGCTGTGCGTCGGCTACGTCCCCTGAGCGGACCGACCCCTCGTCGCGACCGCGGTCCGGCGCGCGTGTCCCTCGAAGTGTGGACTGGTCACCGGACCGATCACGGGGGATGATCGTGCGTCCCGTCCACCGACGGGCACGAGGACAGGGATCCCCCGGATGCTGCACGACCACACGCCGACCGACGCCGCCCACACCGTCGACCGACGCCGCTTCCTGGCGCTCGGGCTGGGCAGCGCCGCAGCCACGACGGCCGCCGTCGGAGCGGCACTGACGCCGGACGACCACGCCGCGGCGGCCACCACGACGTCGTCCGGAGGGGTGCTCCTCGCCGCCGACGAGTTCGACGGCGCCGCCGGCAGCGCCCCGAACCCGGGGATCTGGCGGTTCGACACGGGCGCCGGCGGGTGGGGGAACGCCGAGCTGCAGACCTACACCGACTCGCGACGGAACAGCGCGCTGGACGGCGCGGGCAACCTCGTCATCACCGCGCGACGCGAGGCCGACGGCACGTACACCTCCGCGCGGCTGAAGACCGAGGGCACCTTCACCGCGCAGTACGGCCGGATCGAGGCACGCATCCGGATCCCGCGCGGGCAGGGGATCTGGCCCGCGTTCTGGATGCTCGGCGCGGACATCGGGCAGGTCGGATGGCCGGCCTGCGGCGAGATCGACGTGATGGAGAACGTCGGGTACGAGCCCGGCGCCGTGCACGGCACCGTGCACGGACCTGGCTACTCCGGAGCGCAGGGGATGTCGGCCGCTGCGACGCTGCCGAACGGTGCGGCCTGGGCGGACGCGTACCACGTCTTCGGGGTCGACTGGCGCCCCGGATCGGTCACGTGGCTCGTCGACGGCGTCGCGCAGCGCACGGTCACCCGGGCCGACGTGGGGTCGTCGCCGTGGGTCTTCGACAAGCCGTTCTTCGTGCTGCTCAACGTCGCCGTGGGCGGCACCTGGCCCGGGTCCCCGGACGCGACCACCCGGTTCCCGCAGCAGATGTTCGTCGACTGGGTGCGGGTCTGGCAGCAGGCCTGACGGCGAACGGGACCCGCGGGGCGAGCCCGCCACGCTCCTCCCGTCCGTCCAGTGCTCAGCGCCTCGCGCGTGCCAGCAACCAGAGGTACGTCGCGTGGCCGACCAGCGCCAGGCCGAAGAACACCGCGGCGACCGCGTAGACGCGGTCGAGCTTCCCCTGGCCGATGACGAGCATCACGACGCAGAACACCACGGCCGCGGCGAGCACGCCGACCTGGATCGTCGACCAGATGCGGCGGAAGCGGGGCATGCCGGAGTCGTCCACGACCCCATTCTGCCCGACCGGCATGACGGTCCCGGGTCGCCGCGGCCTACTTCTCCGGGTCGTGGCCCCAGTTCATGAGCGAGTACCGCCACTTCGAGTCGTGGGAGTCGCCCTTCGGCTCCTGCTTCGAGTGCCGCGCCACGTAGCCGACGACCTTCCGCATGTGGGCGTAGTCGTCGTCGGTGTAGTCGCCCTGCTTCTTCTCGAGGATGCGGACGATGTGCCGCCCGCTCTCGTGTCCGGTGGACTCGCCGCCGCCGTCGGACTTCTGTCCGACCTCCTTCGACTCGTCCGTGTCGAGCCACTTCCGCAGTTCGGACGCGGTCATGTTCACCGCGTCGGCGAAGTCGTCGCGCGTCTGCTTCTCGTCGTGCTGGTCGTCGCTCATGGCGGCCAGCGAACGCGCCGGGCCTGGGTGTCCACGCAGCGCTGCGTGTCCCCCGTTCCGGTGCGCTGATCGGACGCCGCTCCGCGTCCGTCCAGCACTGGTCGGGTTGTGTGTCCCCCGAACACCCCCACGACAGGAAGCGAGAGCAACATGCGCGCAGTGGTCTGGCACGGCATCGGGGACATCCGTCTCGACGAGGTCCCGGAGCCCACCATCCAGCACCCGGAGGATGCGATCGTCCGGATCACCCGCAGTGCGATCTGCGGCACGGACCTGCACTTCGTCCGCGGCACCATGGCACCGATGGAGGAGGGCACCATCCTCGGGCACGAGGCCGTCGGCGTCGTCACCCAGGTCGGTGACGCCGTCCGCGGGTTCAGCGCCGGGGACCGCGTCGTCATCAACTCGACGATCTCGTACGGCGCATGCCGGTACTGCCGGATGGGCAAGACCGCGCAGTGCGACGTCGCGAACCCGAACGGCCCGCAGGCCGGCACGAGCTTCTTCGGCGGCCCGCAGTCGACCGGGCCGGTGAACGGTCTGCAGGCGGAGTACGTGCGCGTGCCGTACGCCCGCAACACGATGCACCCGCTGCCCGAGAACGTCAGCGACGAACAGGCGATCCTGCTCTCCGACATCTTCCCGACCGGCTGGTTCGGCGCCGAGCTCGCCGGGGTCACCCGCGGCGACGTCGTGGTCGTGTTCGGCGCCGGCATCGTCGGCCAGTTCGCCGCCGCCTCCGCCTACAAGCTCGGCGCAGCCCGCGTGATCGTCGTCGACGGCGAGGAGACCCGGCTCGCCGCGGCGCTCGCGCAGCACTGCGAGGTCGTCGACTACAACCGCGAGGACCCGGTGCAGGCGATCATGGACCTGACGAACGGCATCGGCGCGGACGCCGTGATCGACGCCGTCGGGGTCGACGCGGAGCGCCCGAAGCAGGGCCCCGCAGCAGTGTCCGACGAACAGGCCCAGCAGTTCGACGCCGAGGTGCAGCAGGTCGCGCCCGACGCCTCGCCGGACGGCTTCGGCGAGCAGCAGCAGTGGAAGCCCGGTGACGGCCCGTCGCAGGTCGCACAGTGGGCGGTCGCGTCGGTCGCGAAGTACGGCCGCATCGGCATCATCGGCGTCTACGGTCCGACCGCACAGTCGTACCCGATCGGCGAGGCGATGAACAAGAACCTGACGATCCGGATGGGCAACTGCGACCACCACTCGGTCACCCCGCCGCTCATCGACCTGGTGGCATCGGGGCAGTTCGACCCGACCGCGCTGATCACCGAGCACGAACCCATCGGCGACGCGATCGCCGCGTACGAGGCCTTCGACCGCCGCGAGCCCGGCTGGGTCAAGGTCGAACTGGAGGCGACACGATGACCACCGCACCGAGCGACCAGTACGCCTTCGGCGACCCGCGCAGCCGCTACCCCGACGTCTCTCCGGAGCCGCAGACCCAGGACGAGCCAGGCCTGCAGTCGCAGATGACCCCCGTCCCCGACCTCGGCGAGTCCAGCTACCGGGGCACGGGGCGCCTCGAGGGCCGGAAGGCCCTCATCACCGGAGCCGACTCGGGCATCGGCGCCGCCGTGGCGATCGCCTTCGCCCGCGAGGGGGCCGACGTCGTCCTGGCCTACCTGCCCGAGGAGCAGTCCGACGCCGATCACGTGATCGAGCAGATCGAGGCGGCCGGGCGGAAGGCGGTCGCGGTCCCCGGTGACCTGCGCGACAAGGCCTACGCGGGGCAGCTCGTCGAGCGCGCCGTCGCCGAGCTCGGGGGCATCGACGCGCTGGTCAGCGTCGCCGGCAAGCAGCGGTGGCAGCCCGACCTGCTCGACATCACCGACGACCAGTTCGAGGCGACGTTCGACGTCAACGTGTTCGGGCTCTTCCGCCTGGTGAAGGCAGCCCTGCCGCATCTGCAGCCGGGGTCGACGGTCACGACGACCGCGTCCATGGAGGCCTACCAGCCCGCGCCGGACCGCCTCGACTACGCGGCGTCGAAGGGCGCGATCAACAACTTCTCCAAGGGGTTGTCGCAGCTGCTCGTCGAGCGCGGCATCCGGGTCAACATCGTCGCCCCGGGTCCGACCTGGACCGTCCTGCAGCCGAGCGGCGGCGTCGACCCGGAGTCGCTGCCCGAGTTCGGCAGCAGCGAGTCGCCGATGGGCCGCGCGGCCCAGCCCGCCGAGCTCGCGCCGGCGTACGTGTTCCTCGCGTCGCAGGAGTCGAGCTTCGTGGCCGGCGAGACCCTCAACGTCAACGGGGGCATGGTCACGCCCTGACCCCGGACCGCCTCGGCTCGTGGAGCGGACACGCTGCTCCCCGAGCGGGAATGCCCGCGCAGCCGCCGACGTCGAACCATCCACACACCACGCGAAGGAGCACACCATGACCCTCGACCTCCACAAGGGGAACAGCGTCGACACCGAGCGTCACTGCCTGCCGACCAGCACCCTGCACGCCCTGCACGACGACCAGCAGGAGCAGACGTTCGGACGCTGGCTCGGCCAGATCAACGGACAGCGCTGAGCGCGTTCGCTGCGCGCTGACGGACGGGAGGCGCGGTGCCGGCTGGCACCGCGCCTCCCGTCCGTTCGTGGTCACGCCGGACACCGCCGGTCACGGCGAGACGCCGTCACGTCGGCGCGGCGCTGCTAGGTTGCAGCTGTGTCGTGGGGTCGGTGGTGGTTCGCGCTGCAGGCGTCGGGCGGCGCCGTCTGGTGGCTGCTGGTCCCCACCGTGCCGATCGTCCGGACCGCGACGCTCGGCTCGCTCGACCCCGTGCCGGTCGCCGCGCTCGACGTCCCGCTGTTCGTCGTCGCCTCGGCACTGGCCGCCGCGGGCCTCCGCTGGTCCGCCGTCGTCGCCACGGGGTGGACGGTGCTCGTGCTGCTCGGGACGGCCGCCTGGGCGACGGTCACCCGTGAGGCGGGCTGGGGTGTCGTCGCGATGACCGCAGCGACCGTCGGCTCCGTCCTCGCGCTGTGCCACGTGCTGCTCGGGCGGGTGCCGACCGAACTCGTCACGTCGGGTCCGCTGCGCTTCCGGACCGCCGACCCGGACGCGGGACCCGTCCGGCACCTCCTCGGGACCGCGGTGCAGATCGTCGTGTTCTGGGGGCTCTTCCTCGGCGTCCTCCCGCTGCTGATCGCCGCCGCCGAGACCCGGTGGCGGCTCCGTCCCCCGCTGCCCGACGCCGTCGTGCAGGTGGTCAGCGGGACCGGTCTCGTCGTCTTCGTGCTGGCGAGCCTGCTCGGCCTCGCCTCGGCGGTGTCGATGTCGACGCGTGGCGGCGGAACCCCGTTGCCGTCGGCGATGCCCAACCGGCTCGTGGTCGCCGGCCCCTACCGGGTGGTGCGGAACCCGATGGCCCTCGCCGGGCTGACCCAGGGCGCTGCGGTGGGGCTCGTCGCGGCGTCCTGGACGGTGCTCGTCTACGCGGTCGCGGGCTCCGTCGTGTGGAACTGCGTCGTGCGCCCGCTCGAGGAGCGCGACCTGGAGCAGCGGTTCGGTGACGACTTCCGCCGCTACGCCGCAGCCGTCCGGTGCTGGGTGCCGCGGTTGCGCCCGGTACCGCGGAGCTGAGCGCGCGCCACGGGACGCAGCACGAGCGCGCGAACCGGATGGTCCGCCCGTCCGCGTCCGGAACACGACCGGACCCGCCGGGTGCCCCGGAGCGCGTGCAGTGTGGACGGAGCCGTCCGACCGGGCGGCACCCCGCTCGCGCAGACCCGCCGGCGAGGACGGCCGGCGGGACGACGCGGGAGGTGCAACGGGTGCGATCGAGACTCTCCGACCTGCACGAGGAACCGGGCGAGTGGCACCGGCGTGGGCTGCGTCACCCGGACGAGATCGCGTCCCTCGTGCACACCCGGCTGCTGGAGAACGTCCCGGCCGACCCCGCGTACCGCGACTTCTTCTCCGCCGAGTGAGCGTCGTGCGTTCCTCCGCTCAGAGCTCCCGGAGCATGCGGCCGGCGACGGCGTCGTTCCAGGACGTGGTGGCCCCGACCTCGGTCGCGGTGTGCAGTCCCCCGTGCCCGTCCTCCAGCCCGCACCGCCACCGGTCGAACACGCTCATGCAGAGCGTCCGTGCCGTGCGCACCGCGCCGGCGACGGGCCGCTGCGGCGCTGCCTGGCGGAGCGGACGCTGCGGCGTCCTGTCGCCGAGCGGGTCCGTGGTCGCGTCGTCGGTCGGCTCCGGTTCGACAGCGGGCAGGGGGGTCGTGGTGGTGTCGTCGTGCATCTCACCAGTGGGACGTCACGAGCAGCGGATCCGTCACGAACTGACGCACCCGACACCACGCGGGCACTCCCCGCGCTGCCGGTGCATGCTCGGTGGAGACCGGTCCACCGACCGGCAGCCCGAGTCGGACGGAAGGCGGGGATGAGCGACGGCACCGCGCTGCAGCACGCGTCCGACGCGACGCTCGTGGCCCGCGCGGCCGACGGCGACGTGCTGGCCTTCGAGGTGCTCGCCCGCCGGCACGGACCGCTGATGCGCGTCTACGCGGAGCAGGTGCTCGGCTCCAACGTCGAGTCCGACGACGTCGTGCAGGAGGCCTTCCTCACGGGGTGGCGGAAGCTCGCGGACCTCGAGGACGCCGAGCGGTTCCGCCCCTGGATCATGCAGATCGTCACCCGCCGGGCCCTCGACCGTCTCCGGCGTCGACGTCACCACGACGACCTGGACGACCACGACGAGGCGGCCGACCCGTCGCAGGCCCCGGAGCGTACCGTCGAGACGCGCATGCAGCTCGACGCGATGTGGGCTGCTCTGGACCGGATGCCGATCGACCAGCGTCGGTGCTGGCTGCTCCGGGAGACCGCCGGGTACAGCTACCAGCAGATCGCCGAGGAACTCGAGCTCCCGACGTCGACGGTGCGGGGCCTGCTCGCACGGGCGCGACGGTTCCTCGCCGCGGAGATGGAGGGATGGCGATGACGACCGACGACCTCCCCCTGCCCGACGACGACCTCGACGGCCACACGATCGAGGAGATCGCGGACTACCTCGACCGCGGTCGGGACCCGATCGACCCGTCCATCGAGGGCTCGGCGGTCTGCCGACTCGCGATGACGAACATGCAGCGCCTGCGCGAGCTCTCCCTCGGCGCGCTCGAGCAGCGCGCCGGTGCCGAGCCCGACCGGGAGACCGCCTGGGTCGACCGGTTGCTCGGGGCGATCCGCGCCGAGGTGCGGCCCGGTCGCGACGTCCCGGTCGCCCACCCCGATCCGCGCCTGCGCCTGGCGGTCACCGAGGCGGCCGTGCGCGGACTCGTGCGCCGCGCCGGTGACACGATGGGCGGCGTCGTGATGGGCCGCTGCGTGCTGCGGGGCGACGTGGAGGAGCCCGGAGCCGCGGTCAGCATCGATGTGACTGCCGGGCTCGTGTACGGCGGGTCGGCCCCGGAGACCGCCGAGCGCCTGCGGGTCACCGTCGCCGAGGCCGTCGAACGGCACACCGAGCTGCGCGTCGAGGCCGTCGACGTCCACTTCGACGACGTCTACCTGCCCTGACGACCACCGCCTGACCACGACCTGCCCGACCGGCGGCGAGACGACCCACCAGCAGCGAGGAGCGCGACCATGGACGACGAAGCGATCTCACGCACGGTGACGGCCGGCATCCGACACGTCCCCGGGGTCACCGGGGTCTACCCGCCCCGCCCCGTCGCCGCCGCGGCCGAGACCGTGGTCGACGCGGTGGTGCCCGTACCGCTCCGTCTGCACGACCCCGACGTCCTGGTCGACGTGGACCGACGCGGCGGCCGCGTGCACGTCGTCACCGGCATCAGCGTCGACGGCGGCCGTCCCGCCGCGGACACCCTCCGCGCGGTGGGCGAACGGGTGCGCGACCTGCTCGACGCCGACACGACCGCGACGGCGGACCTCATCAGCGTGACCGTCCGGCTGGTCGAGGACCCGGTCGACGCGGCCGTGGCGCCTCCCGAGGGCGGGCCGTCGGACGCGACCGCGCTGCCGACGAGCGATGTCTGAGCGCTTCCGCTCGGAACTCCCCCACCCGAACGGTCGTACCGACGCGGCGGGACCGTACACGCTCGTGGTCGGCGAGCACGAGCTGTCGTCCTGGGACCTCGGCCCCACCGGCAGGGCCGGCAGCGCACCGGACGGGAGGCGCGTGGCGGATCAGCGCCACGTCGCGCGTCCGACGCCGCGCCGGTCCGGAGGCACGTGGCCGGCCGGCACCGTGCCTCCCGTGGGTCGCGTCACCGCTGCGAGCGTCCGCCACCCCGACGGCGACGAGCGCGCGCCGCCTCGGCGAGCACCGCAGTGAGCGCCACGAACGCGACCAGGGCGAGCCCTGCCCAGACGGACCGGAAGTCGACTCCACCGCCCTCCGGGGCGAGCAGCACGAGGGCCACGCCCCAGCACGCCGCGGCGAGTGCCCCGACCCCGGCCGCGACCGCGAGTGCGGCGAACGCCGCCGACCACGGGTCCCAGCGCGCGGGCGGGTGCGGCGGCGCGGGGCGACGGTCGCCGTAGGGCGGCTGCGGGTCCATGCGGTGAGCATGCCATGATCCGGAGGTGCGCATCGACGACTTCCCCGTCCCGGAGACCCCGGCCGCCCGAGCGGCTGCGTCGCTCGCCACGCGCTACCAGTCGACGGCGATCACGGCGCACGCCGTCCGGTCCTGGTACTGGGCAGCGGGCTTCGCGGCGCTCGACGGGCTCGACGGCGTCGACCACGAACTGCTGTGGGTCGCGGCCGTCCTGCACGACATCGGCACCGTGACCGAGTTCGACAACCACACGGTGTCCTACGAGCACGCCGGTGGGCACGTCGCCGTCGCCCTGACGACCGGGGCGGGTTGGGCCGTCGAGCGGCAGCAGCGCGTGCTCGACGTGATCGTGCGGCACAACTGGCCGGACGTCGACGTCCTCCTCGACCTCGAGGGGCACCTGCTCGAACGCGCGACCGGGCTCGACGTCTCCGGTGCGGGGGCCGAGCTGCTGCCGGAGTCGTACCTGCGCGAGGTGCTCGCACGGCACCCCCGCGGCTCGCTGGCTGCGGAGTTCGGCGCGTGCGTCGCCGACCAGGCCGCTCGCAAGCCCGACACCGCAGCGCGGCGCCTGGTCGACGGCGGTGTCGTCCGGAAGCTCGCGCAGAACCCGCTCGAGGCGCTGTCCTGACCACGACGCGCGCGCGAGGCTCAGCCGGACGTGTCAGCATCGGATCATGACCACCGCCGAACCCGACGTCCGTCACGTCGTCGAGGCGTCCGGCGACGACCTCGACGCGGCCCGAGCGGTGTTCGAGTCGGCGTACGGTGCCGCCGGGTTCCTGCCCGAGCGGACCGAGCGGGACTTCGGCTACCGGTTCCGATCGGTCGGTGGCGAGGGGATGTCGCTGGACTCGAAGCGCTTCGACGGTCGGATGGCCGGCGAGGTCGACGCGACGAGCCACTACTTCGTGACGTGGGTCAGCGACGGCGGCGGACTGCTGGACATCGACCGCGACGAGGTGGCGCTCGCGCCCGGACGCCCGATCGTGTTCCCGAGCGAGCGCCCGTACCGCTTCGACCTCGCCGACGTCCGGCAGAACGTGGTGCAGTTCGACCGCCGCACGCTCGAGCGCACCGCCGCCGAGCTGCACGGCACGGAGCCGGCGCCGCTCGTGTTCGACCACGCCGCGCTGCCCCGACGGGAGGACGTCCGGACGTGGAACGCCGAGCTGCGGGCCTCCGCGCAGGTCGTCCTCGGTGCCACGCCGCTGTCCCCGCTCGCGATGGCCGAGGCCACCCGGCGCACCGCGCTGGCGATGCTCCGGACCTTCCCGCACACGACCCTCGCGCCGGCCGCGCCGGTGCCCGTCGGCGCACGGGGCCGGGTGCAGCAGGCGATCGAGTACATGCACGCCAACGCCGACGTCCCGATCACCACGACCGACGTCGCCGAACACGTCGGGCTCAGTGTCCGCGGGCTCCAGCAGGGCTTCCAGCGGCAGGTCGGGATGTCACCGAACTCGATGCTCCGCGGGATCCGCTTCGACCGGATCCGGACGGAGCTCCGGTACCACTCGGTGGGCGAGACGACCGTGGCGGACACCGCACGACGGTGGGGGTTCGCACACGCCGGGCGGTTCTCCTCCGCCTACGCGAAGCGGTTCGGGGAGCTGCCGAGCGAGACCCTGCGCGCGCGTCGCTGAGCGACTGCGTGGGCCCTGCCGGGATCGAACCGACGACATCCACGGTGTAAACGTGGCGGACCGCGCAAACGTCCGCAGCGATACGCAGCGCTTCCCAGTGATGGCGCGGAAGTAGCTTGCGGACAACTGCGAACAAAAGCACCCGGCTGCGCGTGGTCACCGGCAGCACACCGGCAGCTTGTGCCGGTCGTCCTCGAGTTCCCCGCCGTGGCGCCGGCCTCCCCTACGCCGACGACACGCACCGCTACCGCCTCGGCCGCCGATATCGCCGCCCAATGAAACGGCGGCTGCCTGGCGACGCTCGGCAGGCGGCGCGAGCACGGCGTACTCCCCCCCCCCGCGGCAAACCGCTAACGTGTGTCGCGCCGTGCACGTAAAGGTCCGCCGCCGAGCAGCTGCTGATGCTTCCGGCCGAGACGACAGGCGCCCACCTCGGAACTACTGGCCGAGCTGTCCGAGCGCCGCTGCGACACCGTCATAGCCGAGAGTGGCCGCGTGTGTGATGGCACCCGTGACCGCAGGGACAATCAGCTTGGCCGCGGCGTCCCGCCATCGGGGACTACGCTCCTCGTCCGCCTGTCCGGCTGCAGCCTGCATGGCAACCCAGAGCCGCTCAGCAGCGCTCGCATAGTCGAAGCCCCCAGCGAGCGTCTCATCCTCCATCGCATCGCGAATCTCGCGCACCAGCTTCACCAAGTAGTAGCGAAGCTCCGCGCTGATGGTCTGGTCTTCCTCAAGGAGGCCAATCGCTTCGTCGACGACGGCACTGAGCCGGTCGAGTCCGCCCGGCGCGATCCTCCCCTTGGTCGCTTCAATGAGGGTGCCCAGCATCTGCAGCTGCCCCATCGCTGCTGAAGGGAATGCCGCGCCAGGGTCGGACTGCTGACCCCAAGTGGTCCCCGCATTGGCCGCCATGCGGCCCCATTGCGGGAACGACTCCCTCGAGACGTAGACGTTGAGACCGTCCGCCTCCATCTCGCTGAGCGCACGATCGATAGCCGTGAGCAGAGCGCTGGTCTCGAGCATCTTTGTAGTCGCAACCATCGGGTCAGCGTTCCAGCCTCGGGCGTCATTTGCGACCACGCCGGCTGCGGCCGCCTCGCGCCACTCAAGGAAGATGTCGTACAGCGCGTATGCGGCGTTGATCATGAGAAGAGCCTAGGTCTCGCGTGGAAGAGAGGCTCGATCGCCGGCATCGGCTTCGGCGCTTACTTCAACATCAATGTTGTCGAACCCGCCGGCTGTGACCCGGACACGATGGGTCGTCACTCCTTGCGGGCTCGTGGGTCTTGAATCTGGAACCCACTGGTACCGGGTCAGGCCTTGCGATGGTGCGCGTCCTTGTGCCCTTGATCCGCGTCGTTCCGCGGTTCTGGCTGGTGTGGAGCATCGTAGCGTTCGCGTCGCTACGCCCTTGATGTGCCCTTCCTGCGCATCGTTTTAGGACCCAAAACGGACCCTGCGGCCCCCCGGCGCGTCGCGGCGTTGTGGCTGTTCACGCTGACTTGCGTGAGAATGCCCCACCCTCTCTTGCGTTCGATCAGCCCAGAGCTCCAACTGGACAGCTGTTCGGCGCTAGCCATTTGGCGCTAGCCGACTGGCTGGGATCATCAGCTCGCAGGTTGACATAGACTGAGAGAACGCTCAGCCCATTCCGGAACTATTACCTCTGAACTGGGATTTTTCTGGCGAGCCCCTCTTCGGGGGACCTGTGCCGGTATTCAGACTTCTTCTAGCCTTCGCGAACTGACGGCAACCCGTGCTGTCAGCTGACCTAGGGGGTCTCGTGCGCACGCTGCTGCACAGGCCGCGCCAGAGGAAGCGCAGCATCGCTGCCGCAACCCTGAGCGCGCTCGCAATCCTTGGCTCGCTGCTGGTCGCAACGCCAGCGCAAGCCCTCAACGACACCGGAACCGGCGGCGTATTCGTCCCGGCAACCGGACGCTTCCTCGACACGGGGAGAAACATCGGCGGCTTCGACACCCCGATGCCTGCCAAGGGCTGGCGCACCGTCCAGGTGACCGGCAAGAACGGCGTCCCGGACGACGGTTCCGTTGGAGCTGTATCCGTCGTTGCGACCGCGGCGAGCATCTCGCATCAGGGCATCCTCTACGGGCGCCCGAACGCAGCCGCGAAGACGACGCTCATGGGTATCTACGGTGGTGAGAGCGAGCAAAACACCTCGTTCTCCGCTGTCCTCGCGGTGAATCCCGACGGCACGATTCAGGTGCAGGCCGAGACCAGCATCCGGCTCATCCTCGACGTGCAGGGCTACTACACCGCCAGCGACGACGGTACTGCCGCCGGCGGCTTCGTCCCGCTGAACGGCTCGCGCATCGCTGACACCCGCTCCGGGCTCGGCTTCCCACAGCAGACCATCGGCGCCGGCGAGCGTGTCGACCTGCAGGTCTCCGGACGCGGCGGCATCCCGAAGGGTGCTTCCGGCGCGATCATCAACATGATCGCCGTCAACCGCACCGCCTCCGTCGGGTACCTCACCCCGTACGCCACGGGCGACACCCGTCCGTCGAACTCCTTCAACTACGCCGGCAACGTGCCGACCTCGATGCAGGCGCAGGTCAAGCTCTCCGCTGACGGCAAGATCACCATCTACAACAACAACAGCACCACCGACCTCGTCGTCGACACCCAGGGTTACTTCACCGCCGCTGGGAAGGGAGGCGCCGTCTTCACTCCCGGTGCTGGCCGTGCGTACGACACCCGCTCCAGCGGCAACACAGTCATGGGAAAGAACGAAACCCGTTCCATCCAGATCGCCGGCAAAGCAGGCGTCCCCGTCATGGGCTCTGGTATCAAGGCCGTTGTCCTCTCGCTCACCTCGCTGAAGTCGACCGCTGGTGCCGGCAATGCGACGGTGTGGGCAGACGGCACAACCCGCCCGAACACGACGTCGATCAATTTCGACGAGACTACGATCCGCACGAACACCATTACGGTACCGCTCGGCGCGAACGGCAAGGTCGCAATCAACAGTGTCGCTGACCCGACCGACTACGTTTTCGACGTCCAAGGCTGGTACAGCAATCCTCAAGCCCCTCGTCTGACTTGCGCCGCTCCGTTCGGGGCTGGAACATGGACCGCTACCACGGGAAGCGATGATATTGCGGCGTCTTGCACTGTAAGCGCGCCTGCTGCAGTCGAGGCTGGGCAAACGGTCGACGTGTACCTGAACGACCTTCCGCTCGAGTCTTATTCACTGAATGACACTACGACGTCCTCGTTCACCTTCACGACTCCACCCTTGTCTGGGCTAGTGAAGCTGCGTGCAGAACTGTCCAGCAGCACGGGGTTGGCGCCCTCCGTGGCCTACGAATTTGGGGTTGGTCAGTGGCAGAACGAGGCATTACAGCCAAGTCTTGCGAACGGGGCAGTGGTGAACCCGGAAGTGGTTTCCCTTTACCCGCTTCCCCAGTCAGGGCTCCTACCTGGCGATGCTGCGATCGCTTATGAGCTCCGCGACCTGACAACCGGCGTCACGCAGGCGACCACTACTGGTAACGTCCCGCTCGGCCTTTACGACCTTCCCCGAGGGCACTCCTACTCATGGAAGGCGAAAGTTTCGGCTGCCACCGCATGGGACGAACGAGGCGATATTCAGACCGCAGATTGGTCGTTCCGAGTCGCGAACGAGGGGGAGGACGTTCCTGACGCCACCGACCCCGAGCCGACCGCGAGTGGGGAGATGACCACTTTCGCTGCACCCAACGGTTGTAGCTATTCGCCCGACACGTGGGGTAAGGCGAAGTTCAGGCCCGCTTGCGACGCCCACGACATCTGCTATGGCAATAAGAAGAAGATTAACCGCCTGACCTGCGACGTCGCGTTCCTCGGTAACCTTACGTATGCTTGCAACAAGGCTTACCCCAAGGGTGCTACGCGAAACTCTTGTGCTGGTGTCGCTGGTGGCTACTACACCGCTGTTCGTGGCGCTGGCTGGGCCTTCTATAAGGGAAACGGACGTAATAACTGATGAGAATGCCAGGGGTAGTCGTTGCTGCAATCGTTCTTCTTGCGGTCGGTTTCGTTGCAACTGCAATCGGCTCTGTATGGACCATACTGAGTCCTCCCGGTGGGGGCGTTAACTTCGCTGCAGGATTGATTTACAACGGAGGAATGCTGGTCGGTCTAGCTGGCCTCGGTTTTGGAGTTGCCGCTGCTGTTACTGCACGTCGTAGGTGAGGTCGTAGGCGCTGATCCGGACGGCGACTAACGACAGGTACGCGTAGATCCTCGAGCATGCCCGATCTTTTCGTAAGTCCCCTCAATACAAGCACCCTCAGCCACTGGACTGAGGGTGCTTGCTTTGAGGGGTGTTCGGTGGACCTAGAGGCTCTTCTTCACTGGGGAAGACAGCGCGATGGCAAACCTGCTGCTGACCTGATCGACCAGAGGCCTACCGGCGCCCCGGACGGCGCGGTCGTGATGCCGATCGACGGCGGTCGATGCAAGACTCCCACGCATGACACTTCCTCTATGGCTGCAAATCGTCACCCTTGCCGTCCCCGTCGCCGTCGCCGTGATCTCCAGCATTCTGGCGTCGCGGGCCGCGGGCAGAGCGCAACACGCAGAGGCGGAGGCTGCACGTCTTAGAGCGCTTGAGGAGCGCACAGCGCAGAAAAAGTTCGAGCTGTATCAGCCCTTCCTCACAACGCTAAACGACCTTCTCACTCCGAATCGGAGCGCGGCCGCTCTGGCCGGTATGGAAGACGTCATTACGAACTTTCAGGGCTTCGTGACGGTTTGGGGTTCGGACGAAGTGATCGAGACATTTTACCGGTGGCGCACTTCAGCCAACTTGAATCCGCCGAACTTGGTGACGATGCGACTCATGGCTGATCTTCTCGTGGCAGTGCGTCGCGACATCGCTTGGCCTGATACCAAGGTGCCGACGCTTTACATGATCGGTCACCGAATCAAAGACATTCACGAACATCCCGAGATGGTAAAGGCGATGACACTGCCACTAGATCAGTTTTTGGCGAGCCAAGATTGGACGCCGCCGTTCACGGTCCCGACAGGCACGGCAGGAAGAAGCCAGCGGTCAGCAGCTAACCCCAAGCGTCTGACTGTTCACGAGTCCAGTAGTGGTCGGGACGAACAGTGAGCCGGCGCTGGCCAACGAAGGAGACGGGGCCTTGCGTCCAGCGGAACTGCACTCGCCAAGACGAACGAGCTGGCTCCGACGCTAACGCGGCGTACTCCTCTTCAGTAAGTGGCACCCTGTGGCCGACCTCACTCTTGGCATCCAAGACCGGAGCGAGGCTCGTCCAGGGCGTCCATCGGGCCTTGCCCTGTCGAGTTCGTACCTTGACGTGCCGCGCTGACCCTGCCCCGAGGTTACGGAAATACAGCGACCAGTAGGGCTTTCCGTACTCGGCCGACACATCGTTACGGATCACGTGCATAAGCGGCACTGGCTCTTTGAAGTAGTTGAACAGCAGCGCGAAGGTCGCAACCAAAGCCGCATAGATGGAGAGAACGAGGGAGAGCATGCCTAGATTCTGGAGGTTGTAGGGTCAACGCAAGGGGCGCCGCTCCGATGCATCATCTGTCGAACCTGACCTTAGCGCGGCTTGCACGGTGAAATTCGATAGGGCCGGGATTGGACCAAGGTCTAGCCAGTAGACCGCCTGTATGACGCGGCTCACCGTCATGGAACTCGATTGTCGACGTACTCGCCCGACTTACACTCCAAGTTCGGCGACTCTTCGCTACCCCTGGCTTGGCACAGCGTCGCTGCGAAGAGGCCATCAGCGTGCAGTCATTGGAGGGCACGATCGCGGCACAATCTCAGGCACCACTTCAAGCGGGCCGAGCGGCGTGCATGCTTCTCCCAGCGTCAACCGCGGCGCGCACACCTCAATCCCCCAGCTCCCAGGTTAGACACCGGCAGCTCACCGGCAGCTGCCCGGATTCTCCTCCCGTCGGCCACACATTATTTCCGCATGGTGGGGCCTGAACTGGGTTTTTCTGGTGGGCCCTGCCGGGATCGAACCGACGACATCCACGGTGTAAACGTGGCGCTCTACCAGCTGAGCTAAAGGCCCCTGGAGTCGATCCTAGACGCTCGGTGGGAACACCCTGTCCACGGTCCTGCGGTGATCGGGGCGGTGTTCCTCGTCGTGGCCACGGCTGACGAGCAACGCCGCCGCCGGGCGGCGCCCGGTCCACGCGCCCGCTGACGTCGGCGACGGTCGGCCGCGAGCACGATCGCGACCGGTCCGGAGCGCGAGCCGCGCTCCGGACCGACGACCCCGCCGCGGGGCGCTCAGCCGAACCGCTCGACGAGCTCCCGCTTGAGCACCTTCCCGCTCGGCCCCAGGGGCAGGGCGTCCACCACGTGCACGACCCGCGGGTACTTGTACACGGCGATCTCGTCGGCGACGAAGCGGATCAGCTCCTCCGAGGTCACCTCGGCGCCCTGACGGAGCACGACCGCCGCGGCGACCTCCTGCCCGTGCACCTCGTGCGGGATCCCGAACACGGCGGCCATCGTGACGTCCGGGTGGGCGGCGAGGACCTCCTCCACCTGCCGGGGGTACACGTTGTAGCCGTTGCGGATGATCATGTCCTTCGTGCGGTCGACGATGGTGAGGTACCCGTCGTCGTCCTTCCGCCCGAGGTCGCCCGTGCGGAACCACCCGTCGACGATCGCCTCGGCCGTGGCCTCGGGTCGGTTCAGGTAGCCGTTCATCAGGTTGTGGCCGCGGATCACCAGCTCGCCGATCTCGCCGCGCGGCAGCAGGACGGTGCGGTCCGTGACCTCGGGGTCGGCGATCTCGATGTCGACACCCCAGATCGGCGTCCCGATGGTGCCCGGGCGCGGGGTGGCCCCGACGTGGTTGAACGACGCCACCGGCGAGGTCTCGGTGAGCCCGTACCCCTCGTGGACCGGCGCGTCGAACACCTGCTGGAACCGTTCGAGCACGGCGAGCGGCAGCGATGCCCCGCCGGAGATCGCGTACCGCAGGTGCGGTCGGGCCTCGGACCGGGTCGCGGCGTCGAGCAGCGCGATGTACATCGTCGGGACGCCCATGAAGATCGCCGTGTCGTGCTCGACCATGGCCGCGAGTGCGGCGTCGCCGTCGAACCTCGGCAGCATGACGATCGTCGCGCCGGCGCGGAACCCGGTGTTCATGGTGCAGGTCTGCCCGAAGGTGTGGAAGAGCGGCAGCGCACCGAGCAGGACGTCACCCCGACGCATGTCGAAGGTCGTGAGCAGGCACGTGTTGACCTGTTCGAGCAGGGCGAAGTGGGAGCCCTCGGCGCCCTTGGGCTTCCCGGTCGTCCCGCTCGTGTACAGGATCGTGGCGGTGTCGAACGGGTGGCGCGGGACGTAGGTGTCGAGCGGTTCGCTCGTCGCGGCGACGGTCTCGAGTCGGTCCGGAGCTCCCTCGGCGTCCGCCGGGGCGAGCACGCTGAGCACGTCGACGCCGGCGGCTGTCGCCCCGGCGCCACCCTCGCCGAGCAGGGGGGCTGCGCAGACGAGCAGTCGGGCGTCGCTGTCGCGGAGCACGAACTCGATCTCCCCGCGCTTGAGCAGCGCGTGCACCGGCACGACCACCGCGCCGAGCGCGAGGACGGCGTAGTAGACGCGCGGGAAGTCGGCGACGTTCGGCACGAGCATCGCGACGCGGTCGCCCTCACGCACACCGCGCGCGCGGAGGCCGCCGGCGTAGGCGAGGGTCTGCTGCCACAGCTCGGCGTACGTGGTCCGCTGGTCCCCCACGACGACCGCGACGTCGTCCGGGAACCGCGCCGCGGACTCGGCGAGGATCGCGGCGACGGAGGCGGTGGCCTGGGTCGTCCGGGCGCCGTGTGCGGCGCCGGGTGCGGGGTGGCTGCTGGTGGTGGTGCTGGTCATGCCGGCCTTCCGTCTCCCGTGACGAGTTCTCCTCACGGAGCCTACGGCGCTCGGGCCTCCTCGGTCCGGACGCGCGATCTCCGGCGCGCCCCGGCGACCGCGTGTCTGGACGTCGGCTGCACGCACTGCGCGCAGCGGCTGTGGGCTTGCGCTCACAGCAGGATCGTGTTCAATCGAGACGTCGTGGTGCGGGTCAGGCACCACGGCACGGGCGGCCGGTCTGTGTTCGGGTCACGGATCGGCCGCCGCACCCGGTCCTCGTCCGCGCGTCGGGACGAGACCGCTGCGGGACGAGCCGCTCCGCGGCAGTGAGCCGGTGCGTGCCGGACGGGAGGCCCGTGGCCGACCCGCCTCGCGCCTCCCGTCCGCCGGGTGGTCCGCTCGAGACCGGTGTCGTGGGTCGCCGACCCTCGTCACGTACCCCGCTGCTCCCCGCGCGCCCGGACCGGCTCGGTACTGTCGGGCGGACGAGGTGAGGAGGCTGCGATGACCGAGGACGGCACGCACGGGACGTCCGGGTACTGGTACCCGGACCGGCCGGCGAGGACCGGTGTCGAACTGCTCACCGCGATGCGGCGCTACCGCGCCGCCGAGGTCGCGATGCGCGAGCGCAAGCGCCGGTCGATGGGGATGAACGCGACCGACATGGAGGCGGTCCGCTTCCTGCTGCGCGCCGCGGAGCAGGGCCGCGCGGTGCGGCCGGGCGACCTGACCGCGCACCTCGGGATCACGTCGGCGTCGACCACGGCCGTCGTCAAGCGACTCGTCGCCAGCGGGCACGCCGAACGCCGGCCGGACCCGGCGGACGGCCGCGGCGCCCTGCTGGTCGCGACCGTGCACAGCGACGACGAGGTCCGGTCCGAACTCACCGACGTGCACGCCCGGATGATCGCCGCGGCCGACCGGCTGTCGCCGCAGACGGTGGTCGAGATGCAGGCGTTCTTCGCCGAGGTGATCGACGCGATGGGCGCCGACTCACCCGCGGACGAGGCCGACGGCGCCGCCCGCCCGGGTGCGATGGCCGATATGCGTACGCATCCACTTCGGTAGTTAGACAAACTAGAGAAATCGGAGCAAGCTGGCCCCAGTCGCCGATCGGCGGCGACCCACAGCACGGGAAGGGCCGGCCATGAGCACCATCGACGCGACGCACTCGCAGTTCTCCGAGGTCCGGGAGGCAGCCCGTGGACGGGTCCTCGCCACCCTGGCGACCAGCCTCGGCATCGTCGCCGTGACCGTCGCCACCGCTGCCGTCACCGTCGTCACCCTCGGGGCGTGAGCACGGTGCGCACCGCGAACGACCTCCGCGAACTCCAGCGCCACCCCCACGAGTGGCACCGCCGCGGCCTGCGGCACCCCGACGAGATCGACGCCCTCGTGCACCACCGCACGCACGGCGACGTCCCGCCCGAGCCGACCTACGGCGACTTCTTCCGCGTCGCCTGAGCCCGTCCCACCGAACGGAGCTCCGGGAACTGGTCGTCCCGCCACTCCCCCTCGACCGACACACCGCCCGACGCCGCGGACTCCTCGCGCTCGCGGAGCTCGACCCGTCGGATCTTGCCCGAGATCGTCTTCGGCAGCTGCCCGAACTCGACCCGGCGGACCCGGGCGTACGCCGGGAGCGCGACCCGTGCGTGCTCGAGCACCGCACGAGCGGTCTCGGCCGTCGGCTCCCACCCGGCCGCGAGCGTGACGTAGGCCTTCACGACGTTCAGCCGTGCGTCGTCCGGTGCGGGGACGACGGCGCTCTCGGCCACGGCGTCGTGCTGCAGCAGGGCGCTCTCGACCTCGAACGGCGACACCTTGTAGTCGGAGGACTTGAAGACGTCGTCGGTCCGGCCGATGAAGGTCAGCTGCCCGTCCGCGTCGCGGACCGCGATGTCGCCGGTGTGGAAGAAGCCGTCCCGCATCGCGTCGGCGGTGCGCTCCGGGTCGCCGAGGTACCCGGCCATCAGGTTCGTCGGCCGCTCGGTCAGGTCGAGGCAGACCTCGCCCTCGTCCCCGACGCGCCCGGACAGCGGGTCGAGCAGCGTCACGGCCACCCCGGGCAGCGGACGACCCATCGCCCCGGGTGTCATCGCCCCACCGGGCACGTTGCCGATGATCGCCGTCGTCTCGGTCTGGCCGTAGCCGTCGCGGATCGTCAGGCCCCAGGCCGCCTGGACACGGGCGATCACCTCGGGGTTGAGCGGCTCGCCCGCGGACACCACCTCGCGCAGCGCGCGCGGCCTCGGTCCGAGGTCGGACTGCAGGAGCATCCGCCAGGCGGTCGGCGGCGCGCAGAACGTGTCGACGCCGGCCTCGTCGAGCTGCGCGAGGAGCCCTGCCGGGTCGAAGCGCGGCGTGTCGTACACGAAGACGGTCGCCTCGGCGATCCACGGCGCGAAGAAGCAGCTCCAGGCGTGCTTGCCCCACCCGGGTGAACTGATGGCCAGGTGCACGTCGCCGGGCCGGAGTCCGAGCCAGTGCATCGTGCTGAGGTGGCCGACCGGGTACGACGCCTGCGTGTGCACGACCATCTTCGGCCGCGAGGTGGTGCCCGACGTGAAGTACACCAGGCAGGGGTCGTCGGTGCTCGTGGTGACCACGGGCCGCACCTCGTCCGCCGGCGCCGGGGTACCGAGGTCGTCCGGGTAGGACGTCCAACCGTCGACCGCTCCCCCGACCACGATGCGCGACGGAGCACCCGTCACCCCGTCGAACTTCGGCGTCTCCCCGTGGTTCGTGACGACGTGCGCGACGCCGCCGCGGTCGATGCGGTCCTGCAGGTCGGCGGTGTCGAGCATGGTCGAGGTCGGCAGGATGACCGCGCCGAGCTTCATCACCGCCAGCATCGTCTCCCACAGCTCGAGCTGGTTGCCGAGCATCAGGAGCACGTGGTCGCCCTTCCGGACCCCGAGCCGGTCCAGGCGGACCGCGAGCCGGTCGGAGCGGGCGGCCATCTCGGCGTACGTCGTGCGCGAGCCGCCGTCCTCGTCGACGATCCACAGCGCCACGCGGTCGTTGCCGCGGGCGACCACGTCGAACCAGTCGGTCGCCCAGTTGAAGGTCCGGCCGAGGTCGGGCCAGCGGAACGCACGTCGGGCGGCCTCGGCACGCTCGGTGTCGTGCTCGTCGAGGACCGCGAGCAGTTCGTCACGGGCGGCGCGGTACACGGCGGTCGGGTTCAGGGAGGACACCGGTCGATCATGCCCCACCGGGCACCCCGCGCGCTCGCAGCGGACGGTCGTCCGTCGCGGGTAGCGTCGTCCTCGTGGACGGTGTCGGTGTGGTGGACGAGTCCGGGCGGCTGCGGCTCCTCGGCAGCGCCGTGGCCGGCGCGGCCTTCGGCGTGGTGCTCGCGGTGCTCGTCGCGTCGTCCTGGCTGACGACCACGACGGCGCTGCTCGTCGGGGTCGGTGTGCCCGCGGGGATCGCCGGTGCGGCCATCGGCGTCTGGACGCAGCTGCGGGCCTGGCGAGCCGCCGGCGGCTACGAGCGATCGGCGGCCGTGCAGCGATGGGTCGCGGAACAGCGTGTGCCGCCGGGGGTCACGGCCGACGAGTGGGTCCCGGCGCTGCAGGCGCAGGCCGACCGCGAGGGCGCCGGTTGGGGCAAGATCGTCCTCTGCGTGCTCTGGACCGCGATGACGCTCTCGATGGCGGACCAGCACGGCCCGCTCCTGACGGGGTTGCTCGTCGCGCTCTGGGTCGGGATCGGCGCGTGGTCCGCGCTCTGGGTCGTCCCCCGCGCCCGCGCAGCGCGGGCACTGCTCCGCCGCGGCGTCGCGACCGAGCCGTACCCGACGGAGTCCCGACCGACCGAGTCCTGAGCCGGCCCTGCGCCGCGGGGATCGTCACGGGACGTCCGCGGCTGCCGTGACTACGCTCGTCCGCATGCAGAGTCGCACCCTCGGCCGCACCGGCCGCTCCGTGTCCGTCGTCGGCCTCGGCACCTGGCAGTTCGGCGGTGACTGGGGTCCCGTCAGCGAGCAGGACGCCGCCGCCGTGATGGACGCCTCGGTCGAGTCCGGCGTCACCCTCTTCGACACCGCCGACGTGTACGGCGACGGTCGCAGCGAGCAGCTCATCGGGGCATGGCGACAGGCCAACCCCGGCGTGCCGCTCACCGTGACGACCAAGATGGGTCGACGCGCCGACCAGGTCCCCGCGAACTACGTCGCGGCCAACTTCCGCGAGTGGGTCGACCGCTCCCGGCGCAACCTCCGGCAGGACACCCTCGACCTCGTGCAGCTGCACTGCCCGCCGACCGCGGTCTTCGAGGACGACGCCGTGTACGACGCCCTCGACGCCCTCGTCGCCGACGGGTCGGTCGCCGCGTACGGCGTCTCCGTCGAGACCGCGGACCAGGCGCTCACCGCGATCGCCCGCCCGCACGTCGCGAGCGTGCAGGTCATCCTCAACGCGTTCCGGCTCAAGCCGCTGGACCGCGTGCTGCCGGCCGCACGAGAGGCAGGGGTCGGGATCCTCGCGCGCGTGCCGTTGGCATCGGGACTGCTCTCCGGGAAGTACACGACCGAGACCACGTTCAGCGAGGGCGACCACCGCAACTACAACCGTCACGGCGAGGCCTTCGACCAGGGCGAGACGTTCAGCGGCGTCGACTTCGCGGACGGCGTGCAGGCCGCCCGGGCGTTCGCGGCGGCGCTGCCCGAGGGCATCTCGGTCCCGCAGGCGGCGCTCGCGTGGATCGTCGCGCAGGACGGAGTCACCGCCGCCATCCCGGGCGCCAGGAACCCCGAGCAGGCCCGCTCGAACGCCGGAGCACCGGACCTGGTCGACGGCGGCGCACTCGACCTCGGCGCCCTCGACAGCACGGTGCACGAGCTCTACGACCGGTGGTTCCGCGCCACCGTGCACGACCGGTGGTGAGCCGCCGGCCCGGCACGCGAACCGGCCGGGCCCCGCGGACGGGCGGTGCGCGGACGGCGCCCCGGAGCGTCGTCGTCACGCTCGTCGCGGCGCTGGCCGTCCTCCTGCTCGCCCTCTGCACGGCGCCGGCGGCGGGGACGACCCGCACCGCGCCTCCCTGGCCGGCACCGACCGACCTGCAGACGCGCGCCGAAGCGGCGGGCCTGCGGAACGTCTGGGGCGAACCGCTCGCCGAGCACGTGCACACGCACCTGACGATCCTGGACGGCTCGACACCGGTGACGGTCCCGGGCGACGTCGGGCACTCGTCGCGGGAGCGGTTCGCCGCCGAGCTCCACACCCACGACACCTCCGGCATCCTGCACGTCGAGTCGCCGACCCGGCAGACGTTCACACTCGGGCAGTTCTTCGACGAGTGGGACGTCTCGCTCGGCGCGGGGCACGTCGGCGGGCTGCACGGGGAGCTGACGACCTGGGTCGACGGACACCGGTACCTCGGCAACCCGCGGTCGATCGCGTTGACGAACCGTCGCGAGGTCGTGCTCGTCGTCACCACGATCGGCGAGGTGCCGCACCTGCCGGCGCCGTTCGACTGGCCGCCGCAGTACCGCTGACGGGGGTCGTCACCGGGGTCGGGGGCGGCTCGCGGCCACGCGGCGACGCCGTGGTGCCACCGCGTGGCTGCGAGCCGTACGCTGCACCCGTGACGACGATCCGGACCGGTACCGACCTCGCGGCGGTCGAGGACGTCGTCGCGGGCATCGCCGCACACGGCGAGCGCTACCTGTCGCGGGTGTTCACCGACCGCGAGCGCGCCGACTGCGGTGACGACCCCGAGCGTCTGGCCGCCCGCTTCGCCGGCAAGGAGGCCGTGCTGAAGCTGCTGCGACCCGCGCCGGGCGACGCGGTCCCCCCGACGGACGTCGCGGTGGTGCTGGACGCCGCCGGCGCCCCGGTCGTCGAGCTCTCCGGCCGCGCCGCCGAGCTCGCCGCGGCGGTCGGCTGCGGACCGGTCGCGGTGTCGTTGTCACACGAACGGGGGCTGGCGCTGGCGACCGCCGTGGCGCTGTCCCGACGCTGACCGACCCGGTCCCGCGTTCCTTGCGGCGCACGTGCGGGATCACGCACGTGCACGGCGGTTTTCCGGGCCCGCATGCTCCCTATCGTTGCTCGCATGCACCAGGACCCGACCTCCGCACCCGCCCCCGTCGCCCTCGCCGCGCCCGGCGCCGAGCAGGCCGTCCGACGGGCCCTCGCCGACCACGGACACCTCACCGTCGACGCGTCCGACATCGCCTCGATCGCCGACCTGTACGCGCTCGGCCTGACCTCGCACGCCACCGTGAACGTGATGCTCGCGGTGGAGAACGAGCTCGACGTGGAGTTCCACGACGCCGTGCTGCACCGCTCGACCTTCGCCACGATCGAGTCGATCGCGGCCGCCGCGGAGGCAGCAGCGTGAGCACCCCCGTCCTGGACGACCCGTCGGTCCCCGTCGGCCCGGACACGACCGGAGCGACCACGCCCGTCGACCGCTTCGCCCTCCGCGCCGCACTCGTCGCCGAGGTCGCCGCCCGGCACGCCGACGAGGTCGACCGCGACGCCCGTCCGCCCCGCGAGGCGATCGCGGCGATGAAGGAGCACGGCCTCCTGGCGGCCGCCGTCCCGACCGCACTCGGCGGCGAGGGAGCTGCCCTCGCCGAGCTGTCGACGATCGCCACGGCCCTCGGGCGGGCGTGCGCCGCGACCGGGATGGTCTTCGCGATGCACCACGGACAGGCGATGGCGCTCTGGCGGCACGGCGGCGTCGGCCTCGGTGTCACCGCGATGACCGAGGCCGTCCTGGCCGGAGCGCTCGTGGCGTCCTCGACGACCGAGAAGGGCATCGGTGGCGACGCGCGCCGGAGCACCTGCGCCATCGAGGTCTCCACCGCTGGTCGCATCCACCTGCACAAGGAGGCGCCCGTCATCTCCTACGCGACCGAGGCCGACGCGGTGTTCGTCACCGCCCGTCGCGACCCCGACGCCGCGCCCTCGGACCAGCGTCTCGTCGTCTGCCTGCCCGAGGACACGACCCTCACGCAGACCTCGACCTGGGACACCCTCGGTCTCCGCGGCACCTGCAGCAACGGCTGGGTGCTCGACGCCGACACCCACGAGGACCGGGTGCTCCGCGACGACTACGCGACGATCTCGGCGCAGACGGTCCTGCCGGTCTCGCACGTGCTGTGGGCGTCGGTCTGGACCGGCATCGCCGCCGGCGCCGCCGAACGCGCCCGGCAGGCCGTGCGGAAGCAGGCGCGGGCCGCGGTCGGGACGACCCCTCCGGGAGCCCTCCGGCTCGCCGAGCTCCTGGTGGAGCTGCAGACCCTCGCGGACGCGGTCCGTCACGCCGCGGAGCGCTTCGACCGGTCCGCCGACGACGCGACGGTGCTCGGCTCCCCCGCGTACGCACTCGCCGCCAACGCCCTGAAGATCGCCGCATCGGAGCGGGTCGTCGACATCGTGACGACCGCGATGCGCATCGTCGGCATCGCCGGGTTCGCCGCGACCGGGCCGCTGAGCATCGCCCGACACCTCCGGGACGCCCACGGAGCCGCCGTCATGGTGAGCAACGACCGGCTCCTGCAGAACGACGCCGCACTGGCACTCATGAGCGGAGCACTCCTGTGACCATCACCGACCACACCACCACGTCCGACCTCGACGCCGCGCGCGCCGACCTGCGCGGACGTCTGCTCACCGACCGGGTCCTCGTCGACCTCGGCTCCCCCGGGCTCTACGGCCGCACCGGCGTCTTCGAGCGCGTGTACGGCGCGGTCGACGCCGCCGTCGTGCGGAGCCAGGCCGACCTCGACGCCGAGGTCCTGCGCTTCCCGCCGGTCGAGCCGCTCGCCGCGTTCGAGCGGACGGACTACATCGCGTCGTTCCCGGACCTCGCCGCGTCGATCTCCGGCTTCACCGGCGACGACCGGACGCACCGCGCACTGCTGGCCGCCCGGGGTCGCGGCGAGCGCTGGGAGTCGTTCCTCGAGCCCGCCGACCTCATGCTGACCCCGGCCGTCTGCCACCCGCTGTACGGGCTGATCGGCGACACGGTGCCGGCCGGTGGTCGGATGTTCGACATCGTCGGCGACTCGTTCCGCCGCGAGCCCTCGCTCGACCCGATGCGACTGCAGGCCTTCCACATGCACGAGTTCGTGCACGTCGGCACCCCCGAGTCGGCGAAGGCGCACCGCGACGGCCGCATCCCGGGCATGCGCGCCCTGCTCGAGTCCTTCGGCCTGGCGATCGACGTCGTCCCGGCGAACGACCCGTTCTTCGGTCGGGTGGGCCAGATGCTCGCCCGGAACCAGGTCGAGCAGTCGCTGAAGTACGAGTTCGTCACCCCCGTGTACGGGCCCGAGCACGAGGCGACGGCGATCTCGTCGGCGAACCTGCACGAGGACCACTTCGGCACGTCGTTCGGTCTCCGCACCGCCGACGGCGAGGTGGCCCACAGCGCCTGCACCGCGTTCGGCCTCGAGCGCATCACGATCGCCCTGTTCGCCGCGCACGGCACCGACCCGGACCGCTGGACGACCGACGTCCGCGCGGCCCTGGCGCTGTGACCACCCACCACGGCTGGTCGGGGTCGCCAGCGCTGCGCCTCGCCGTGCAGCTCCCGCCGACCGCACGCGCCGGCGTGGTCCTCTGCCCGCCGCTCGGGCAGGAGGGCGTCATCGCCTACCGCACGCTGCGGCTGCTGGCGGACGGCCTGGAGGCCCGTGGCGTGGCCTCGGTGCGCTACGACCCGTCCGGACGTGGGGACTCCGCGGACGACGGCGACCCCGACGCGCAGGTCCGGTCCGCTCGCGCCGCCGCGGCGGTGCTGCGCCGGTCGGGGGTCGAGCGCATCGCGTTCGTGGGTCTCGCCTCGGCAGCCCTGGTCGCATTCGCCGCCGTCGGTGACGACGACGCCCTGGTCGTCTGGGACGCCCCGGCGTCCGGACGGGCCTGGCTGCGACGGCAGCGGGCACTCGCGACGATCACGATCGGCCCCGACCGGATCGTGGACGGGGTCGAGTCGCTCGTGGGCATCGACCTCGGACCCGCCGAGACCGCCGTCGTCGGCGCCCTGGCGTACGCGCCACGCTCCGCGACGACGGTCGCCGTCGTCCGCCCTGGTGCCGTCCCGCCGCGCGGACTCGGCCCGGTCGAGGTCCTCGAGGTGGACGGCACCGCCGAGCTCCTCGACGGCACGAGCATCGACGCCCGGATCCCGGCGGACGCCGTCGAGACCGTGGTCGGTCGGCTGGACGCCTGGGCACCCGCCACCGCTGCTCCGACGACCCCGCCCGCGCTCGACGAGGTGCTGGACGTCGACGACCGCGTGTCCGAGCGGGTGCTCCGCATCGGCCCGGACGGGCTCTTCGCCGTCGAGACCGTGTCCTCCGCCCAGGACGAGGACGCCCCGGTGGTGCTGCTCCACAACGGCGGCGCCGAGCACCGGACCGGCGCCGTCGACTACCAGGTCGCCCTCGCGCGGACGCTGGCCCGTGACGGCGCCCGCGTCGTGCGCGTCGACCGGCGGGGTACCGGGGAGAGCTCGGACGTGCGCGCCGACGAGGACGCCTTCCTGTTCGCGCAGGAGTGGGTCGACGACCAGCACGAGGTGGTCGCGGCGTTGCGGGTCCCCTCCGAGCGGCTCGCCATCGTCGGCATGTGCGCCGGTGCGTGGCTCGCCGGCCGCGCGGTTGACGAGCACCCGCGGCTCGTGGTGGAGATCAGTCCGAACGACTACCGCCGCACGCCCGCGGCTCCGGGCTCGTACGCCGGGTCCGCGCAGGCGGTGGCCGACGCGTCCCGGCTCCGTCGCGCGCTCCGCGCTCCCTACAACCGCCTCGTCCCGGCGCGGGTCCGCGACGCGATCGCCCGCCGCGGGGCGCTCGGCGGCGTCGTCGGCCACCTCGGCCCGATCGTCGAGCACGGCACGGACGTCGTCGTGGTCGCGGCGCCGGAGGACATCGAACGCTTCGAGCGGTACGGCGGCCGTCGCGCCGTCCGCCGCTGGGGTGCGAAGGTCTCGGTCGTGGAGGTCCCGGACGGCGACCACGCGCTGTTCTCGCCGGCGATGCGACGCGCGGTGGTGACCGAGGTGCGGTCCCGCATCGCGGAGACGTTCCCCGCCGGGGCAGTGGCGGGCTGAGCGGGGCCGCGCTCGCACGGCCGCGCTGGGGGCGCGGCGCCGTCGGACGACCGCTGCGGAACGGCCCGACCCGTCAGGCCGGTGCGGAGGTGAGTCCGAGGAACGCCGCCACGGCACCGGGGTGCTCGACGTGTGCGAAGTGCCCGCAGTCGTCGAGCACGGCCGTCCGGGCTCCCGGCACCAGGCCGCGCAGGTCGTCGAGGTCGGACACCCGGGCGAAGACGTCCCCGCGGCCGAGCACCGCAGCCACCGGGCAGCCGACCGAGCGCCAGCGGTCGACGTCGTAGCCGGCGGCGTCCCGGGCGGCAGCCGTGAAGCGCTCGGGCCGGAACTCGTCGACGAAGGCGTCGAGGACACTCGGGTCCAGTCGACGGACGTGCGCGAACACGGGTGCGGCGACGAGCGGCAGGAGTCCGACGCGGGCGGTGCCACGGAGGATCGCCCTCGCCCGACGACCCGTCACGAGGAGCCCGGCCCGCAGCAGCGTGAACGCGGGGAGGGACGCGAGCGCACGCCAGGGTCGGCCGGAGGCCCGCACGGTCGCGATCGTCGTGCCCGACACGAGCCCGAGCGACCCGACGCGCTCGGGAGCGACCACGGCGAGGTGGAGCGCGACGAACGCGCCCATCGAGTGCCCGACGACGTCGACCGACCCCACGGCGAGGGCGTCGAGGACCTCCAGCAGCACGCGGACGCCGTCGTCCACGGTGAACGGCCCCGCGGGCGCCGGCGAGGACCCCCACCCGGGCAGGTCGACGAGCACGAGACCCCGCGCGCCGACACCACCGGCGGCGGCCAGCAACGGCGTCCAGGTCGTCCACGACCCCGCCACGCCGTGGAGCAGCAGCACCGGGTCGGCACCGGGACGGTGGTGCACCACCACGGGCCCGCTGCTGGTGGGCACCGTGGTGCTCCGGAGCGACCACGCGGCGGCCGCGTCGGTCACCGGCCAGGGTGCGTAGGGGCTCGCGGGGACGGTCAGGCGACCGGGACCGGCGCGGTGCACGCGGCGAGACGGTCGAGCGCCTCGCGGTACTCGGCGACGTCGCGCTGCAGCCCGGGCTCGGTGATGATCGACGCCTTGATGCGACCGTGCACGTCGATGACGAACGTCGCGCGGGTCGCGAAGCCCTTCTTGTCGAGGAACACGCCGTACTCCTTCGACACCGCGCCGTGCGGCCAGAAGTCGGCGAGCAGCTCGAAGTCGTAGCCGTGCGTCTCGGCGAACGAGCGGAGCGTGGCCTTCGAGTCGACGGAGATGCCGATCAGCTCGACCCGCTGGTCCTCGAACATCGCGATGTTGTCCTGCAGGGTGCAGAGCTCGTTCGTGCAGCCGGACGAGAACGCCAGCGGGAAGAAGACGAGGGCGACCGGGCGGACGCCACGGAAGTCGCTGAGGCGGACGTGCTCGCCGAACTGGTTCGGGAGCTCGAAGTCCGGCGCGAGGGAGCCGATCTCCAGGGCCATCGGTGCGCTGCTTCTTCCTCGGGCGTGGGGTGTGCCCGTGTCGCGTGCGCACGTGCGGGTCGTCCGTGCACGATCGGCAATCGTACGCCGACCGCACCAGGACGCAAGTACCACCTGCACGACACCATCAGCGAAGGCGTCGGTCGTGGGGCCTAAGGTGGTGTGGGCTCCGACCGGTCGTGACCCGACCATCGGTGGCCCCCATGTCCACCACCACGAGAACGAACGAGGTCAAGGGTGACGGTGAACGACCAGGACCCGCGCAGCACCGCAGGGACCGACCAGGACCCGGAGGAGACCGCAGAGTGGCGTGAGTCGCTCGACGGACTCGTCGCGACGCACGGCCACCAGCGGGCCCGCGAGATCATGCAGAGCCTGCTGAAGCGCTCGAACGAGCTGCACCTCGGCGTGCCGATGGTCCCGACGACCGACTACGTCAACACGATCGCGCCCGAGGACGAGCCGGAGTTCCCCGGTGACGAGGAACTCGAGCGCCGCTACCGCCGGTGGATCCGGTGGAACGCCGCGATCACGGTGCACCGCGCCCAGCGCCCCGGCGTCGCGGTCGGTGGGCACATCTCGACGTACGCGTCGAGCGCCGCGATGTACGAGGTCGGCTACAACCACTTCTTCCGCGCGCAGGACCACCCGTCCGGCGGTGACCAGGTCTTCTTCCAGGGCCACGCCTCCCCCGGCATGTACGCCCGCGCCTACATGGAGGGCCGCCTCAGCGAGGACCAGCTCGACGGCTTCCGCCAGGAGAAGTCGCACGCGGGCGGTGGACTGTCGTCCTACCCGCACCCGCGCCTCATGCCGCACTTCTGGCAGTTCCCGACCGTGTCGATGGGCATCGGCCCGATCAACGCGATCTACCAGGCCCAGCAGGCCAAGTACCTGTCCAACCGCGGCATCAAGGACGCCTCCGACCAGCAGGTCTGGGCGTTCCTCGGCGACGGCGAGATGGACGAGGTCGAGTCGCGCGGGCAGCTGCAGGTCGCGGCGAACGACGGGCTCGACAACCTGAACTTCGTCATCAACTGCAACCTCCAGCGCCTCGACGGACCCGTCCGCGGCAACGGCAAGATCATCCAGGAGCTCGAGGCGTTCTTCCGCGGCGCGGGCTGGAACGTCATCAAGGTCGTCTGGGGCCGCGAGTGGGACGACCTGCTCGCCCGCGACACCGAGGGCGCGCTCCTCAACCTGATGAACGCGACGCCGGACGGCGACTACCAGACCTACAAGGCCGAGAACGGCGCCTACGTCCGCGAGAACTTCTTCGGGCGCGACCCGAAGGCGCTCGAGCTCGTCGAGGGCTACACGGACGACCAGATCTGGAACCTCAAGCGCGGCGGGCACGACTACCGCAAGGTCTACGCCGCGTTCAAGGCCGCGACCGAGCACAAGGGCCAGCCGACGGTCATCCTGGCGAAGACGGTCAAGGGCTACGGCCTCGGCCCGAGCTTCGAGGGGCGCAACGCGACCCACCAGATGAAGAAGCTCACGCTCGACAACCTCAAGCAGTTCCGCGACGAGATGCGCATCCCGATCTCCGACGCACAGCTCGACGAGGACCCCTACACCCCGCCGTACTACCACCCCGGTCACGACGACGAGGCGATCCAGTACATGCACGAGCGTCGCCGCGAGCTCGGCGGGTACGTGCCGGAGCGTCGGACGAAGTACACGCAGTTCACGCTGCCGGAGGAGTCGAAGTACCAGGTCGTGAAGAAGGGCTCCGGCAAGCAGGAGGTCGCCACGACCATGGCGTTCGCCCGCCTGCTGAAGGACCTGCTCCGCTCCCCGGACTTCGGCAACCGCGTGGTGCCGATCATCCCGGACGAGGCGCGCACGTTCGGCATGGACGCGTACTTCCCGACCGCGAAGATCTACAACCCGAACGGCCAGCACTACACGTCGGTCGACCGCGAGCTGCTCCTGGCCTACAAGGAGAGCCCGCAGGGCCAGATCATCCACGTCGGCATCAACGAGGCGGGCGCCCTCGCGGCCTTCACCGCCGTCGGGTCCTCGTACTCGACGCAGGGCGAACCGCTCATCCCGGTCTACGTCTTCTACTCGCAGTTCGGGTTCCAGCGCACCGGCGACGCGATCTGGGCCGCCGGTGACCAGATGGTCCGCGGCTTCATGATCGGTGCCACCGCAGGGCGCACCACGCTGACCGGCGAGGGCCTGCAGCACGCCGACGGTCACTCGCCGCTCCTCGCGGCGACGAACCCGGCGGTCGTGTCCTACGACCCGGCCTACGGCTACGAGATCGGGCACATCGTCCGGTCCGGCCTCGAGCGCATGTACGGGACGAACGAGGACGGCTCGCCGTCCCACGACGACCCGAACGTCATGTACTACCTGACGGTCTACAACGAGCCACTCGTGCAGCCCGCCGAGCCCGAGGGCGTCGACGTCGACGGCATCGTCAAGGGCATGTACCTGCTCAAGCCGAGCGAGCACGACGGCCCGAAGGCCCAGCTGCTCGCGTCCGGCGTGGCGGTGCCGTGGATCCTCGAGGCGCAGCAGCTCCTCGCCGAGGACTGGGGCGTGTCCGCCGACGTCTGGAGCGTCACGAGCTGGGGCGAACTCACCCGTGACGGTCTCGACGCCGAGCAGCAGGCGTTCCTCAACCCGAACGAGCAGCCGCGCACCCCGTACGTGACCGAGCGCCTGCTCGGCACCGAGGGGCCGGTCGTGGCGGTGAGCGACTTCATGCACGCCGTGCAGGAGCAGATCCGTCCGTTCGTCCCGACCGACTTCGCGACGCTCGGTGCCGACGGCTTCGGCTTCTCGGACACCCGTCCGGCGGCACGCCGCTTCTTCCACATCGACGGTCCGTCCGTCGTGGTGCGCACGCTGCAGCAGCTCGCGAAGCAGGGCAAGGTCGACCACGCCGTCGTCCAGCAGGCGATCGACAAGTACCGCCTGCACGACGTCAACGCCGGCACGACCGGCAGCGCGGGCGGAGAGGCCTGATCCGCCGGTGAGCACACCCCGCACCGACGCTGCCGTGGGCCAGGAGAGGGACCGCGAACGCGCGCTCTCCTGGCTCCGGCAGGTGTCGGGCGAACTCTCGACCGCCACGATCAAGCGGCTCGAGGACACCCTGCCCTGGTACAGCGAGATGCCCCCGGGGCGCCGGTCCGCCGTGGGCCTCGTCGCCCAGGCGGGGATCACCTCGTTCATCTCCTGGCTCGAGGGCACCGCGTCGACCCCGTGGATCGCCGCCGCCGACGTCTTCGGGTCCGCCCCGCGTGAGCTCCTGCGTTCGGTGAGCCTGCAGCAGACGCTGCAGCTCATCCGCGTCGTGGTGACCGTGGTCGAGGAGCGCGCGAAGGACGACGAGATGCTCCAGGAAGCGATCCTGAAGTACTCGCGGGACATCGCCTTCGCAGCGGCCGACGTCTACGCCCGCGCCGCCGAGGCCCGCGGCCTGTGGGACGCCCGGCTCGAGGCACTGGTCGTCGACTCGATCCTGTCGGGCGAGTACGACGACGAGCTGCCCTCCCGCATCGCCGCGCTCGGCTGGCACGGCCACGGCGAGGTCGCGGTGCTCGTCGGGAACGCACCGAAGCAGCTCGAGGTCGACCAGATCCGCCGCACCGCGCGCCACATGGACGCCGACGTGCTCATCGGCGTGCAGGGCTCTCGGCTCGTGGTCGTCATCGGGCGGGCCACCCCGCGTGACGACGTCCCCGAGGGCGAGGAGCCGGTGTCCTTCACCGCCATCGCCCAGGCCCTCGAACCGTCGTTCGGCGAGGGGCACCTGGTGCTCGGCAACGAGGTCCCCGGGGTCGTCGACGCCTCGACCAGCGCGAAGGGCGCCCTCGCCGGGTTCGCCGTCGCACGTGCGTGGCGCGGTGCTCCCCGTCCGGCACTCGCCGACGACCTGCTGCCGGAGCGGGCCCTGGCGGGTGACCCGCTCGCTCGGTCGGCACTGGTGCAGCGCATCTACGTCCCCCTCAAGGACCAGTCGACCGAGCTCCTGCAGACGCTCTGGTGCTACCTCGACACCGGCCGGTCGCTCGAGGCGACGGCGCGCGAGCTGTTCGTGCACCCGAACACCGTGCGCTACCGGCTCCGCCGCGTCGCCGACGTCATCGGGTGGGACGCCACCCACGCGCGTGACGCCCTGATCGTGCAGTCGGCGCTCATCCTCGGCGCGATGTCCGAGTCGAACGCCGGTCGACGGCGCCTGCCGCCGCGTCGCTGACCCGACGGTAGGGATCGCACAACGTCCCCGCCGGATCGCTGTCGGATGTCCACACGGGCCGACAGCGGCGCGGCGACGAGGATTGACCGGTGATCGTCGTCGTCGCGCCCGGACAGGGCTCCCAGACCCCCGGCTTCCTCGCCCCCTGGCTCGAGGACTCCGCCGTCCGTGACCGCGTCGGAGCGTGGTCCGAGGCGATCGGCGTCGACCTCGTCGAGCACGGCACGAACTCCGACGCGGACACCATCAAGGACACCGCCCTCGCGCAGCCGCTCATCGTGGCTGCCGGGCTCGTCACCGCCGACGCCCTGCTCGCCGACGGCCGTCGTGCCCTGGTCGGTGGCGTCGCCGGACACTCGGTCGGCGAGTTCACCGCCGCCGGTGTCGCCGGGATCCTCGAGCCGACCGACGCCGTCGCGCTGGTCGCCGAGCGCGGCCGGGCGATGGCGGACGCCGCAGCGCTGGAGCCGACGTCGATGGCCGCCGTGCTCGGCGGCGACGCCGACGCGATCGCCGCAGCCCTCGAGCAGCACGGGCTCGTGCCGGCCAACCACAACGGCGGCGGCCAGACCGTCGTCGCCGGTCCCGCCGACGCCGTCGCAGCACTGGCCGCCGATCCGCCGGCTCGCGCCCGGGTCGTGCCGCTCGCCGTCGCCGGCGCCTTCCACACGCGGTACATGGCCCCCGCGGTCGACCGGGTCGCACCGGTCGCGGCCGGGGCGTCGGTGCAGGACCCGACGCTGCCGATCTGGACGAACGCCGACGGATCGCGCGTGGACGACGGCCGACGGTTCGTCGACCTGATGGTCCGCCAGATCGCGAGCCCCGTGCACTGGGACGCCGTCATGGCGTCCTTCTCCGCCGCCGGTGTCACCGGCATCATCGAACTCGCGCCGGCGGGCGCGCTCGTCGGGCTGGCCAAGCGTGGCCTGCGCGGCACGCCCACCGTCGCCGTCAAGACCCCCGACGACCTGCCCGCCGCCGTCGAGCTCCTCGAGCAGGACGCGCGCGCAGCAGCCGTCCCGGACGATCAGCCGGTGGGCCAGCAGCCCGCAGGCGAGGAAGCAGACGCAACCGCATGACCGACGCCACCACGCCGTCCCCCGCAGCCGACGGGACCGACGCGCCCCGCGCCTCCCGTCCGGTGCTGCAGCAGCGTCGCGGCCACGAGTACACCCGCATCATGGCGTTCGGTGCCGCCCGCGGTGAGCACGTCGTGCCGAACGAGGACCTCGTCGGTCCGATCGACTCCTCCGACGAGTGGATCCGCCAGCGCACCGGCATCGTGACGCGCAAGCGTGCCGGCGCCGACGTCGAGGCGGTCGACCTCGCCGAGGCCGCGGCGCGCGAGGCCATCGAGAAGGCCGGCATCACGCCCGAGCAGGTCGGCGTCGTGCTCGTCAGCACCGTCACCCACACCGTGGCGACGCCGTCGATGGCGTCGTTGCTCGCGGAGCGCATCGGCGCGACGCCCGCGGCGGCCTACGACGTCAGCGCGGCCTGCGCCGGCTACGCGTACGGCATCGCCCAGGCCGACTCGTTCATCAAGTCCGGGCTCGCCGACCACGTGCTGGTCGTCGGGGCCGAGAAGCTCAGCGACGTCGTCGACCCGACCGACCGCTCGATCTCGTTCCTGCTCGGTGACGGTGCGGGTGCCGCGATCGTCGGCCCGAGCGACTTCCCCGGCATCGCCCCGACGATCTGGGGCTCGGACGGCTCGAAGTGGGACGCCATCGGCATGACGGCGACGTACAACGAGTGGGCCGCCGGAGCCCCGCGTCCCACGATGCGCCAGGCCGGTCAGACGGTGTTCCGCTGGGCCGTCTGGGAGATGGTCAAGGTCGCGCGGCAGGCGCTCGAGACCGCCGGCGTCCGTCCGGAGGACCTCGCCGCGTTCGTGCCGCACCAGGCGAACATCCGCATCATCGACGAGTTCGCCAAGCAGCTCGGCCTGCCCGAGACGGTGACGATCGCCCGCGACATCACCACCACCGGCAACACCTCCGCCGCGAGCATCCCGCTCGCCACGCACCGCCTGCTCGAGGAGCACCCCGAGCTCTCCGGCGGTCTCGCGCTGCAGATCGGCTTCGGTGCCGGTCTCGTGTTCGGCGCGCAGGTCGTCGTCCTCCCCTAGTCCCCCATCCCGGCTCGGCTCCGGGCACCCGTACCACTCGTGCCCTAGGCTGGTCCACGGTCAAACGACACCCCCCTCAAGGAGAACACCCATGGCCCTGTCCAACGAAGAAGTCCTCGCCGGCCTGGCCGAGCTGATCAACGACGAGACCGGCATCGCGACCGACACCGTCGCCGCCGACAAGTCGTTCACCGACGACCTCGACATCGACTCGATCTCGATGATGACCATCGTCGTGAACGCCGAGGAGAAGTTCGACGTGAAGATCCCGGACGAAGAGGTCAAGAACCTCAAGACCGTGGGCGACGCCGTCGACTACATCACGAAGGCCCAGGCCTGACGCGAGCTTCCTGAGCGCCGCGGACCGCGCACATCCCGCGGGCCGCGGCGCTCACCTCGTCCACCAGCGGTGGAGCTCCCACCGGCGCTCGACCACACCGGACGGGCGCCCACCGGCGCTCGACCACACGGACGGGCGTCCACCGGCGCTCGACCAGTCCACACGAAAGACACGTCGTTCCATGACCAAGAAGACCGTCGTCGTCACCGGGATCGGTGCGATCACACCCCTCGCCGCGACCGCCCCGGAGACCTGGGACGCGCTGCTCGCCGGCGGGTCCGGCATCACCCGCATCGAGGACGAGCGCTACTCGTCGCTCGAGATCCCCGTCGAGTTCGCCGGCCAGGCACGCCGCTTCCTCACGGACCAGCTCACGCGCCCGGAGACCAAGCGCCTCGACCCCTCGTCGCAGCTGTCGCTCGTCGCCGCTCGTGAGGCCTGGGCCGACGCCGGCATCGACCCCGAGACCGTCGTCCCCGAGCGCCTCGTCGTCGACTGGGCGACCGGCATCGGCGGCGTCAACACGCTCCTCGACGCCTGGGACACCCTGCGCGAGAAGGGTCCGCGTCGCGTCATGCCGATGACGGTCCCGATGCTCATGGCGAACGGCCCCGCCGCCGCCATCGAGATGGAGTTCGGCGCGCGCGGCGGTGCCCGCACGTACCTCTCCGCCTGCGCCTCGTCCACCGAGTCGCTGGCCGAGGCCTACCGCCACATCGCCGACGGCGACGCCGACATCGTCATCACCGGTGGCGCCGAGGCCGCACTGCACCCGCTGCCCCTCGCCGCGTTCGCCGCGATGCAGGCACTCTCGCGACGGAACGACTCCCCCGAGACGGCCTCGCGTCCGTACGACGTCACGCGCGACGGCTTCGTGCTCGGCGACGGCGCCGCAGCGCTCATCCTCGAGTCGAAGGAGCACGCGGAGGCCCGCGGCGCGACGATCTACGCCGAGGTCGCCGGTGCCGGGATCACCTCGGACGCCTTCCACATCACCGCGCCGGACCCCGAGGGCAGCGCCGCCGCCCGCGCGGTCATCACGGCGCTCGAGCACGCCGACGCCGCCCGCGAGGACGTCGTCCACGTCAACGCCCACGCCACCTCGACCCCGGTCGGCGACGTGGCCGAGTACCACGCGATGCGCCGCGTCTTCGGCGACCACCTCGACAACGTGGTCGTCTCGGCCACCAAGGCGTCGACGGGGCACCTGCTCGGCGGTGCGGGTGCGATCGAGGCCGCGTTCACGGTGATGGCGCTGCACCAGCGCGTCGCGCCGCCGACGATCAACCTGACCGAGCAGGACCCGGAGATCGTGATGGACGTCGCGACCGCGCCGCGCGAGCTGCCCGCAGGTGACCTGCTCGCGGTGAGCAACTCGTTCGGGTTCGGCGGACACAACGCCGTGGTGGCGTTCCGCACGGCCTGATCCGTCGTCGCCGACCCGTCGTCGGCCTGGAGGCCCGTCCTGCGTCCGCAGGGCGGGCCTCCGTCCGTCACGGGCTGGGTCCGCCCCTCGGCCGCCGGTGCCCGGGCCGTTCCGGTCCCACGACCTGCCGCTCATGTTCCGCGACGACGGCGTGTCCTGCGACCGGGACGTCCGCAGGCGGCACGTCGTGCGACCTGAACGAGGCCAGGGCACAGCTCCTCGACGACAGGCGTGCCGCACGCGGGGACGACGGACGCCGCCGACTCCGGAGGGAGCGGGCGGCGTCCGAGTGGTGCGGAGGGCGCGGGAGGGGTCAGCCGACGCGGTGCAGCCAGACGACGGGGTTGCCCTCGGCGGCGTGCCGGAAGGGCTCGAGCTCGTCGTCCCAGGCCTGCCCGAGGGCGAGACGGAGTTCGCGGTGGAGTTCGAGGGCGTTGCTGCCGGCGACCTCCATGGCGTAGCGCACACGGTCCTCGGGGACGACCATGTTGCCGGACACGTCGGTCTGCGCGAAGAAGACGCCGAGGTCGGGCGTGTGCATCCACCGCCCGCCGTCAGACTGCGCGGTCGGTTCCTCGGTGACCTCGTAGCGCAGGTGCTCCCACCCGCGCAGGGCAGAGGCGATCGCCGCACCGGTGCCGACCTGGCCCGTCCACGTGAACTCCGTCCGGCGGGAGCCGTCGAGTGCGGGCTGGTCGAGCCACGAGAAGTTCACGGCGCGGCTCATCGCGCGACCGGCCGCCCATTCGACGTGCGGGCAGAGCGCGCGTGGTGAGGAGTGCACGTACAGCACCCCTGTCGTCGTTCCGTTCACGATTCCTCCGCTTCGTCAGGTGCGACTTCCCCATCGACCTGTGGTGCGGAGTCCCGGTAGCGGAACCATCGGTATCAGATTGTGATGTCCCTGCGGACACGCCCATTATGCAGCGTCCGCGCTGGGAACGCCACACCCGGCGAGCAGACCGCGCGGGCGGACCGGGCGGGCCTCAGTGCAGGACGGCGCCCTGCTCGTCGACGGGGTGCCGCTCCCCCGCGGTGAGTGCGACCGGGAGGCGGTTCTCCTCCGGGGGCACCGGGCAGGCGTACTGGTACGAGAACGCGCAGGGCGGCAGGACGAGCCGGTCCCAGTCGAGCGCGACCTCGGCCGCGCCGTCGGGCTCGGGCAGGTACAGGAAGCGTCCCATCGAGTACGAGCTGCCCGGGTCGCCCTCGGGCAGGGCGCTGGTGGTGTCCTGCACGATGAGCTGCAACCGCGGCCGGCCCTGGAACGGCGCGGACCGCACCGCGGTGAGCCGCACGGGAACGTCGTCCACCGTGGTCTCGATCGTCCCGGTGACGGGCAGGGGGTCGCCGGCGGCGTCGGTGAGGTGACCGGGTGCCTCCTGACCGGACCAGGGTTCGTACCTGCCGGCCGTGACCCACCCGCCCGGCCGCGGCGCGAACCGCGCGATGCGTGCGAAGCGGGAGACCGCGTCGGAGGCCGGGTCCCAGACGCGGAGCGTGGAGCCGTGCACCGTGCCGGCGAGCCCGTCGGCGAAGGCGACGGTCGACGGCACGACGGCGGTGTCACCGGCGACCAGCACCGTGCCGTCCACCGGGACGCCGTCGACCACGACGCCGTCCGCCGCCGCGGCGGTGACGGTGAGACCGCCGGGGACCGGCGCCCACTGCCCGGCGACCGGCCACACGGGCTGCGGGCGGTCGACGTGCTGCGCGTTCACCAGGGCGAGCGGGCCGCGCGCGCTGCGGGCCCAGGCATCGCGGGCCGCGACGTGCTCGGCCAGGTCCGGGTCGACCGTGCTCACGACTGCTCCTGGCGGGGGTAGATGACCTTCTGCACGATGATGATCACCGACGCGGCGACCGGCACGGCGACGAGCGCCCCGAGGACCCCGCCGATCGTGCCACCGGCGACCGCGGCGATGACCACCAGGGCGCCCGGCACCTGCACCGCGCGCGACATGATGCGCGGGGAGATGAGGTACGCCTCGACCTGCATGTAGACGAGGTAGTAGATCGCGGCCGCGAGCGCCGTGGCCGGCGAGGCGAACAGGCAGAGCAGGGAGATGACGACCGCCGCGGCGAGGGTGCCGACGAGCGGGATGAGCGAGCCCAGGAACGCGAAGGTCGCCAGCAGCACGGGCAGCGGTGCACCGATGATGAGCAGGAACACGAGGCTGAGGATGCCGTTGATCAGCGCCTGGCTGATCTGTCCGACGACGTAGCGGCCGACGGCCTGGGTGATCTGCTCGCTGACGTCGACGAAGTTCTGCCGACGTGTCGCCGGCACGAAGCGGTAGGCCATCGACTTCAGGCCCCGCATCGACGCCAGGAAGTACAGCATCAGGATGATGACGATGATCGCGCCGGTCAGGCCGGACAGGATGCCGCTGCCGACCGCCAGGATCCCGCCACCGAGGCTGAGGAGGTTGCCCGGGTCCTCCACGAAGGACTGCAGCGACTCCAGCGCGTGGTTGACGTCGACGGCGCCGGCGAACTGCTGTGACAGGTCCTGGACCCACTCCTGCTGCGAGATGTCCTGGACGATCTCCGGGAAGTTCTGGACGAGGTTCGTCGCCTGCTGGATGAGGATCGGGACGACCGCGAACACGACGCCGGCGAAGGCGGACAGGACACCCACGACGACGATCGTGATCGCCGACCAGCGCGGGATGAACCGTTCGAGGAAGGACACCAGCGGGTCGATGCCCAGCGACAGGAAGAGCGCGACGCCGATGTAGACCAGGACCGTGCTGAGCTGCTGGACGATCACGCCGGCCAGCAGGGCGATGAGCACGCCCAGGGCTCCCATGAAGCCGATGCGGAACGCGTTCACGCGCACGCCGGTGCCGACGCGGGTCGCCTCGAACGTCACGTTCGGGGTCGGCGCGTGGTCGTCGGGGGTCTCACGTCGTCGCGGCAGGTGCACGTAGGGCGGGCGGGACTTGAACCCGCGATCGTTCGGTTATGAGCCGAGTGCCTTGACCAGCTTGGCTACCGCCCCTCGTCGGGGACCGTCAGGCCACCGACTCCCCACGATACAGCGACTCGAACGTCGCGAGCGTGCGGTTGATGTCGTGTGCCTCGATCATGGCCAGGCTGCGCTCCCGCATCGCCTCGTAGTCGTCGTCGGACGCCTGCAGCACCTGTGCGAGCTTCGCAGCGAGGTCCTGCACGTCGCCCGGCGTGAAGAGGTACCCGTTGCCGTCGATGAGGTGCGGCAGTGCCATCGAGTCCGCGGCGACCACCGGCAGTCCGGACGCCATCGCCTCGAGGGACGAGATGCTCTGCAGCTCGGCGGTGGACGGCATCGCGAAGACGGTGCCGTTCGTCAGCGCCTGGCGCTTCGCCTCGTCCGACACGAAGCCGGCGAAGCGCACCCGGTCCTCGAGTCCGAGTTCCTGCACGAGCGTCTTCAACTTCGGGATCATCTCGCCGCCACCGACGATGGTGAGCGTCGCGTGCAGCTCACTCGGCAGCAGTGGGAGCGCCCGGACGAGCACGTCGAGGTTCTTCTCCGGCGCGACCCGGCCGACGAACACGATGTCGTTCCCCGCGGGGCGACCGCTGCGGGCGCTGTAGCGCGACGCGTCGATGCCGCACGAGATCGCGAGGACCTGCTGCCCGGCGATGGCCTCGCGGAGGTAGTCCGCGGCCAGCACCGTCGGCGTCGTGATGGCGTCGGCGAGCCGGTAGGTCTTGGCGGCGTCGTTCCACGCGATCTTCAGCGCGATCGGCAGCGTGCGACGGCCGAACGGGACGTACTCGAGCAGGTTCTCGGGCATGAAGTGGTTGGTGCCGACGATGCGGATGCCGCGCTCGTGGGCCTCCTGCACGATGCCGCGCCCGATGACGATGTGCGACTGGATGTGCAGCACGTCCGGCTGGACGGCGTCGAGGATCGGACCCGTCCACTTGCGGACGCTCCACGGCCACACGAAGCGGAGCCACGCGTGCCACGGCCACTTGTACGACTTCAGCCGGTGGACGGTGAGGACGACGCCGCGGTGCTCCTCGTCGAACGTGCCGTGGTGGGCGCTCGACGCCGGGGCCACGACGTGGACCTCGTGGCCGCGCTCCGCGAGCCCGACGGCGAGCTGCTCGGCGAAGGTCGCGGCGCCGTTGACGTCCGGCGGGAAGGTGTCGGCCGCGATCATGACGCGCAGCGGTCGGGACCCGCCCGTCGCACCCGTCGACTCGGCGGTGGCGGTGGTGGCGTCCTCTGACACGGCTGGCATCGTCCTCTCGTGGGCGGTTGCTGGTCGGGCCTCGACGGTACCGCACGGGCCCGAGCGCCCGCGTCAGCCGCGCGGACGACGCCGACGGCCGACAGTGACGACCGACGCCGTCAGCGACCGCGTCAGCCGCGCGGACGACGCCGACGGCTGACAACGACGACCGACGCTGTCAGCAACCGCGGACACGACCGCCGACACCGCGAGCCGACCGCGGTCAGCGCCGCGTCTCGGGGTGGTGCTTCGCGAGCAGGAACACGCCCGTGATGGCGATCACCGCAGCGACCAGGAAGCCGACCACCGCGATCCACGGCGCCCCGGCGGCCTCGCCGAGCACGATCACGCCGATGCCCACGGCGACGATCGGGTCGATGACGGTGAGGCCGGCGATCACCAGGTCGGCGGACCCGCTCGAGTACGCGTTCTGCACGAAGTACCCGCCGAGCACCGCGGCGACGATCACCCCGACGACGGCGATCGCGGTCAGCCAGTCGAACGTGCCGTGCAGGAACCGGTTCAGCACGACCTTGGCCAGTGTCGCGACGAAGCCGTAGAGCACTCCGGCCACGACGATGTAGTACATGGCGCTCGCCCGCTTCGCCGCGAAGCGGAACGACAGGAACACGGCCACCAGGACGATCGCCAGCACCACCAGGATCGTCACGAGCTGCTCGTGGGTGATCGCGCTCTCGCGGCCGACGACGGCGGCGATGCCGACGAAGATCCCGACGCCGATGATGCAGGTCCAGACCGCCCGTCGCGCCTGCTGTCCGAGCGGCACCCCGGAGGACCGTGACGAGAACCACGTGGTGATGACGAGCGCGACGGCGCCGAGCGGCTGCACGACGATGAGCGGGGCGTTCGTGATGCTGATGAGCTGGAGCACGACGGCCAGACCGAGCATGAGCGTGCCGAGCACCCACCAGCCGCTGCCGAGCAGCCCGAGCACGTGCCGCACCGACAGCCCCTTCGACTGCCGACCGAGTCGGGCCTCGACGCGCTGCACCCCGCGGCTCTGGAACTGCGCTCCGAGCGAGAGGAAGACCGCACCGACGAGCGCGACGGGGATCATCAGGGCCTGGAACGGGGTCAGGTTGACCGCGTCCGGGATCGGGAGGTCCGTCGTCACGCGACGAGGCTACCGGTCCTCGCCGGATAACCTGGGTGAATGCCCGTCCTCCCCATCCGCATCACCGGCGAACCCGTCCTCCACGAGCGCGCTGCCGAGGTCACCGCGTTCGACGACGACCTCCGCGCACTGGTGCAGGACATGTACGAGACGATGGACCTCGCCCCCGGGGTCGGTCTCGCGGGTCCGCAGGTCGGGGTCGGCAAGCGCCTGTTCGTGTACTCGTGGACCGACGACGACGAGGTCCTGCACCGCGGGGTCGCGATCAACCCGGTGCTCTGGACCACCCCGCCCGTGCCGGAGACGGTCGAGGAGCTCGACGAGGACGAGGAGTCCGAGGGCTGCCTCTCGATCCCGGGTGAGCGCTTCCCGCTGCGTCGGGCCGAGGGCGCCCTGCTCCGTGCGGTCGACGAGCACGGGGAGCCCTTCGAGGTCGAGGCCCACGGGTGGCTCGCCCGCGTCTTCCAGCACGAGTACGACCACCTGGACGGCTACCTCTACGCCGACCGGCTCGTGCACCCGTACGGCAAGCAGGTCGCGAAGGCGATCCGCAAGAGCAGCTGGGGCGGCCCGGGCAAGTCCTGGCTCCCCGGTCGCGACCACCCCGAGGGCTGACCGCGCGGTCGGCTCCGGCGCACGTCCCAGCGCGGCACCGGCGGTCGGCCGGGAGGCCCGGCTCAGCCCCGGTAGGCCGTCAGCGACTCCTGCAGGCGGTCCCGGTCGGGGTGACCGGGGCAGTACGCGACGAGTCCGGCCGCCAGCTCGGCCTGTTCCGGCGTCGAGACGCCGTCACGCCACGGCGACGCTCCGCGCTCCGCGCAGGTCGCCGCGAGCTCCTCGAGCGTGGCGGTACCGTCGGCCGCCCGGACCGCGGCCCGCTGCTGCGCCGACATCTCGGTGCCCGTGATGCGCTCGGCCCGGCATTCGGTGCGCTCGGCCTCCCACACGGCGGCGTACGTCGTGTACGTCTCCCCCGTGCCGTCGGCGTCGTCACCGGTCGTGTCGCTGCCCGCGCCGCTGCTGTCGTCCGCGGCGCCGCTGCACACGAACGCGAAGACGATCGGCGCGCTGCCCGTCGCGGAGACCTCGGACCGTGCTGCGGAGTCGAGCGAGTCCTCCGGCTCCGGTTGCCCGGCGGTGCACGCGGTGAGCGCCACCGCTCCGAGGACGACGAACGCCGCGGCGAGGGTCCGGCGCACGGTGATCACCTGTGAACGCTAACAGCTTGCGACCGGGCGGCGCCTGCGAGCCAGCCGGAAGCCGAACACCGGCCGGTGCCCAGCGCCAGCTCCGCGCGAGACTCGGCCGTGCGGACACGTTCGTGGTCCGGTGCCCGAGAAACCGTCCGCGGAGCCGAGTCTCGCGGTAGCGGCAAGGGCGCCGGACCCCGGGAACGCAAGAGGCCCCCACCCCGGAGGGTGAGGGCCTGTCGCTCCCCGAGTTGGACTCGAACCAACAACCTGCCGGTTAACAGCCGGCTGCTCTGCCAATTGAGCTATCGAGGATCACTGTCCGCTGGCGAATGTGGTGCGAACAACGGGTAACAGCATAGCAGCACCCCGAGCCCGCTCCGCGCATCGGCCGCGCATCCCGGGCGCGCCGCGTCGTCGAGCTCTCCGGCCGGGCCGGGCGCCGTCGGTGCTCAGTAGCCCGCGACGGGGTCCACGACGCCGACGAACCCGTCGCCCGAGCCGGACAGGAACGCGGCGGTGTTCGCCCGGACGCGCTCGGCCAGCAGCGGCGCGACCATGTCCGGGGTGTCGGCCTGGTGCGGCGTGACGACCACACCCGGCTCGTCCCACAGCGGGTGGCCGTCGGGCAACGGCTCCGGGTCCGTCACGTCGAGGCCGGCGGCGGCGATCGTGCCCTCGCGCAGCGCCGCGACGAGCGCGTCGGTGTCGACCAGTCCCCCGCGCGCGATGTTCACGAGACGCGCCGAGGGCTTCATGAGTCCGAACCGACGCGCGTCGAACAGCTTCGCCGTCCCCGAGGTCATGGCCGCCGCGACCACGACCACGTCGGCGTCGGGCAGCACCTCGTCCAGGGCGTCGGTCGTGACCGTGCGGTCGGCTCCCGGTACCGGGTCGTCCGAGCGGCGCACGACCGTCACGGAGACCTCGAACGGGGCGACGAGCCGGATGTACTCCAGGGCGATCCCGCCCGCGCCGATCACCACGACGTTCCGCCCGTAGAGCGACACGCCCTCCGGCTCGGTCGCCCAGGACGTCGCGCGGGCGCGCTTCTGCAGCACCCGGAGCGTCGCGAGCGTCAGCGCGAGGGCGTGCTCGGCGACGGGTTCCGCGTAGGCACCCTTGGCCGATGTGAAGAGCACCCGGTCCCCGTGCTCCTGGATCAAGTGGGCGAAGGCGTCGACGCCCGCGAAGGGCAGCTGGACCCAGCCGACCGAGGGCCCCTGGTCCAACGCCGCCGCGAGCCCGTCGGGGTCACGGGCGTCGAGCCAGACGATCCCCCGCGTGTCCGCGCCGAGGTCGCCGACCGTGCCGCCGGCGGCCCGCACGGCGTCCGCGTGCAGGTCGGCCGCGGTCGGCAGGATCGCGACCGGTCCGGCCGTGGGTGCGTCGACGGGGAGCGGGGCGCCCGCGTCGGTGACGACCGCGCGGTGTCCGCGGCTGCTCGCCGTGTCGTGTGCGGTCGTGGTGCTCATGCGTTCTCCTGACGCTCGGCCCGGGGAGCGGTGCCCGCCCCGGCACCGACCGGACGACGGGGGGCGGACGAGCGCCGCGGGGCGGTGGTCGCGGTCGGACGACGCTTCACCGGGCGCGACGCGGTCGCGGCGAGCGTCTGCACGTAGGGGTCGACGGGGTTGTCGAGGACCTCGTCGAAGGTGCCGAGCCCGACCAGGCGGCTCTCGGCGAGCACACCGACGCGGTCCGCGAGCGCCCGGGCCTCGCGGAGGTCGCTCGACACCACGACGGCCGAGAACTGCCGGCCGCGCTGCAGGTTGGTCAGGGCCTCGAGCACCGACTGACGGACCAGGACGTCGACGCCGCGTGCGGGTTCGTCGGCGACGAGGAGCTGCGGCTCGAGGATGAGCGCGCGTGCGAGGGCGACACGCTGCCGCTGCCCGCTCGACAGCTCCCACGTGTTCAGGCGCATGACGCCGAGGGGCAGGTGCACGGCGTCGACCAGTCGCGCGACCATGAGCCCGGCCTCCTTGCGGTCGAACCGCCGGTCGCGCAGGTAGATCGGTTCGGCGATCGCCTCGCCCACGGTCAGGTCGGGGCTCAGCCGGTCGGCGCCGTCCTGCGGCAGGTACCCGATGCGGCCGGTCAGCCGCTGCGCCTTCCGCGAGGACGGGCGGAGCCCGCGCACGTGCTGACCGAGCACGGTGAGCTCACCGCCGACGATCTGTCGCCGGTGCGCACCCTCGCCCTCGCCGGTCGCACCGAGCTGCCCGGCGATCGCGGCGGCGAAGGTGCTCTTGCCGGAACCGGACTCACCGATGAGCGCGAGGATCTCGCCCTGGCGAACGGTCAGGCTGACCCCGTCGACCGCGCGGATCGGCTCCGATCCGCGCACGCCCCGGTACTCGATCGAGACGTCGTCTGCGACGACCGCCGGGCCGTTCACCGCGATCATGGGTCCCCTTCCGCGCCGCCCCCTGGCGGCGGTTGCGCGACGGACCGGTGTCGCGTCGTCGGTGGTTCGCCGGAGGTGACCGGCCGGGAGGCGCGGCGTGCGTCGACGACGCAACGCCGTGCCTCCAGGCCGGTCGCGTCGGGTCAGGACCCGGCGTTCTCCAGTGCCACCAGCGTACGCCGTCGCTCCGCCTGTTCCGCCGGGTCCGGCACGGGCAGCGACGCGAGCAGCCGCTGCGTGTAGGGGTGCTGCGGCGCACCGAGGACCTCGGCGGTGGTGCCCGTCTCCACCAGGTCGCCGCGGTACAGCACCGCGATGCGGTCCGACAGTGCGCCGACGACCGCGAGGTCGTGGCTGATGAACAGCGACGCGAACCCGAGGTCCTGCTGCAGCTCGAGGAAGAGCTCCAGCACGCGGGCCTGCACCGACACGTCGAGCGCGCTCGTCGGTTCGTCCGCGATGAGCAGCTTCGGCCGGAGTGCGATCGAACGCGCGAGCGAGGCGCGCTGCCGCTGGCCACCGGACAGCTCGTGCGGGTACCGGTCGCCGTAGGACGCCGGGAGCTGCACCATCTCGAGCAACTCGCCGACGCGCTTGCGGGCGGCTCGGGGGTTCCGCACCTCGCCGTGCACGACGAGCGGCTCGGCGACGCACTCGGCGATCGTGAGCAGCGGGTTGAACGAGGTCGCCGGGTCCTGGAACACGAACCCGATGTCCTTGCGGTGCCGCTTGAAGTCCCGTTCGCGGTACCCGAGCATCTCGGTGCCGAGGACCTCGAGCGACCCGCCGGTGACGCGGGTGAGCCCCGCGATGGCCCGACCGATCGTCGTCTTGCCGGAGCCCGACTCCCCCACCAGCCCGAGCACCTCGCCGGGACGGACGTCGAGGTCGACGCCCTTCACGGCCCTGAAGGCGGGCGAACCGAGGCGGCCCGGGTACTCGATCTCGAGCCCCTTGGCGCTGACGAGGGGCTCGACGTCGGTGGCGATCACCGCTCGGCGGGCCGTTCCCGTCGAGGCCTCCAGTCGGGGCACGGCGGCGAGCAGGCGCTTCGTGTAGTCGGCCTGCGGGTCCGCGAAGAGCTGTGCGACCGGTGCCTCCTCCACGACCTCGCCCTGGTACATGACGGCGACCCGGTCGGCCAGGTCGGCGACCACGCCCATGTTGTGCGTGATGATGACGATGGCAGCGCCGAACTCGTCGCGGCAGCGTCGGAGCAGGTCGAGGATCTCGGCCTGCACGGTGACGTCGAGCGCGGTGGTCGGCTCGTCGGCGATGATCACGCTCGGCTCGAGGGCCAGTGCACTCGCGATGACCACGCGCTGCTTCTGCCCGCCGGAGAACTGGTGCGGGTAGTGGTCGACCCGCGTCTCCGGGTCGGGGATGCCGACGCGTCGCAGGTAGTCGATCGCCTTCGCGCGGGCGTCCTTCTTCGAGACGCCGCCGTGCGCCCGGAGGCCCTCGGCGATCTGCCACCCCACCGTGAAGACCGGGTTGAGCGCGGTCGACGGCTCCTGGAAGACCATCGCACCGGCCGTGCCGCGGAGTTCGCGGAGCTTGGCCGACCCGACGCTGACCACGTCGGTGCCGTCGAGGTACACCGCACCCCCGAGCGTCGCCGTCTCGGGCATCAGCCGCAGCATGCTGCGGGCCGTGACCGACTTGCCGGAGCCGGACTCGCCGACCAGCGCGAGGACCTCGCCCGGACGGACGTCGAGACTGACGCCCTTGACCGCGTCGACGGCACCGCCGTCGGTCGCGAAGGTGACGGTCAGGTCGTCGACGACCGCGACCGGTCGGTCCTGCTGGTCGTTCCCTGCGTCGGTCATGCCGTCGCCCCTTCCGTGCTGGCGGCCTGCTTCCGCGAGACCAGCTGCTTCAGCCTCCTGCGGGCGCGCAGGCGCGGGTCCGAGATGTCGTTGAGGCTCTCGCCGATGAAGGTCACGCCGAGCACGAGCACGACGATCGCGACGCCGGGGAACACACCGGTCCACCAGACGCCCGACGCGACGTCCGACAGCGCGCGGCTGAGGTCGTAGCCCCACTCCGCGCCGCTGGTCGGGCCGATGCCGAACCCGAGGAAGCCGAGGCCGGCCAGGGTGAGGATCGCGTCGGAGGCGTTCAGCGTCAGGATGAGCGGCAGGCTCCTGGTGCTGTTGCGCAGCACGTGGCGGGTCATGATGCGCCACGGGTTCGTGCCGATGACCCGCGCGGACTCGACGAACGCCTCGTTCTTCAGGCGCACCGCCTCGGCACGCACGACCCGGAAGTACTGCGGGACGTAGACGACGGTGATCGAGATCGCCGCCGCGACGATGCCGCCGGTGTAGCTCGAGTTGCCGCCGGAGATCACGATCGACACGACGATGGCGAGCAGCAGCGAGGGGAACGCGTAGATCGCGTCGGCGACGACGACGAGGACCCGGTCGAGCCAGCCGCCGACGTACCCCGAGACCATGCCGAGGATGACCCCGATCGTGATCGACACGACGACCGCGACGATGACGACGAGCACCGCGGTGCGCGCGCCGAAGACGACGCGGCTGAACACGTCGAAGCCACCGACCGTGGTGCCCCAGACGTGCTCGGCGCTCGGCGGGGCGGTGCGCGGGAAGCCCTGGCCGTCGGCGCCCTGCAGCTGACCGAAGCCGTACGGGGCGATGAGCGGCGCGGCGAGGGCGACGATCAGGTACAGGGCGCAGATGACCACGCCGGTGATGAGCATGGCGCGCTGCCAGCCGGTGCTCCTGCGGAGCTGGACCACCACGGGCAGCCGCTTCCAGAGCGGCTCGTGGCGGTCGACGAGCGAGGTGTCGGCCATCGCTAGAACCTCACTCTCGGGTCGATCAGCGCCGCGACGACGTCGACGACGAAGTTCGTCACGGCGACGATCACGGCGAGCATCGCGACGATGCCCTGGACCGCGACGAAGTCGCGGGCCGACAGGTACTGGTTGAGCTGGAAACCGAGCCCGCGCCAGCCGAACGTGGTCTCGGTGAGCACCGACCCACCGAGCAGCATGGCGATCTGCAGACCCATCACGGTGATGATCGGGACCAGCGCCGGACGGAAGGCGTGCGTCCGGACGAGCCGGGCCTCCCGGACGCCGCGCGAGCGGGCCGCGTCGACGTACTCGGACCCGAGCGAGCCGATCATGTTGGCACGCACCAGACGCAGGAAGATGCCGGCGGTGAGCAGACCGAGCGTCAGCGCGGGCAGGACGGCGTGCGACAGCACGTCGCCGATCACCTGCGCGTTGCCGGTGCGGAGTGCGTCGATGACGTAGATGCCGGTCGCACCCGGGATGTTGTCGAGGATGAGCGACACCCGGGTGGAGGCGCGGTCGCCGAGCGGCAGCCAGCCGAGCCAGACGGAGAAGACGAGCTTGAGGAGCAGACCGCCGAAGAACACCGGCGTCGCGTACGTCAGGATCGCGAGCGCTCGGAACAGCACGTCCGGCCACTTGTCGCGGACGTACGCCGCGAGCATGCCGAGCGGGATGCCGAGGACGAGGGCGACGATGAGCGCGTAGAAGACCAGCTCCGCGGTCGCGCCGCCGTACGTGACGATGACCTCGGTGATCGGACGGTTGTCGGTCGACGTCGTGCCGAAGTCCCCGCGCACGATGCCGCCGAGGTACTCGAGGTACTGGACGATGACCGGCCGGTCGTAGCCGGCGGCGTGCAGACGTTCCTGGAGCTGCGAGGGCGTCAGACGGCCACCGACCGAGGCGGTGATCGGGTTCCCGATGACGCGCATCAGGAAGAAGACGAGCGTCACCAGGATGAACACCGTCGGGAAGATGAGGAGGAAGCGGACCAGGATGTACCGACCGAGCCCGCCGCCCTGCCCACGGGCACGTCGCTGTGCCTGGGGCTTGGTGGGGTCGGTGGCCAGCTCCGGTGTCGCCTCGGGGGTGCTGAGGGTCACGGGGACGGGTGCCTTTCGGTGCCGTTCGGGACGTGGCCACGGGGGCGCTCCTCGTGGGAACGCCCCCGTGGGCCGACGCCGGTCTTACTTGGAGAGGGTGGCGTAGCGGAACTTGTACGAGGAGTCGAGGGTCAGGCCCTTGACGTCCTTGCCCGCGACCGCCACGGACTTGCCCTGCAGGAGCGGCAGCGTCGAGATCTGCGTGGCCTCGCGCTCCTGCGCCTGCTCGATGAGCTGCGCGCGCTTGTCCTTGTCGGACTCCTGCTGCTCCTCGGAGATCAGCTTCTGGATCTCCGGGTCGTCGTAGTGGTTCTGCACGAAGTTGTCCTTCGTGAAGAACGGCGACAGGTAGTTGTCGGCGTCCGAGAAGTCCGGGAACCACCCGAGCTGGTACACCGGGTAGGAGTCCTTCGTCCGCTCCTGCGCGTAGGTCGTGTAGACCGTCGACTGGATCTTCACGGAGAACAGGCCCGAGTTCTCGAGCTGCGTCTTGAGCTCGGCGTACTCGTCGTCCGACGTCGAACCGTAGTGGTCGGGCGCGTACTGGATGTCGAGCTGCACCTTGCCGGTGACACCGGCCTTCGACAGCGTCTCCTTCGCCTTGTCGACGTCGGGGCCGCCCTTGCCGTTGCCGTAGAGCTCCTCGAACGGCTTCGCGGCACCGGTCAGGCCGTCCGGCACCATCGAGTAGACCGGCGAGTACGTGTTGTTGTAGACGTCCTTCGCGATCTTCTCGCGGTCGACGACGTCGGCCACGGCCTGGCGCACGGCGAGGGCCTTCGCCTCGTCCGCGTCGGACTGGCTCGCGCCGAACGGCTGCGTGTTGAAGTTGAAGACCAGGTAGCGGATCTCGCCACCGGGGCCGTCGGTGACCTTGACGGAGTCGTCCTTGCGCAGGTCGGCGATGTCGGTCGGCGTCAGCGAGCGGTACGCCACGTCGACGTCGCCCTTCTGCACGGCGAGCTTCAGGTCGGTCTCCTTGGTGTAGTAGCTGGCGGTGACCTCCTTGGTCTTCGCCTTGCCGAGGAGCCCGTCGTACTCGGGGTTCGCCGAGTACTGGATGGTGTCGTTCTCCTTGTACGAGGTGATCTCGTACTGCCCGGCGAACGCCTTGCCCTTGACGATGTCCGCCGCCGGGGTGAGCTCGTCCGCCGAGAAGACCTGCTCGTCGACGATCGGGCCTGCGGGGCTCGAGAGCACCTGCGGCCAGGTCTGGTCGGCGTGGTCGAGGTTGAAGACGACCGTGGTGTCGTCCGGGGTCTCGATGCTCTTGAGGTTGGCGAGCAGCGACTGCGGACCGTTCTCGTTGTTGATCTTCAGCTCGCGCTCGAACGAGAACTTGACGTCACTCGAGGTGAGGTCGTTGCCGTTCGCGAACTTCAGCCCGCTCTTGAGCTTCACCGTGTAGGTCGTGTCGTTCGTGAACTCGCCGCTCTCGGCGATGTCCGGCTTGACGTCGGGGCTGCCGACGGGGGTGTTCATCAGGAACGGGAACACCTGGTTCTGCACGGCGAAGGAGCCGTTGTCGTAGGACCCGGCCGGATCGAGGGACGTGACCTTGTCCGTCGTGCCGATGCTCAGGCCGTTGAGGTCGGTGTCGGAGACGCTGCTGCTCGCGCAGCCCGTCAGCACCAGCGCCGTCGCTGCTGCCCCGGCGCCGAGCGCGATGCCGCGCCTGCCCCACTTGGATACGGATGCCATGTCCGCTCTCTCTCTCGGTGATGGTTCGCAAGGGGTCCCGCGGAGGGCGGTGGATCGACTGTGAGGCCCGCCGGGAACGCTCATTGGTACCACCCTGACACGGAAGTCCACGATTCGAGGGACATTTGTTTACACCCTTGTAATGCACGACCGCGTCGCGTGGCGCATGATGCGCGCGTCACCCAGCGGCGTGTCGCGCACGAAAGTTGCGTGGTGCAACGGGGGCCGGAGGTCGGGCCGCTGCCTGCCACCGGGCGGGCGAGCGGCTGCCCGCTGCCCGCTGCCCGCTGCCCGCTGCCGAGCGGGCGAGATCCGTCACGCTCGACCTCCCCGGCCGACACATCCCACCCACCCGACGTCACGCGCGCGGCACGTCCTGCCCGCCCGGCGCCGGTCGGTGGTGCTCGCGTTCGGGTTGCACGACTTGCCGCTCAGTTCGGGCCGCGGCGGCGGGTCGTGCGACCAGGACGACCGCACACGGCACGTCGTGCGACCGGAACGGCCAGTGCGAGTGGCCGGGCCACGGCGGGACACCGAGCGGGCGGAGTACGGCACCCTCGGCGTCTCCGGGCACCGATCCCCACCCGCTCGACGTCGTCCACGCGGCGATCCCTGCCCGCTGCGGCGGCGGCGACGGCGGCGGCGGCGACGGCGACGGCGGATGGTGCTCGCGCCCTGGTCGCGTGACCTGCCGCTCAGTTCGGGTCGCGGCGGCGAGTCCTGCGACCAGATCGACCGCACGCGGCAGGTCGCGCGACCCTGGGGTCCAGCACGAGTGGCCGCGTGACCCTGGGGTCCAGCACGAGTGGTCGCGCGACCCTGGGGTCCAGCACGAGTGGCCGCGCGACCGTGCGGGCCAGCACGAGTGGCCGCGCGACCGAGCGGGCCAGCACGAGTGGCCGGGCGACGACGCGCTGCCGCCCCTCGCGGGACGGCTCAGCCCTGCGCTGCCGCCTCGGCGTCGGCGCGGAGGCGCATCCGCTGCGCGTCGATGTCGACGAGCTGGCGCTGGATCTCGGCGCGCCGGTCGGACTGCTCGTGCGGGTCGGCCCGCTGCAACTGCCCGAGCAGCGAGGCCTTGCGGGCGAGCAGGTCCCGCTCGACCAGGGCCACGACGATGCTCCGGGCGTAGAGCGCCAGGTCCTCGTCGGTGCGAGCCGGGATCGGTGCGAGTGCGAGCTCCTGCACGAGACCGCGGAACGGCGCCGGCACGTCCTGCAGCAACCGGTCGAGCCAGTCCCCCGCGCCGATCGAGTCGACGTTGGCGACCACGGCGTCCCGCACGACCGACAGCATCGGCGCCGAGAACGTCGCGCCGGCCGCGAGCCAGATGAGCGGTGCGCCCACGTACCCGGGCTGCTGCACCATCGCCATCACGGCGTCGCGCTCCATCCGGGTGATCGGGTCGTTCGGCAGCAGCCGCAGACCGGCCACGGGCTCCTCGGGCGGGGCGACCAGCTCACCACCGAGACCGGCCTGACCGACCGGCACCGGGCCTCCCGTCCGGTCGGTGCGCGCTGCGGACGCGCGCTGACGCGCCGAGTCGACCGCCCGCCGGACGTCCGGGATGTCCATGCCGAGCCACCCGGCGAGTTCGCGGACGTACCCCTGCGTGAGGGAGCGGTCGCGGATCCCGGCGAGGACCGGCGCGGCGGCCCGCAGTGCGCTGACCCGCCCCTCGACGGTCTCGAGGTCGTGGCCGTCGAGCGTCCGACGGATCATGAACTCGAACATCGGGCGCTTCGCGCTGACGAGCCGGCGGATCGCGTCGTCGCCTCGCGCGAGTCGGAGGTCGCACGGGTCGAGCCCGCCGGGAGCCACCGCGACGTAGGTCTGCGCTGCGAAGCGCTGCTCCTCGGCGAACGCCCGCGAGGCGGCACGCTGCCCGGCCTCGTCGGGGTCGAACGTGAAGACCACCTCGCCGTTGGCGTTCGGGTCGGCACCGCTGACGTCGCCGAGCATCGGCCGGAGGACCTTGATGTGGTCGACACCGAACGAGGTGCCGCACGTCGCGACGGCGGTCGTCACACCGGCGAGGTGGCACGCCATGACGTCGGTGTAGCCCTCGACGATCACGACCTGCTTGCCCTTGGAGATGTCCTTCCGGGCGAGGTCGAGCCCGTAGAGGACCTGGCTCTTGTGGTAGATCGGCGTCTCGGGGGTGTTGAGGTACTTCGGGCCCTTGTCGTCGTCGAGCAGTCGACGCGCGCCGAAGCCGATCGTCGCACCGGTCACGTCACGGATCGGCCACACGAGGCGTCCGCGGAACCGGTCGTACGGCGAGCGGTCACCCTGTCCGGCGAGTCCCGCCGCGAGGATCTCGTCCATCGAGAACCCACGGCCCCGCAGGTGCTCACGCGTGGCGTCGTACGACTGCGGCGCGAAACCCACGCCGAAGTGCTGTGCTGCGGCGGGGTCGAAGCCGCGCTCCCCGAGGAAGCGTCGCGCGGGCTCGGCAGCCGCCGAGGTGAGCTGCGACTGGTAGAACTCGAGCGCTGCCTCGTTCGCGGCGATCAGCCGCGCGCGCTGGTTGTAGTCGGTGCGCGGGCCGTCGCCCTCTTCGTAGTGGAGCGTGAAGCCGATCTTCGCGGCCATGCGCTCGACCGCTTCCTGGAACGTCGTGTGGTCCATCTTGATGATGAACTCGAAGACGTCGCCGTCCTCGCCGCACCCGAAGCAGTGGTACCGGCCGACCTGCGGCCGCACGTGGAACGACGGGGAGCGCTCGTCGTGGAACGGGCAGAGCCCCTTCAGCGAGCCGACGCCCGCCGACTTCAGCGTGACGTGGTCGCCGACGACGTCGGCGATGTTGACACGCGAGCGGACCTCGTCGATGTCGTTCCGCGCGATCCTGCCAGCCACCCCTCGATCCTAGTTCGTGCGGCCGGTGCCGGAGGACGGTCCGTGTCCGCCTGTGGAGAGCACGACGGCCGGGAGGCGCGGTGCACGATCAGCACGCGCCCCACCTCGGTCGGTGCGCACGTCGACACGCGCGGCGGCCGGGCAGGAGCCACTCCGGTCCCAGCGAGACGGCGCCGTCCGCCCGGGACGGTGCCGGGTCGACGAACCGGACCCAGATCCGACGGCGTCTCGCCCTCACGGCGGCGTCCCGTCCACACGGCGGCGTCTCGCACGCCGGCGTCAGACCGCGATGTGCGTCGTCTCCCGGTCCCCCACCACGAGTCGCTTGTGCCACGCCAGCGCCCCCTGGTCCGTCAGGCTCGCGACCTGGTCGACCACGGCCCGCAACCGCCCGGCGTCGTCGGACGCCGAACGCCAGTCCGCCGCGAAGCCCGGCTCGAGGTCCGCACTGCCCGTCGCCGCCAGGGCGTCGAGCAGCTCGGTGAGCACGCGACGCTGGTCCTCGTACACGGGCTGCCGGTCGCCGTGGGTCATGACGAACGCCGCGACGATGCCCTTGAGCACCGCGATCTCGCCGATGATCTCCGGCGGGGTGACGACCGAGGCCGCGAACCGCACGAGGGACCCGGACGCGTAGGACTCGCGAGTTGCCGCCGTCGCCGTCCGCGCGAACCGTCCGATGAGCTGCGAGGTGAGGTTCTTGAGCCGCGCCATGTCCCGCCGCGACCCGTCGTACGACGTCATCCACAGCGGCAGCGACCGGAGCCGGTCGAAGGCCTCGAGCAGTTCGTCACGGCTGAGGTCCGACCCGACCCAGGCGTGCATGGCGGTGACGATGTCGTTCTCGCCGACCCGGTCGCCCAGGGCCGCGACGTCGATGAAGCCCGCGACGACGGCGTCCTCGAAGTCGTGCACCGAGTAGGCGATGTCGTCGGACAGGTCCATGACCTGCGCCTCGATGCACCGCTGCCGACGCGGAGCACCGCGCCGGAGCCACGCGAAGGCGTCGTGGTCGTCGTCGTAGAACCCGAACTTGGTGCGCCCCGAAGATGCCTCGGCGACGCCCTGCGCCGCCGGCCACGGGTACTTGCAGCTCGCGTCGAGCGAGGCCCGGGTCAGGTTGAGCCCGTACGGGCGCTCGTCGTCGGGTCCGTCGCCGTAGACCTTCGGCTCGAGGCGGGTCAGCAGCCGCAGCGTCTGGGCGTTGCCCTCGAAGCCGCCGATGTCCGCCGCCCAGGCATTCACGGCGGTCTCGCCGTTGTGCCCGAACGGCGGGTGCCCGATGTCGTGCGCCAGGCACGCGGTGTCGACGACGTCGGGGTCGAGCCCGAGGGAGTCGGCGAGCTCGCGCCCGACCTGCGCGACCTCGAGCGAGTGCGTCAGGCGGTTGCGGGCGAAGTCGAGTCCGGTGGTCGGGCTGAGCACCTGGGTCTTCGCGGCGAGGCGTCGGAGCGCGCTCGAGTGCAGCAGGCGGGCGCGGTCCCGGGCGAAGTCGGAGCGACGGTTGCCGTGGGTCTCGGGCAGCCAGCGTTCCGCGTCGGCCGGCCCGTACGAGGCGGTGGCGCTCATCCGCCGCTGTGGTGCAGCTCGGCGGCGGCGAGGACCTTGCGGAACTCGGCGTCCACGTCGCGCGACTCGAGCCAGCGGTCCGGCAGCGCCGTGCGCTTCGGGTGCCCGGCGCGGCCTCGCGGGCCCTCGACGTCCGCACCGGGGTACGGCGCCGACCAGTCGAGCTGCCCGAGCAGGTCGTCGATCTCCTGCAGGCTCGAGGCCATGGAGAGCGCCGAGCGGACGTCGCCGCCGATCGGGTACCCCTTGAAGTACCAGGAGACGTGCTTCCGGGCGTCGCGGCACCCGTGGTCCTCGGACCCGAAGAACTCGACGAGCAGCTCGGTGTGTCGACGGAAGGCGGTCGCGACGTCGCCGAGCGAGGGCATCGCGCGCACGTCCTCACCGCGGAACGCCGCCGCCAGGTCGCCGAACAGCCACGGCCGACCCAGGCATCCGCGGCCGACCACGACACCGTCGCAGCCGGTCTCGTCGACCATGCGCAGGGCGTCGGCGGCGGACCAGATGTCGCCGTTGCCGAGCACCGGGATGTCGGTGATCGTCTCCTTCAACGTGGCGATCGCGGACCAGTCCGCCTGCCCCGAGTAGTGCTCGTTCGCGGTGCGGGCGTGCAGCGAGATCGCGGCGACACCGGCGTCGCGGGCGATGCGTGCCGCGTCGAGGTAGGTCAGGTGGTCGGCGTCGATGCCCTTGCGCATCTTCACCGTGACCGGGACGTCGCCGGCGGCCTTGACCGTCTTCTCGACGAGGTCCTTGAAGAGGTCGGTCTTCCACGGCAGGGCCGCTCCCCCGCCCTTCCGCGTGACCTTCGGCACCGGACACCCGAAGTTGAGGTCGATGTGGTCGGCGCGGTCCTCGCCCACCAGGATCGTCGCCGCCTCGGCCACGGTGTTCGGCTCGACGCCGTACAGCTGGATGGACCGCGGCGTCTCCGACTCGTGGTGCTGGATGAGCTGCATCGACACCGGAGTCCGTTCGACCAGCGCCCGCGAGGTGATCATCTCGCAGACGTAGAGTCCGGCGCCGTACTCGCGGCAGAGCCGGCGGTAGGCCATGTTCGTGATGCCCGCCATCGGCGCGAGCACGACCGGCGCCTCGACCTCGATGGGGCCGATGCGCAGGGGCTTCGCCGTGCGGGGCGCCGTGGTGGGCGCGTCGGTGATCGTCATACGTGCTCCATTCTCCCACGCGTGTCCGCGCCGGTAGCGTTCTCCACATGACCGACTCCGCGATCGCCCGGTTCGACGCCGACGCCGCCGCCCGAGGGCTCGCGGTGGACGTCGTCCAGCGCCCCGCCGCCGACTCCCTCGAGGGTGCCGCCGCCCTGCTCGGCATCGACCCGAGCGACATCGTGAAGACGCTCGTCGTCAAGCGTCACGACGGTGGCTTCCTGCTCGCGCTGGTGCCGGGCGGCCGCAGCATCGCCTGGAAGAAGCTCCGCACCGTCGTCGGCGTCAACAAGCTGTCGATGCCCGACGCAGCGACCGCGCTCGAGGCCTCGGGCTACGAGCGCGGCACGATCACGCCGATCGGCGCGACCGGCGACCTGCCGGTGTACGCCGACGAACGCGTCCTGGGCCGCCGCATCGCGCTCGGTGCCGGCCGGCACGGCGCGAGTGCCTTCGTCGACGGCGACGCGCTCGTCGCCGCCTACGACGCGACCGTCGCCGACATCACCGATGAGGAGCCCGTCCGCTAGCGGACGGCTCAGTCGGGGACCTCGGTCCAGTCGCCCTCGGCACCGGGGACGAAGCAACTGTCACCCTCGCAGACCGGCGCACCGCCGGGCGTGACGAGCGTGAGCAGGGCGGGTCGCGCCTCCCGGTCGTCGGCCTGGAGGCCCGGCTCGACCGGGCCGGTCGTCGTCACGCCGGTCACCGGGTCGCCTCCGCGTCCGCGGTCGCGTCGTCCGCGGCACGCTGCTGCTGCGCCGCGAGCTCCTCGGGCGTCACGTCGCGGAGCGCGACGACCTGGCGGAGCACCTGCTCGAACGCCGCCGGGTCCTGTGCGCCGGAGACGCCGTACTTGCCGTCGATGACGAAGAACGGGACGCCGTTGATCCCGAACGCCTGCGCCTGGGCCTGGTCGGCCCGGACGGCGGCGAGCTGGGCGTCGTCGCGCAGGGTCGCCAGGACCTCGTCGCGGTCCAGACCGATCGAGGCGCCGAGGTCGGCCAGGGACTCGTCCTGTCCGACGTGCTCGCCGCGCTCGAAGTACGCGGTGAAGAGGCGCTCGACCATCTCGAGCTGCTTGCCGTGCTGCTTCGCCAGGTGGATGACCTGGTGCGCCTTGACGGTGTTCGTGTGGCGCAGTGCGTCGTAGTCGTAGTGCAGCCCGACGGACGAGGCGATGCCGGCGACCTGGTCGATCATCTGCTGTGCCTGCTGCACCGGCAGGCCCTTGTGCTGCGAGAGGAACTCGGCCTCGGTGCCCTCGAAGTCGACCGGGGTGTCCGGGCTCAGCTCGAACGAGTGGTACTCGACCTCGACCGGCTGGGCCTCGGGCGAGGAGGCGAACGCGGCGACGCCGGCCTCGAACTTCCGCTTGCCGATGTAGCACCAGGGGCATGCGATGTCCGACCAGACATCGACCTTCACAGACTCGTTCACACGAGGTGCAAGCCCGGCCCCTGCCCGCGCATTCCCGCGGTCACGACCCGCTCCTCGCGCACCGTGTCTCGTGCGCCGTGTCTCGTGCGCCGTGCACAACGAGAGGCACCCCGAACAACGCGATTCCGTGGTTCGGGGTGCTTTCGGTTGTGCAGCGGCAGGTCGCACCGGCGATCGCTGACCGCGGCAGCGGCAGCGGCAGGTGCTGCCGCAGCAGCCGCGCGCGCTACGCGCCGAGGAGGCGCTGCGCCAGGTAGCCCTGCAGCTGGTCGAGCGAGACGCGCTCCTGCGACATGGTGTCGCGCTCACGCACCGTGACCGCCTTGTCGTCGAGCGTGTCGAAGTCGACCGTGATGCAGAACGGCGTGCCGATCTCGTCGTGGCGACGGTAGCGACGACCGATCGCGCCGGCGTCGTCGAAGTCGACGTTCCAGTGCTTCCGCAGGTCGTCGGCGAGCCCGCGCGCCACCGGCGACAGCTGCTCGTTGCGGGACAGCGGGAGCACCGCGGCCTTGACCGGCGCCAGCCGCGGGTCGAGGCGCAGGACGGTGCGCTTGTCGACGCCGCCCTTCGCGTTCGGGGCCTCGTCCTCGTGGTACGCGTCGAGCAGGAACGCCATGAGCGCACGGGTGAGCCCGAACGACGGCTCGATGACGTACGGCACGTACTTCTCGTTCGCGGCCTGGTCGAAGAAGCGCAGGTCCTTGCCCGACGACTCGATGTGGTTGTTCAGGTCGAAGTCGGTGCGGTTCGCGACGCCCATGAGCTCGCCCCACTCGGAGCCGGCGAACCCGAAGCGGTACTCGATGTCCGCGGTGGCGTCCGAGTAGTGCGCGCGCTCGCCGTCGGGCACGTCGAAGCGTCGCAGGTTCTCGGGGTCGATGCCGAGGTCGGTGAAGAACGCCACCGCGTCGGCGATCCACTGCTCGTAGTGGGTGTCGACGTCGGCCGGCGGCACGAAGTACTCGATCTCCATCTGCTCGAACTCGCGCGTGCGGAAGATGAAGTTGCCGGGCGTGATCTCGTTGCGGAACGCCTTGCCGACCTGGCCGATGCCGAACGGGGGCTTCATGCGGCTCGTCGTGACGACCTGCGCGAAGTCGACGAAGATGCCCTGCGCCGTCTCCGGGCGGAGGAAGTTCAGCCCTTCCTCGGACTCGACCGGGCCGAGGTAGGTCTTGAGCATGCCGGAGAACTCGCGCGGCTCGGTCCACTCGCCCCGGGTGCCGCAGTTCGGGCACGGCACCTCGGCCATGCCGCCCTCGGGCGCTCGACCCTTCTTCGCCTCGAACGCCTCGAGCAGGTGGTCTTCGCGGAACCGGTGGTGGCAGTGCAGGCACTCGACGAGCGGGTCGGTGAAGGTGGCGACGTGACCCGAGGCCTCCCACACCTTGCGGGGCAGGATCACGGCGGAGTCGAGGCCGACCATGTCGCCGCGGCCGCGGACGAACCGCTGCCACCACTGGCGCTTGATGTTCTCCTTCAGCTCGACGCCGAGGGGCCCGTAGTCCCACGCGGAGCGGGATCCGCCGTAGATCTCCCCCGACTGGAAGACGAAGCCACGGCCCTTGGCCAGGGCGATGACGCTGTCGAGACGGGAGGACGGTGCCAAGAGGACTCCTGAGTTCGCCGGACTGGGTGCCCGGTGCGGGAACGGTACCGGGCAAGCGTACCGGCCCCGAGGCGACCGACGGACGCCGGTCGCGGCACCCGTGGACGGCCCGGCTCACCCCGCGGGACGGAACCCCTCCACCGCGCCCAGCACCGCGACGACCCGGTCGACGTCGGCGTCGTCGTTCCACAGGTGGAAGGCCAGGCGCAGCCGGCCCGCCCGTCCGCTCGCCGTGACCCCCGCCGCGGTCAGGGCGCGGAGGGCCGACCCGTCCGGGTCGGGGAAGGTCGTGATCGCCTGACCGGACCGGGGCGTCCCGAGCGCGTCGGCGAGCCGGTCCGTGCGACCGGTCGCGTGCCTCCAGGCCGAACCGGCGTCGACGGACGCGAGGTGTCGCAGGGCGGCGACCGCCCCCGGCCACGCCTGCCATGCCGGGGACACGTCGAAACGGCGGGCGTCGTCGGCGAGCTGCATGGTCGGGCCGTAGCACGAGGACCAGACGTCCGCTCCCGCGTACCAGCCGGCCTGCACGGGGCGGACGCGCTCCAGCGCCGCATCGGAGAACGTCGCGAAGGCGACGCCGCGCGGTGCGCACAACCACTTGTAGGCGTGCGTGACCGTGACGTCGAACGGCGCGGCGGACACCGGCAGGACGCCCGCGGCCTGGGTGAGGTCGCAGAGGGTGAGGGCACCGGCGGCGCGCGCCGCGTCGAGGACCGGGGCGGGGTCGGTCACCACGCCGGTGGCGGACTGCACGGCGGACCAGGCGACGAGCGCGGTGCCCGGGCGGACGGCGTCGGCGAGTCGCTCGAGCGGGACACTGCGGACCGTGACGCCGCGGTGCGCCTGCACGAGGAACGGGAAGACGATCGACGAGAAGTCGCCGTCGGGGACGACGACCTCGGCACCGTCCGGCAGTGACGCAGCGACGAGTGCCACCATCGCCGAGGTCTGCGACCCCGTCGCCACCCGTGCGGCGTCCACGCCGACGATGCCCGCGAAGAGCGCACGGCCCTCCTCGACCAGGGCGCCGTACGTCGCGGGCGAGGTCGCGGCGCGCGACCACGCGTCGAGGTCCGCCCGCTGTGCGGCCAGGGTGCCGAGCGTGGGGAGCCCGGCGGTGCAGGCGGCGAGGTAGCCCGATCCGTCGACGAAGGAGTCCATGCCCCCAGGCTCCGACGGCCGGCGCCATCACGCCAGGGCAGGCTTCTTCGGGGACCCATAACATCGTGTTGTGGAGTCCATCGAACCGCAGCTGCTCCGGGTCCTGCTCGCCGTGCGTGACGGCGGGTCGATCAGCCGTGCGGCCGCGGCGCTCGGCTACAGCCAGCCCGCCGTCAGCCAGTTGCTCACACGCGCCGAACAGCGGCTCGGGCACGACCTCGTGCTCCGCGGCGGCCGCGGTGCGACCCTGACGGAGTCCGGGCGCGTCCTCGCCGACCACGCCCTGCACGTCGAGGCGGCCCTGGCCGCAGCACGAGAGGACCTCGACGCGGTCGGCGGTCTCGCCCGCGGGCGGGTGCGGCTCGCCGGCTTCCCGAGCGCGTCGTCGACCCTCGTGCCCCCGGTGCTCGCGGCGCTGGCGACGGACAGCCCCGGGGTGGTGACGTCGTACGTCGAGGCCGAGCCCCCCGAGGCCGTCGAACTGCTCCGGCGCGGCGAGGTCGACGTCGCCCTGACCTTCTCGCATGCACTGCAGGACGACTCCGCGAACGATCCGACCCTGACCACGCGCGTGCTCGGGCGCGATCCGCTCGCGCTCGTCACCGCCGCGGGTGCGGTGCCGCCCGGGGACCGGGCAGCCGACCTCGCCGCGTTCCGGGACGCCCGGTGGATCGGCGGTTGTCCGCGGTGCCGTGGGCACCTGCTCGCGTCGTGCGCGGCGTCCGGGTTCACGCCGGAGATCGTGCTCGAGACCGACAACGCCGCGGCGGTCGTCGGGCTGGTCGCGGCCGGACTCGGCGTCGCCCTGCTGCCCCGGCTGGCGCTGTCGACCACCGTCGTACCGTCCGGTGTGGCGGTCACGCCGGCCGACGACGCGCTGGCACGACGGGTCGAGGTCGTGGTCGCCCGCGGCGCGGACCGCGTGCCGAGCGTGCGGGCGGCGCTGGAGGCGGTCCGTGGGGTGGCGCACCTGCTCACGTGAGGCGCGGCGCGCTGTCCGTGGCACGGGTCTCGTGTCGGCACCGACGGCCGCCCGGCCGGCCGCGGGTCGGACGGGAGGCCCGTGGCGGCGCCGCCACGGGCCTCCCGTCAGGCGGTCGGTGCGTCCACCGCGCCGCCGTAGCGTCGGTCGCGGCGCGCGTACTCCTCGATCGCTCCCCACAGGTCGGTGCGGCGGAAGTCCGGCCAGAGCTGGTCGAGGAACACCATCTCCGCGTACGCGGACTGCCACAGCATGAAGTTCGACGTCCGCTGCTCGCCCGAGCTCCGCAGGAACAGGTCCACGTCGGGCAGCTCGGGCACGTAGAGCCGCTTGGCCAGGGCCTTCTCCGTCACCTGGCTCGGCTTCATCCGACCGGCGGCGACGTCCTCGGCCATGCCCCGGACCGCGTCGACGATCTCGTTCCGCCCGCCGTAGTTGACGCACATCGTGAGGGTGCAGACGTCGTTGTCGGCGGTCATCCGCTCCGCGGTCTGCAGCTCGTCGACGACGCTCCGCCAGAGCCGGGGTCGCCGGCCCGCCCACCGCACCCGGACACCCCACGCGTGCAGCTGGTCGCGACGGCGATGGATGACCTCGCGGTTGAAGCCCATCAGGAAGCGGACCTCGTCCGGCGACCGCTTCCAGTTCTCGGTCGAGAACGCGTACGCCGACACGTGCTTGACGCCGATCTGGATCGCGCCCGCGACGACGTCGAGCAGCGAGGCCTCGCCGGCCTTGTGCCCCTCGACCCGCGTCAGGCCACGCTGGTTCGCCCAGCGGCCGTTGCCGTCCATGACGATCGCCACGTGCTCCGGGACGAACTGCGCCGGGATCGCCGGCGGCTGCTCCCCCGTCCAGTCGACGGGTCGCAGTCCCTCGGACACGGCTTCGGACGCGGACCGGCGTGGGCTCATGCAGGTGTTCCTTCGTGATCGGACGTGACGGGCACGGCGGGCGCCGGGGTGGCGGCCACGGCTGCCGGAACCCCACCGGGGGTCGGTGCGACCGGAGCGGGGTGTTCACTGCGGTCCACGTGGGGCAGTGACCGGAGCGATCGTTCCAGGTGCCACTGGGCGTAGGCCGCCACCACGCCGGAGGCCCGCGACCGCGTCCGCTCGTCGGAGGCGTCGACGGTCGACCAGTCCCCGGCGAGCAGTGCCCCGAGCAGGCCGAGCGTGTCGGTGTCGAGCCGGGGCGTCCCGGGCGGCGCTGCACGGTCCGCCACCACCCCGCCGAGCTGCACGACGAAGGCGGTGTGCGGCCCGGGCTCCCCCGTCACCGCACAGTCACCGAACGACGGCGCCCACCCCGCGATGCTCATCGCCCGGAGCAGGTACGAGTCGAGCGTGGCGCTGACGACGTGCTCGTGCCTGGACAGTGAGCGCAGGGCACCGACGAGCAGCAGGTACTGCTGGAGCCCGGCGTCCGCCTCGCTCAACCGGTCCGCCGTCTCGACCATGGCGCTGGCCGCCGTGTAGGCGCCGTAGTCGGTGACGATCTGGGCACCGTACGAGCCGAGGCTCTCGGCCTGGGTGACGATGTCGAGCGACCGACCCTCGTAGAACTGCGCGTCGACGACCATGAACGGCTCGAGTCGCGACCCGAACTTCGACGCCGTGCGCCGTACCCCCTTGGCCACCGCCCGGATCTTGCCGTGCTGCCGGCTCAGCATGGTGACGATGCGGTCGGCCTCGCCGAGCTTGTGGGTGCGCAGCACGACGCACTCGTCCCGGTACAGCGGCATTGCCCCAGTATCCCCCGCGGCGCTGACACCGGGTGCCGGCGGCGAGGCCGGCGCCGAGCGCGGAGCGGCGTCTCCCGAGCTACGAGCGCCGAGCGCCGAGCGCCGAGCGAGCGAGACGCGCCGCGCGCGGTCTCCCGAGCGGGCAGATCCCGGCGCCGGACGACGCCGAGCGTGACCGAACCCGCCCGCTCGACGCACCGCCGTCGCCGGGCGACGCCGAGCGTGACCGAACCCGCCCGCTCGACGCACCGCCGTCGACGGACGACGCCGAGCGTGACGGAATCCACCCGCTCGCGGCACCGCCGATGCCGCGCGACGACCGGTCGTCGGCGTCCTGTCCGGTCGGCGCCGAGCGGGCACGACACACCGCGTGAGTTCCGTCCGGCGGGCAGATCCCGTCGCCGGACGACACCGAGCGTGACGGGATCCGCCCGGTCGACGACACGTCCACAGACGGGAGGCGCGGTGTGGGACGGACCCGCACCGCGCCTCCCGAGAGCGCTGGCGTCCTACGCCGTGACCAGCTCCGGCGTCCCGGTCGCGGCCCCGGCGCGCACGGCCCGGTTCACCGCGGAGACGATCGCCTTGAGCGAGGCGGTCGCGATGTCGGCGTCGATCCCGACGCCCCACAGCCGGGTGCCGTCCACGTCGAGCTCGACGTAGGCGGCGGCCTTCGCGTCACCCGAGGCGCTCATCGTGTGCTCGGAGTAGTCGTACAGCGTGACCGCGACGCCCTGCTCCCGCATGACGGTGAGGAACGCGTCGACCGGACCGGTGCCGACTGCATCGGCGGCGACGGACCCCTCGTCGACACGCATCGCGACGTGGAGCTCCGTGGTGCCGTCGAAGTCGCTCGACGTCGCCGTCTTCGTGATCTCGTACCGGCCCCACTTGTCCGACTCGTCGTCGGCCGGCAGGTACTCGTCGCGGAACAGGTCCCAGATCCGGTCGGACGAGAACTCACCGCCCTCGGTGTCGGTGCGCTGCTGCACCACGCCGGAGAACTCGATCTGCAGCTTGCGGGGCAGGTCGATCGCGTGGTCGGTCTTGAGCAGGTACGCGACGCCGCCCTTGCCGGACTGCGAGTTGACGCGGATGACGGCCTCGTACGAGCGGCCGATGTCCTTCGGGTCGACGGGCAGGTACGGCACCGCCCAGGCGATGTCGTCGACGGACTTCCCCGCGGCGGAGGCCTTGGCCTGCATCGCCTCGAAGCCCTTGTTGATGGCGTCCTGGTGCGAACCGCTGAACGCCGTGTAGACCAGGTCGCCGGCCCAGGGCTGCCGCTCGGGCACCGGCAGCTGGTTGCAGTACTCGACGGTGCGCTTGACCTGGTCGATGTCCGAGAAGTCGACCTCGGGGTCGATGCCCTGCGTGAACAGGTTCATGCCGAGGGCGACGAGGTCCACGTTGCCGGTGCGCTCGCCGTTGCCGAACAAGCATCCCTCGATGCGGTCCGCCCCGGCCATGTAGCCGAGCTCGGCGGCGGCGACGGCGGTGCCGCGGTCGTTGTGCGGGTGCAGCGACAGGATGACGTCCTCGCGGTGGTCGAGGTTGCGCGACATCCACTCGATCGAGTCGGCGTAGACGTTGGGCGTGGCCATCTCGACCGTCGCCGGGAGGTTGATGATCACCTTGCGGTCGGGGGTCGGCTCGAAGACCTCCAGCACGGCGTTGCAGATCTGCGCCGCGACCTCGAGCTCGGTGCCCGTGTAGGACTCGGGCGAGTACTCGTAGAACACCTGCGTGCCGTGCTGCAGCCGGGCCTCGGCCGCGTTGCACATCCGGGCGCCCGCGACGGCGATGTCGACGACGCCCTGCACGTCGGTGCGGAAGACGACCTCGCGCTGGACGATGGACGTCGAGTTGTAGAGGTGCACGATGGCCTGCTTCGCCCCGTCGATCGCCTCGTACGTGCGGTCGATGAGGTGCTCACGCGCCTGGGTCAGCACCTGGATCGTGACGTCGTCCGGGATCGCGCCGTCCTCGATGAGCGACCGGACGAAGTCGAAGTCGGTCTGCGATGCGCTCGGGAAGCCGACCTCGATCTCCTTGTAGCCCATCCGGACGAGCAGGTCGAACATGGCCCGCTTGCGCTCGGAGTCCATCGGGTCGATCAGGGCCTGGTTGCCGTCGCGGAGGTCCACGGCGCACCACCGAGGCGCCCGGTCGATGCGCTTCGTCGGCCAGGTGCGGTCGGGCAGGTCGACGCGGATCTGCTCGTGGAAGGGAACGTACTTGTGGATCGGCATCCCGGAGGGGCGCTGGGTGTTCTGCATGGTCGTCGCTTTCGTCGTCTCGCCGGCATCGGCGCTGTGGGGGGCCACGACGGACTCCGCGACGAGGTGGGCCGTGTGTCAGGCCTCGTCGCGGCAGCGAAGGAGGAGGAGCGCCGAGTACATCGCTGCCACCGTAGCACTGGTACACCAGCGCGTTGCAAGTGGATGACGTCCCGGACGCTCCTCCCGACCCGTGCGGTCAGTCGACGGCGAGCGCCTCGGTCGGTGACACCCGCATGGCCCGCCGGACCGGTGCGACCGTGGCGACGACCGCGAGCACGAGGGCCCCCACCACCACGACCGCGACGGTCAGCGGCGGCAGCACGGGCGTGACGACCGTCCCGAGCGAGCCGAGCATCGTCTGCCCGCCGACCCAGCCGTACAGGGTGCCGAGGACGAGTCCGGTGACGACCGCGGCGACGACCATCTGCACGGCCTCGGTCACGATCATGCGTCGGACCTGCGCCCCGGTCAGCCCGAGGACGCGAAGCAGGCCGAGCTCACGACGACGCTGGAGCACGCCGAGCGCGAGGGCGTTCACGACGCCGACCGCGGCGATCACCGCGGAGAACCCGACGATCACGCTCACGACGGCGTTCAGCTGCACGAAGAAGTCCCGCTGCGCCTGGACCGCGTCCGCCGGCAGGGAACCGTCGCCCATCGCCGCCATCTGGGTCTCGACCACGTGCTGCATGATCCCGAGCGCGACCGCGAAGGTGACGAGCAGGGTCACGCCGATGACGAGCCCGATGGTGGCCCGTGACGACCGTCCCGGTGCCCGCATCGCGTTGCGACCGGCGAGCAGGACGACCGGGTCACGCGACCCGATCCGGCCGATGAGCTGCAGGACCGGGGGCATCACGATCGTCGCGCCGATCGCGACCCCGGCGAAGGAGACGAACCCGCCGAGGGCCGCCGGCAGGACGGCCGCGGGCGTGGCGGGGCTGAGGACGAGACCGAGCACCATCAGCAGCGCACCGACCGTCATGAGCAGGACCGCCCAGACCGTCCGCGCCCGGCCCGACCGGACGTCGGCGTGGCTCGGCTCGACGGTCGATGACAGCGCCTGCAGCGGCGTGACCGTCAGCACCCGGCGGGACCCGACCGCGAACGCGCCCCAGGTCGCCAGGACCACGGCGACGAGCGGCAGCACGAGTTCCCACGGGACGAGCGTGTAGGTGGTGTCCGGGAGGAAGCCGGTGCTCCGCAGGACCGCGACGAAGCACGCGGACAGCCCGGTGCCGACGACGGTGCCCACCGCGCCGCCGACGGCACCGACGACGAGGCCGGTGCGGGTCGTCCGGGCACGCAGGGTGGCGCCCGTCGCCCCGATCAACCGCTGGAGTGCGATCATGCGGGTCTGCCCCGCGATGATCGTGGCGCAGGTGTTCGCCGTCACGATCGCACCGACGTAGAGGGCGATGCCGAGGAAGAGCCACCCGACGACGGACAGGATCGCCCGGACGGGTGCGAGGTCGTCGAGACCCGCGGCAGCCATCGCCTGGGTCACGATGCCGGGAGCGATGACGAGGGCGGACCCGAACGTCGTGCCGAGGGCTGCGACGAGGACCGTCGGGGCGAACGTGCGCAGGCCGGTCACGCGGCTGCCTCCATCCCGAGCATCGTCGCCGAGATCTCGGCGGCGGTCATCGACGGGCGGTCGTCCACGATCCGCCCGTCGGCGAGGAAGAGGATGCGGTCCGCGTTCGCGGCGGCCGTCGGGTCGTGCGTGACCATGACGACGCTCTGCCCCCACTCCTGCACGGCGCCGCGGAGGATCGCGAGGACGTCACGCCCGGTGCGCGAGTCGAGGGCGCCCGTCGGCTCGTCCGCGACCACCACGGCGGGACGCGACGCGAGCGCACGCGCGATCGCGACGCGCTGCTGCTGTCCGCCGGAGAGTTGGTGCGGCCGGTGGGTCAGACGGTCACCCAGGCCGAGCAGGTCGACGAGCCGGTCGATCCACGCCGACTCGTCCCGGCTCGGCTGGTGCCCACCGAGCAGGAACGGCAGCCGGATGTTCTCCCGCACGTCGAGCGTCGGGACGAGGTTGAAGGACTGGAACACGAACCCGAGCCGGCGACGGCGCAGTTCGGTGAGCTCGCGGTCCCCGAGGCCGGTGATGTCGACCCCGTCGATCGTGACCCGCCCGGTGCTCACCGCGTCGAGCCCCGCGGCGACGTGCATGAGCGTCGACTTGCCGGAGCCCGACGGCCCCATCACGGCGGTGAACTCCCCCGCCCCGATGTCGACGCTGACGTCGTCGAGCGCGGTGACGCGGCGGGCGGCGTCGCCGTGGTGCTTGGACACGTGGTCGAGCCGGATGATCGGGGTGTGGTTGGTGGTCATGCTCCGAGCCTGGCGGCCGGGAGGCGCGTCCCGCGTCCGTCGCGCGGCTCCTGTGGATGGTCCGCTCGGCTCGACGTGCTGTGGAGGGGTCATCCTGTCGGATGACGGCGGGTCGCTCCGCCGGTCGACGCCGGGGTCAGTCGGCCCTGGGCACCAGCCCGTGCTCGTGCGCGAACACGACGAGCCGGACGCGGTCCCGCAGGTCGAGCTTGCTGAGCACGCGCGAGATGTGCGTCTTCACCGTCGCCTCGCTGACGTACTCGTGCTGGGCGATCTCGCTGTTGCTGTACCCGCGTGCCGCGAGGTCGAAGATCTCCCGCTCACGGGGCGTCAGCTCGGCGAAGGCGGCGGGCACCGCGGCGGCCTGGGCCGCGCCGTCGTCGTACCGGCGGAGGAGCTCGCGGGTGGCGGAGGCGGCGAACACGGCGGTGCCGGCGTGCACGGTCCGGACCGCGGCGAGCAGGAACTCCGGGTCGGCATCCTTGAGCACGAAGCCGCTCGCGCCCGCCCGGATCGCCTTCGCGGCAGCCTCGTCGAAGTCGAAGGTGGTGAGCACGAGCACCTTCGCGGCGTCTGCCCCGCCCTGCTCGACGATCCGTGCGGTCGCGGTGATCCCGTCCATCACGGGCATCCGGACGTCCATGAGCACCACGTCCGCCCCGGTGCGCCGCACGAGCTCGGCGCCCTCGGCCCCGTCGCCGGCCTCACCGACGAACTGCAGGTCGGGCTGTGAGTCGATGAGCATCCGGATCCCGGTGCGGAAGAGCGCCTGGTCGTCGACGAGGGCGACCCGGATCGGGCCACCGGTCGGCTGGGACGTGGTCATCTGGTGCGCTCCTGCTCCATCTGGGTGATACGGCCGCGGGGGAACTGGCCGCTCGCGGGGACCGCGGGCATGCGCACGGCCACCACGAAGTCGTCACCGCGGTGCCCAGCCGTCATCGACCCCCCGGTCATCGTCACACGCTCGCGCATGCCGACCAGTCCGTGCCCGGTGCCGGGACCGCTGGAGCCGTCGTCGGCGCGCCGGTTCACGACGGTGATCTCGACGGTGTCGGGACGGTAGGTCAGCGCGGTGTGGACCGGTGTCCCGCTCTCCCCGTGCTTCCACGCGTTCGTCAGGCTCTCCTGGACGATCCGGTACACGGCGAGCTGGGTCGTCGTGGGCAGACCGGTCGGGTCGCCTTCCCGGTCCACACGGACGTCGAGGCCGACCTCGCGCATCTCGGCCACGAGCACCTCGAGGTCGGCTGCCTCGGGCGTCGGGGCGGTCCCCTGCTCGTGCCGCAGGGCGCCGAGCAGCTCGCGGACGTCACCGAGGGCACTGCGAGCGGTGCTCGAGATGGTCTCGAGCGCCTGGTCCGCGATCGCGGGGTCGGTCTTGGCGGCGTAGCGTGCCCCGTCCGCCTGGGCGATGACGACAGCCAGCGAGTGCGCGACGATGTCGTGCATGTCGCGGGCGATCCGCACCCGCTCCTGCTCGACCGCGACCGCACGGTCGGCGCGTGCGGCATCCCGTTCGGCGACCAGCTGGGCCTCCCGGCTCATGCTCGCGGACCGGCGGGCGCGGCGGACGAGTCCGGCGAGCCACGGCAGCAGGAGCAGCAGCAGGACGCCGGCGAACGTCGCGAGCACGACCTGCAGGGTCTCGAGCGTGGGCGACGAGGCGGTCTCGATGCCGGAGCGGCGCTGGTGGTCGTACAGCCCGACGTACGCCGCCGCGACCGCGGATCCGCCGATGGCCGAGACCAGGCCGGCGATGCGGACGCGCTTGCTGCCGTAGGCGCTCGTGGTGAAGAGCACGCCGGCGAGCAGCGCGTTCGAGTAGTCCGGCACCTGCATGGTCACCATCTCGAAGACGGCGATCACCCACGAGAGTGCGAGCGACAGCCCCGGCGACAGTCGACGGATCGCGAGGGCGATGCTCAGTCCGACCACCGTCACCAGCCAGAGGGACGGCAGGTCGGCGGACGCACGCAGGAGCGTCAGCAGCCCGCCGAGCAGCACCGCTGTGGTGACGTCGGTGACGAGCTGCGCGCGCAGCAGGGGGCGGAACACCACCCCACGGTACGACGCGGCCGGAGGACGCGCGTCCGACCAGGGGATGACCCGGATCAGAAGCCCAGACGGCCGAGCTGCTTCGGGTCGCGCTGCCACTCCTTGGCGACCTTGACACGGATGTTCAGGTAGACGTGGCGACCGCCGAGCAGCGACTCGATCTCGGCCCGGGCACGTGATCCGACGTCCCGGAGCCGCTCGCCGCCCCGCCCGATGACGATCGCCTTCTGGCTGTCGCGCTCGACGAACAGGTTCGCGAAGATCCGCAGCGGTCCGTCGGGGTCGTCCTCGTCGTCGGGCTCGACGACGTCCTCGATGACGACCGCGAGCGAGTGCGGCAGCTCGTCGCGGACGCCCTCGAGCGCGGCCTCGCGGACGAGCTCGGCGATGCGGTCCTCGTCGGTCTCCTCGGTGACGGTGGAAGCGTCGTACAGCTGCGGCGACTCGGGCAGCAGCTTCGTGATCTCGGCGAGCAGCACCTCGAGCTGCAGGCCCTTCGTCCCCGACGTCGGGATGATCGTGTCCCACTCCCGCAGCTGGGACACCGCGAGGAGCTGCTCGCCGACGCGGTCCTTCGGGGTGCCGTCGATCTTCGTGACGATCGCGATCTTCCGCGCCCGCGGGTACTGGTCGAGCGACTCGTTGATGAACCTGTCGCCCGGCCCGATCGGCTCGTCGGCCGGCACGCAGAAGCCGATCACGTCGACGTCACCGAGCGTCGACTGCACGAGGTCGTTGAGCCGTTCGCCGAGCAGGGTGCGGGGCCGGTGCACGCCGGGGGTGTCGACGATGATGACCTGGCCGTCGGGCCGGTGCACGATGCCCCGGATGGCGCGTCGCGTGGTCTGGGGCTTCGACGAGGTGATCGCGACCTTCTCGCCGACCAGGGCGTTCGTCAGCGTCGACTTGCCGACGTTCGGACGCCCGACGAAGGAGACGAAGCCGGCGCGGTACGGCTGGCCCGGTGTGTCGGTCCCCGTGGTCGCGTCGGTGTCCGTACCCGTGTCGGTGCCGTGGTCGGGTTCGTGATCGGTCATGCGTTCGGGGTTCCCGTCGTGCTCGGAGTGGTCTCGTCGAGGGCGTCCTCGGCGTCCTGCAGGGCGGCGCTCCGCTCGGCCAGGACGGTGATCAGGTGGCGGCGCTTGCCCTCGACACGGTCGGCGGTCAGCGCGACCCCGGAGACGGTGACCTGCTCGCCGCGGACCGGCAGCCGGCCGAGCTCCTTCGTCAGCAGGCCACCGGCGGTGTCGACGTCGTCGTCCTCGAGCTCGACGCCGAAGAGGTCGCCGAGCTCGTCGATCGGCATGCGGGCGGAGATGCGCCAGACGCCCGGGCCGACCTCGGTCCGGTCGACCACGGTGCGGTCGTACTCGTCGGAGATGTCGCCGACGAGTTCCTCGATGAGGTCCTCCATCGTCACGAGCCCGGCGACGCCGCCGTACTCGTCGACCACGAGCACCAGGTGGTTCTTGGCGACCTGCATGTGCCGGAGGGTGTCGTCCGCGGGCTTCGACTCGGGGACGAACTCGGCCGGTCGCAGCAGCGCCGTCACCGGTTCCCGCTCGCTGCCGGGCTGCTCGTACAGGGCGCGGGAGACGTCGCGCAGGTAGAGCACGCCGAGCACGTCGTCGCTGTCCTTACCGGTGACCGGCATGCGCGAGACGCCGGCGACCAGGAACCGTTCCATCCCCGCGGCCAGGGTGGCCTCCCCGTCGACCGTGAGCATGTCGGTCCGGGGCACCATGACCTCGCGCACCAGGGTGTCGCTGAACTCGAAGACCGAGTGGATGAGCTCGCGGTCGTCCTGTGCGAGCACGTTGCTCTCGGTCGCCTCGTCGACGAGCGAGAGCAGTTGCTCCTCGCTCGACACCGTCGATGCGCTGCGGCCACGGCCGGGGGTCACCCGGTCCCCGATCGCGACGAGGAGCCCGGCGAGCGGACCGAGCACGATCCGGACGGCGCGCACGAGTCCTCCGGTGGCGCCGATGAGGCGCTCGGCGTGTGCGCGTCCGACGCTGCGCGGGCTCGACCCGACGAGCACGAACGACACGGCCGTCATGATCGCAGCGGACACGACCAGGGCCACCCACCAGGTGTCGAACACCGTGACGAGGGCGATCGTGACGAGCACCGCGGCGGCGGTCTCGGCGAGCACGCGGACGAAGTTCAGGGCGTTGACGTGCGCGCCGACGTCGTCGGCCACGGCCTCGATCGCACGACGGTTGCGGCTGCCACGGGCGATCTCGTCGAGGTCGGCGCGGGACAGCACGGTGAGCGCGGCGTCGGACGCGGCGAGCAGACCGCCGACGACGACCAGGACGAACGCCGCCGCGAGCAGGACGGCGACGAGCACCATCAGGTCACCGCCCGCGTCGCTGTGCCGCGAAGGCGGAGAGGATCTCGCCCTGCAGCCCGAACATCTCGGCCTTCTCCTCCGGCTCGGCGTGGTCGAAGCCGAGCAGGTGGAGGATGCCGTGGCACGTGAGCAGCAGCATCTCGTCGGTGGTGGTGTGCCCCGCGGTCTTCGCCTGCTCGGCGGCGACCTGCGGGCACACGACGATGTCGCCGAGCAGCCCGGCCGGTGTCGGCTCGTCCTCGGTCCCCGGACGGAGCTCGTCCATCGGGAAGCTCAGGACGTCCGTCGGACCCGGCTCGTCCATCCACCGGACGTGCAGCTGCTCCATCGCGCCCTCGTCGACCAGGACGATCGCGAGCTCCGCGTCCGCGTGGACGTGCAGCGCGTCGAGCGCGAAGGCGGCGAGGCGCTGGACGGCCTGTTCGTCGACCTCGACACCCGACTCGTTGTTGAGCTCGATGCTCACCGGTTGCCTCCTCGGGCGTCGTTCTGGGGGTACGGGGACTGCTGGCGGTCCTGCGGCGGGCGCCCGCGACGCTCGGCGCGGTTCGCTCCGGCGGGGTTGCCCGTCGGCGCGGTCCCCCGGCCGGCGGGACGGTGCCCGGCCTGCTCCGCCAGACGTTCCTCGTCGTACACGGTGTAGGCGTCGACGATCCGTCCGACCAGGGTGTGGCGGACGACGTCCTCGCTGCCGAGCCGGGCGAAGTGGATGTCGTCGACGTCGCCCAGGATCCGCGTGACGAGCCGGAGACCCGACAGGTTGCCGGGCAGGTCGACCTGCGTGATGTCACCGGTGACGACCATCTTCGAGCCGAAGCCGAGGCGCGTCAGGAACATCTTCATCTGCTCGGGCGTGGTGTTCTGCGCCTCGTCGAGGATCACGAACGAGTCGTTCAGCGTCCGACCGCGCATGTACGCCAGCGGTGCGACCTCGACGGTGCCGGCTGCCAGCAGCTTCGGGACCAGCTCGGGGTCCATCATCTCGTTGAGGGCGTCGTACAGCGGGCGCAGGTAGGGGTCGATCTTGTCGGTCAGCGTGCCCGGCAGGAACCCGAGCCGCTCGCCCGCCTCGACCGCGGGACGGGTCAGGATGATGCGGGTGACCTCGCGCCGCTGCAGTGCCTGGACGGCCTTCGCCATCGCCAGGTAGGTCTTGCCGGTGCCCGCGGGGCCGATGCCGAAGGTGATGGTGTGCTGGTCGATGGCGTCGACGTAGGCGCGCTGCCCGTCGGTCTTCGGCCGCACCGACTTGCCGCGGCTCGCCACGATCGGGGTGCCGAACGTGTCCGAGGGCTTGCGGTCCTCGTCGAGGATCCGCGCCGACGTCGGGATGTCGGCCGGACCGATGTCCTGCCCGCGCTTCACCATGCCGACGAGCTCGTCGACGAGCGCGTGGGCACGGGCGACGTCGCGCTCGGGTCCGGTGAGCGAGACCTCGTTGCCGCGGACGAGCACCCGGACGCCCGGGTACTGCCGCTCGACCGTCTTGAGCAGGCGGTCCTGCGGGCCGAGGAGCTGGACCATCGCGATGCCGTCGACCCGGATGTCGACGACGACGTCGGACGGGTCGGACACGGGTCGGGTCGTGGGTCGGTCCGGTGCGGGCGCGTCGGACGCGGGGTGGACGGAGTCGTCAACCGGCAAGGAGATTCCCTTCGTGCAGATCACCTGCGAGGACGTGCGCGTGCACGTGGAACACGGTCTGACCGGCGGCTTCGCCGGTGTTGAAGACGAGACGGAACTGGCCGCCGGCCCGCTCGTCCGCGATGCGGCGGGCGGTCGCGACGACGTGCGCCAGCAGCTCGGGGTCACCGGCGGCGAGCTCGGTGACGTCGCGGTACTCCTCGGTCTTGGGCACCACGAGCACGTGGACGGGTGCCTTCGGGGCGATGTCCTCGAACGCGATCACCCGGTCGTCCTCGGCCACGATGGTCGCGGGGACCTCGCGCGCGACGATCCTCGAGAAGATGCTCGGCTCGCTGCTGCTCATGGAGACCATCGTAGGACCCGCCTCCGACGCCGCTACCAGCGCCCGAGCATGGTCTGCAGGACGGCCAGGGCGGACGGTCCGGCGGTCGAGGTGCGGAGCACGGTGTCCCCGAGCCGCACGCGGACGGCGCCGGCGGCCTCGAGCCGGTCGAACTCGGGACCGTCGATCCCGCCCTCGGGTCCGACGACCAGGACGATCTCGTCGACGTCGGCCGGCGGCTCCCACGCCGAGAGCCGCACCGCGCCGACCGGGTCCAGCACGACCAGCGCACGCCGCGCCTCCCGGCCGACCGCGGCCAGCTGCGCCGTCGTCACCGGTGCGTCCACCGTCGGGACGCGCGACCGGACCGCCTGCTTCGCGGCCTCCTGCGCGATCGCCGCCCACCGGGCGCGTCCCTTCTCGACCTTCGCGCCGTCCCACCGCGACACGCTGCGCGCTGCCGCCCAGGGGACGATGCGGTCGACGCCGATCTCGGTGGCTGCCTGCACCGCCATCTCGTCACGCCCGCCCTTCGCGAGCGCCTGCACGAGCACCAGCGCCGGACGCGGTTCCGCCTCGACGTCGACGTCGGCGACCGTCAGGGTCAGCGTGTCCTTGCCGGTCGACGCGACCGCGCCCGTGACGACCGTGCCCCGGCCGTCGGAGAGGCGCAGCGTCTCGCCGACGCGGACCCGCGCGACCGAGACGGCGTGTCGGCCCTCCGCGCCGTCGAGCGACACCGCGTCACCGGCGCCGAGGCCGTCGAGGGTCCCCGGACCGACGAGGTAGAGCGATGCCATCAGAAGTTGAAGAAGCGGTCGCGGAGCTTGCCGAACATGCCCTGCTGGAAGCGTGCGAGCTGCGGTCCCGGTGCCTTGTGCGTCTTCGCGAGCTGCTCGACGAGCCCACGCTCCTTGTGCGAGAGCTTGGTCGGGGTCACGACCTGCACGCCGACGCGGAGGTCGCCCCGGCCGGTGCCGCGCAGCTTCGTCACGCCGCGGTCCTTGATGACCAGGACGTCGGCGCTCTGCACGCCCGGACGGATCTCGAGCTCGACCGGCCCGTCGAGCCCGTCGATCGTCGTGTGCGCGCCGAGGATCGCATCGGTCATCTGGACCTCGAGCGTCGCGAGCAGGTCGTCGCCGTCGCGGCTGTAGACGTCGTGGTGGCGCACCTTGACCTCGAGGTACAGGTCGCCGGACGGGCCGCCCGCGGGTCCGACCTCGCCCTGGCCCGGCATCTGCAGGCGCAGCCCGGTCTCGACGCCGGCGGGGACGTCGACGGGGATGGTCCGGCGGGCACGGACGCGCCCCTGGCCCTGGCACGTCGGGCAGGGACTCGGGATGACGGTGCCGTAGCCGCGGCACGTCCCGCAGGGCGCGCTGGTCACGACGTTGCCGAGGAGCGAGCGGACCTGGCGCTGGATGTGCCCGGAGCCACCGCAGATGTCGCAGGTGCGGGGGCTGGTCCCCGGCGCGCAGCACGAGCCGTGGCACGTGTCGCAGACGACGGCCGTGTCGACCTCGACGTCCTTGTGGGTGCCGAAGACGACCTCGTCGAGGTCGACCTCGATGCGCAGCAGGGCGTCCTGCCCGCGCTCGGCACGGCTGCGCGGACCGTTGCCGCGTCCGCCGCCGCCACCCCCGCCGAAGAAGGCGTCGAAGATGTCGCTGAAGCCACCGGCGGCACCGCCGCCGAAGGGGCTCTCCTGCGGGCCGGCGTCGTAGCGTCGGCGCTGCTCCGGGTCGCTCAGCACGTCGTACGCGTGCGTCACGTCCTTGAAGCGCTCGGCCGCGTCCGGGCTCGGGTTGACGTCCGGGTGGAGCTCGCGCGCCAGCCGTCGGTAGGCCTTCTTGATGTCGGCATCGGAGGCGTCCGGCTGGACGCCGAGGACGTCGTAGTGGTCTGCCACGGTTCCCTCAGTCGGTTTCGGTTCGGTCGGTGGGTCGCGGCGGTCGCCGCGGTCCGGTCTGGAGGCGCGGAGCCGGTCCGCTGGACACCGCGCGTCGGGCGCAGGGTCCGGTCAATGTTCGCCCAGCAGCTTGGACAGGTACCGTGCGACCGCACGGACGGCGGCCATGTTCGTGCCGTAGTCCATGCGGGTGGGGCCGAGGACCCCGAGTCGGGCGACCGCTCCGCCGCCGGCGAGGTAGCCACCGGCGACGATGCTCGTCGCGTCGAGGCCGTACTCGGCGTTCTCGACGCCGATGCTCGCGGCGACGGCCACGTCGTCCACCTGCATCTCGCCGAACAGGCGGAGCAGGGTCACCTGCTCCTCGATCGCCTCGAGCACGGAGAACAGTCCGCCGGAGAAGTCGCGTTCGCTCTTCGCCAGGTTCGCCGCGCCGGCCATGACCAGGCGGTCCTGCCGGTTCGCCGCGACCTGCTCGATGAGCGTCGCGACGACGACGCCGCCGAGGGTCTGCGCGTCCGGACGGAGCTGCTGCGGCACCTCGCGCAGGGCACGCGGGACGTCCTGCAGCAGGAGCCCGACGCTCGCCCCGTTCACGACGGTGCGGAGCTCGGTGAGCGCCTCCTCGTCGAGGGGGACGTCCGTCTCGACCACGCGCTGCTCGACCCGGGCGGTGTCGGTGATGAGCACGACCATCAGGCGGGTGTCACCGAGCCGGACGAGCTCGACGTGCTGCACGCGTGCGCGCACCATCGACGGGTACTGCACCAGCGCGACCTGGTTGGTGAGCTGGCTGAGCAGGCGGACCGTGCGACCGAGGACCTCGTCGAGGTCGTTCGGCGTGCCGAGGAAGGTCTCTATGGCGTGGCGCTGCGCGCTCGACAGCGGCCGGGCTGCGGCCAGGTGGTCGACGAAGAGTCGGTACCCCTTGTCGGTCGGCACCCGCCCCGACGAGGTGTGCGGCGCCACGATCAGCTGTTCGTCCTCGAGCTGCGCCATGTCGTTGCGGATCGTCGCGGCGCTGACCCCGAAGGCGTGGCGCTCGACGATCGTCTTCGAGCCGACGGGCTCGCGCGAGGCGACGTAGTCCCGCACGATCGCCTTGAGGACCTCGAGGGAGCGTTCGCTGACCATCCGGACCCCTTCCGTTCGATGCTGGCACTCGGACGTGTCGACTGCTGATCCTACGCCCGACCGCCGACCGACCGGGACCGCCGGGGCCCACGCCGGTACGCTCACGGCATGAGCTACGGACAGCAACCGGGCGGCCCGCAGGACGGCCGCTACGGCCAGCAGCAGGGCGGACCCCAGAACCCGCAGGGACCGCAGTACCCGGCCGGCTTCACGCCGCCCCAGCCGATGTCGCCGGAGGACCAGCGACTCTGGGCGACGCTGACGCACGTCGGCGGCATCTTCTTCAGCCTGGTCGTGCCGATCATCGCCTACCTGGTGCTGCGCGACCGCGGGCAGTTCGTGAAGGAGCACACCCGTCAGGCACTGAACTTCCACATCACGATGGCGATCGCCGGGTTCGTGTGCAGCCTGTTGGCGTTCGTCGTCATCGGACTCGTGCTGCTGCCGATCCTGTACGTGATCGTGATCGTCTTCGCGATCATGGCCGCCCTCGCGGCGAACCGCGGTGACTTCTACCGCTACCCGCTCACCATCGAGTTCATCAAGCAGTAGCGCGCGAGCGACCGCCGGCGCGTCAGTCGAGCAGCTCGCGGACGACAGCGTCCGCGAGCAGCCGGCCCTGCAGGGTGAGCTCGATGCGTCCCCGCACCGCGGCCGTGCCGTCCACGAGGCCACGCGCGATGAGACCGGCGACCCGGCCACGTGCCTCCCGGCCGAGCTCCGCGGTGGTGAGCTCGCCGCGGACGCGCGCGGCGAGCAGCACCCGTTCGACGTACCGGGTGTCGGCGTCGAGCGTCTCGCGCCCCGCCGCGGGCGACTCGCCTGCCAGCACCCGGTTCGCGTACGCGGCCGGGTGCTTCACGTTCCACCAGCGGGTGCCGGCGACCGCGGAGTGCGCACCCGGGCCGACGCCCCACCAGTCGTGGCCCTTCCAGTAGGACAGGTTGTGTCGGCTCGCGTGGCGCTCCGGACCACCGGCCTCGTCGGTGCGCGCCCAGTTCGAGACCTCGTACCAGGAGTACCCGGCGTCGGCGAGGGTCCGGTCGGCGAGCTCGTACATGTCGGCGGCGAGGTCGTCGTCCGGGGCCGGCAGGTCGCCGCGGGCCACCATGCGCCCCATCGCCGTGCCGTCCTCGACGATGAGCGAGTACGCCGACACGTGGTCGGGCGCGCAGGCCAGCGCGGCCTCGAGCGAGGTGCGCCAGTCGTCGAGCGACTCCCCCGGGGTCGAGTAGATGAGGTCGAGGCTGACGTCGAGGCCCTGCTGCTTCGCGAGGTCCACCACGACCGGAACCCGCTCGGGGTCGTGGGTCCGGTCGAGCGTCGCGAGGACGTGCGGGACGGCCGACTGCATGCCGTAGCTCATCCGGGTGAACCCGCCGCGCTGCAGGGTCGCGATCGCGTCCGCGTCCACGGAGTCCGGGTTCGCCTCGGTGGTGACCTCCGCCCCCGGCAGGATGCCCCACGTGTCGTCGATCGCCCGGAGGATCATCACCAGGTCGTCCGCCGGCAGCATCGTCGGCGTGCCACCGCCGAAGAACACCGTCGAGACCGGGCGTCGCGGCACCCCGGAGCGGTCGAGGACCTCGGCCGCCCACCGGATCTCCTGCACCGCGTGGCCGGCGTAGTCGTCACGGCGCACCCCGCGCAGCTCGGACGCCGTGTAGGTGTTGAAGTCGCAGTAGCCGCACCGCACCCGGCAGAACGGCACGTGGACGTAGACGCCGAAGGGGACGTCGCCGGCGCCGGGGCCAGGGGTGAGCAGGCCGTCCGCGGGAGCGGGATCGGCGATCGGGAGCGCACTCGGCATGGACTCCATTCTCGGCCATGATGGAGCCATGGAGCACCACACCGTCCCCACCACGGTGCTGTGGGACATCGACGGCACCCTCGTGCTGAACGCGGCGTCGCCCGGCAACCTGTACCACCTGGCCGTCGAGCGCGCGGTCGGCCGCGACCTCGTGCTGAAGGTCGGACACCAGCACGGCCGGACCGACGCCGGGCTCATCGCGGACCACGTCCGGGCACACGACCTCGACGACGCGCTCATCCCCACGGTCAGCCGGCACCTGCGCGACCTGACCGACGAGCGCTACGGCCGGGGCGAACGCCGCTCCCCCGCCCCCGGAGCCGCCGCGCTCGTCCGCCGGTTCGCCGGACTCGGCTGGCGGAACGGCCTGCTGACCGGCAACTCCGAGCACCGGGCCCGCGTGAAGCTGGGCGGGGCGGGCTTCGACCTCGGCGCCTTCGACTGGGAGCACTCGTACTTCGGGGACGCGGAAGTCGAGCGCACCGGCGTCACCGCACGCGCCGCCGCCGCCCTGTCCGGGGAGCGAGCCGTCATCGTCGGCGACACCCCGCGGGACGGCGAGGCGGCCGACGCGGTGGGGATCCCGTTCGTCGCGGTCGCGACCGGGGTCTACGAGGTCGACGCCCTGCGTGGGACGAGCGCGGTGTGCGTCGCGCGGGACTGCGTGCAGGACGCCCGACTGCTCGAGGAGGCGATCGCCGCGCTGCCGCCGCTGCGCTGAGCGGCGGCGGCGGTGGCGGTCGGTCGGTGCGCCGTACCGAGCACGCGGTCGGACGCCTCGTGTCGACCGGTCAGTCGCCGCGCAGTGCGCTGAGGTACTTCGCTGCCATGACCCGCTGCTGTCGACGGAGCAGCGGCGCCACGAACGCCCACTTCCGGCTCGACGGCTGCGAGAACTGGCGGACCTGCAGCCACACCGAACCGTCGCTCGTGCGCTCGACCACGAAGGACTCCTCGCCGGACAGCGGGTGCCCCTCGAGCGTGCCGTAGGCGAAGCCCTTGCGGTCGGTCTCGTCGATGATCGACACGACGCGGACCGGCGCGTGCACGGTCTGCCCGAACGCGTGCATCTCGAGCGTCGCCGTGGTGCCCGCCGTCAGCAGCGGGGTGCCGTCGGCGGCGAACTTCTCCACCCGGGGCGTGCCGATCGAGGCCGGTGCGATCGGGACACCGTGCTCGTCGAACGTCACCGGGTTGTAGCGGACCTCGTCGTCGTCGGGATGGTCCTCGACCTGCACCCGGATGCCGCTGCGCTCCTGGATCTGCCAGGTCAACGCCTGCGTCACCGCGGTCTCGAACCGGGCGTCGCCGTGGCCGATGCGCGCCCGCGACTCCGCCGGGGTGAAGCCCTCCGGCGGGTAGGTCATGAGGTCCGCCGCCTGCGTGGCACCGACGGCACCGTAGGTCAGGGCGGTCCGGTAGCTGCCGCGGGAACTCATGGAGCCATCGTACCGGGGCCGCTCGGCCCGACCTGTGTCAGCGTGGCGTGACGGCGAGGTTCCGCCACTCGGCCTCGGTGCCCTGCTCGCGGATCCCGACCGCGCCGCTCGTCGACGAGCAGGCACCGAAGGACACGCGACCCTGGACGGGTGTCCCGCCGTCGGCCGGTGACGCGGTGGCCGTGATCGTGCAGCCGACCGCCTCGACGGTGAGGTGCCACCACTCCTCGGCCTGCACCGTCCGACCGAAGGACACGAACGACCCGACGAACCCGGGCGACCGGTGCTCGCCGATGGTCATCCCGGTCGCGGTGATGCCGACGGAGTAGGCGCGCATCGAGTCGATCCCCGTGGACGGGTCGTTCACCCGGACGACGAGACCCGCGTCGCTGCCCGACCTCGGGGTGCGCATCAGGCGCACGTCGCCCGTCAGGGTCATGTCGCCCCAGACCCGGTTCAGGACCTGCTTGTCCCCGGTGTTCGCGTAGGCCGTGCTGCGGATCCGTTCCTCCTGCTGGTCGATCGCCCACGTGCCCCCGAACACCCGCGCGGGCGCTCCGTCCTCGAACCGGCCCGTGGCGAGGGTCGAGTTGTACGGGTCCGCCGCGAGCGAGGGTGCGAGGGCACCCGCTGTGGCCGTCACGAAGCGGTAGCCGGCTGCGCTGCCGTTGCCGCGCAGCCCGATCGCGCCCGACGTCAGGCAGTCGGCCGACGACTCCGAGACGCTCGCCCGCGTCCAGTCGTTCGCGCCGACGGTGGTCGACCAGGCGGTGATGCCGCACCCGGCGGCCTGCACGACCACGTGGTAGAACTGTCCGTTCGCGAGCCTGCCGGGGATCGTCGCGGACGCCAGTCGGGTCGTCGCACCGTGCTTCGTCCGGCTGATCGACAGCGTGTTGTCCGTCCGGTCCAGACCGATCGAGTACCCCGTGAACGCATCGGCACCCGGAGCGGGATCCGTGACGCGGACCAGGAGCCCTGCGTTCGTCCCGCTGTTCACCTGGACGTCCGCCTGCATCGTGTAGTCCGTCCACGACGGGTCACCCGTGACGGCCTTGGGCCCGTCGGAGGAGCCTGCCGTCTCGGTGAACGTGCCGTAGCCGAACTGCGTCCGGGTCGTCCAGGAGCCGCCGTAGGTCCTCCACGCCCCCTGCCCTCCGGCGAAGGAGTCACGGAACGGCAGGCCCGTCAGGGCGTAGTCACCGACCGTGCTCGCGGTGCTCCGGTTCGACGACGCCGCCGTGTACGCGGCGAGGGTGGGATCGGCCGTCGTGGTGACACCGGTCGCCACGGTGAGCGCCACGACGAGCGCCCCGGTGAGCACGCCCGCCGTCCTGGCACTCACGACGACACCGCCGGGAGATCCGTCGCAGGGTCCTCCGTGTGCCCGGGATCGGGGACACGGAGGCTCTGCGACCGGGCCAGGAGGGCCCCGACGACGAGGGGTGCGGCGCAGAGCAGGGCGAGCACCGCCCAACCGAGCGGGGAGAGGTCGAGTCGAGCGGCGAGCGCGACCGCGCCGTCCGACCCCGGAGGCAGGGGCACCTGACCGACGGCACCGCTGACGAGCCGGTCGGACGCACCGGACGGTCCGACCACCCGGATCGGCAGCAGACCGGTCGAGACCACGTGTGCCACCGGCCGCGTCCCCGGGTCGACGCCGGTCACGACGAGGGCGGCGAACGGTCGGAAGACCGTCACCACGCCGGCCAGCACCGCGGCCGAGCCGAGCAGGCGAGCGGCGGTCCGCGGAGCGCCCGCGCCGAGGAGCCCGGTCAGGAGCCAGACGAGACCGACCCCGCCGACGGACCACGGCAGCATGCGGAGCGCCCACCCCGCACCGGGCAGGACTGCGACGACCCTGCCGACCACGTCAGCGGGGCTGACGGTCCAGCCGTCGGCAGCACCGTTCGCGTCGCCCTTGGTGGTGAACGCGCCGTCCTCCACCGCGCTGATGCGGTGCGTGTAGGGCAGTCGAGGCGCCGTCCCCCCGCCCTCGGCGACCGGTGGGACGAAGGTGATGACGTCGCCGACGGCCAGCCGGTCCGGTCCGGGCGGCAGGGTGACGACGAGCGAGCCGACGGGTGCCGTGCGGCCCATCGACGGCGTCCGGACGTCGAACGTCCGGACGCCCGCGGCCGTCGAGGCCCCGACACCGAGCAGCACGAGCAGGACGACGGCGGCGGTGGCGACGAGCCGCACCCGCACCGCGCGGCCGGGAGCACGCCGGCGACCAGTCGCGGGGACGCCGATCGCGTCCCCGGTCTCCGCCACCGTCATGCGGTGAACGTCCACACGAGCGACTGGCTCATGCTCTGCGCCTGCGAGTCGTTCGGAGCCGCCGGGTCGAGGGCGACCGACACGACGGCGGTACCGCCCTGACCGGCCGCAGGCGCCGGGCTGACGGGGAAGATCCGCCCGCCGACCGCCGCGGCGCTCTCCCCCGAGACCACGGTCGTGGTCCCCGTCGGCGTCGTCCACGTCACGGTGACGCGCAACCAGGAGCAGATGCTGTTCGACGTCGAGACGGTGCCGATGCAGGTGCCGGGGGTGAGCGAGAAGGCGGACGCGGCGACCCCTCCGGTGTTCCTGATCACCGTGGAGGTGCCGCGCGTCGTGTCCCCCGGCCGGAGGTCCTTGCCCGCGTAGAGGTCGGTCGAGCAGGTCGTGGTGGCCGTGGCGGTGCTCCTGCACGCCACGGTCGAGGCGTCAGGGCCCTGCGTCATCTCGATCGAGACGGTGTTGGCGGTGTTCGTGGTGTTCGAGATCGACGCCGTGTACGCCGACGTCGTGCCGGTCGCCGTCAGTGCGAGGGCGACCGAGGCGACGAGTCCCGCCGCCGTGAGGAGCCAGCCCGTGCGCACCGAAGCCCGCGGGACGATCGTCGAGTGCCTTCCCACGACGGCACCGTCAGGCCGAGAACGTGAACGTGAGGGCCTGTGAGAGGGTCACACCCGACGTCGGCGCGGTCGCCCCGTCCGGGAGCGAGACTTGCACGGCCAGCGGGTAGCGCTCGCCTGCGGCGGGTGGGTAGGGCAGCGTGATCGCGTTCGCCGCGAGGTACGCGGGCGTCGTGGACGCGGGCAGCACGTCGGCGCCGCGCCAGGTCATCTTCACGACGAGCTGGCGGCACAGGTCCGACCCGCTCTCGGGCGTGGTCGCGCACGGTCCGCCGGTCAGCCGGAAGCCGGTGGGCGTCGCCGTCCCGGTGTTCTCGAAGAAGATCGTCTGGGGTTCCGACCGGCCCCCTGGTCGCAGGGACTGGCCGCCGTAGAGGTCCGGGTCGGTGCAGCTCGCCGTGCCGTCGGCCGCGGTCGTGCACGCACCCGGCGAACCGTCCGCCGTCGTCTCCACGATCTGGATGGTCGAGGTCGCGACCGTGTTGGTGCCGTGCAGGAAGGCCTGCGTGAAGACCGACAGCGTGCCGCTGAAGCTCATGGCGAGCACCACCGCAGCAGCGACGCCGGCGGCGACCAGGACGAGTTCGGACCGTCGGCGCCGTGCGCGGGGGACGGTCGTTGCGTGACGGGACATCGTGGTTCGCACCTCCGTGTGCACCCCGGGTCCTCGAGCGCCGTGGCGCAGGAGCACGCACGGTCCGGGCGGCCGGGTCCACCCTGAACTGAGGGGTCTTCAGTCGCCCTCGGTACAGATGCGACCGTACAGATCGGGTGACCTGCCCGGTCCCCCAGAGTGCGGGCAGACTGCCCGGTCCACCCACCGCATCCGCGGAGGACCAGGCCGGCCGCCCCCGAACCCCCGGCGGACTGCGCCCCGATCTCGTCCGCTTACCGCACCGGGACGAGCGGGTCCGGGAACGACGGAGCCCCGCTCGTGGCGGGGCTCCGTCGTGCTGCTCGTGCTCGCAGCGGCTACTTCTTCTTCTCTTCGACATCGCCCGAGAGCGCTGCGATGAAGGCTTCCTGCGGGACCTCGACGCGACCCACCATCTTCATGCGCTTCTTGCCCTCCTTCTGCTTCTCGAGGAGCTTGCGCTTGCGGGTGATGTCACCGCCGTAGCACTTCGCCAGGACGTCCTTGCGCATCGCACGGATGCTCTCGCGGGCGATGATCCGCGCACCGATCGCGGCCTGGATCGGCACTTCGAACTGCTGCCGCGGGATGAGCTTGCGGAGACGCTCGGTCATCAGCGTGCCGTACGCGTACGCCTTGTCGCGGTGCACGATCGCACTGAACGCGTCGACCTGCTCGCCCTGCAGCAGGATGTCGACCTTGACGAGGTCGGCGGCCTGGTCGCCGGTCGGCTCGTAGTCGAGCGAGGCGTAGCCCTGCGTCTTGCTCTTCAGCTGGTCGAAGAAGTCGAACACGATCTCGCCGAGGGGCATCTCGTACCGGATCTCGACGCGGTCCTCGCCCAGGTACTCCATGCCGAGCAGGGACCCGCGCCGCGACTGGCAGAGCTCCATGATCGCGCCGACGTAGTCCTTCGGCGCGAGGATCGCCGCGCGGACCATCGGCTCGCGGACCTCGACGATGCGACCGCCCGGGAACTCGGAGGGGTTCGTGACCTCGGTCACGGTCGTGTCCTCGTTCGTGACCTCGTAGATCACGCTCGGGGCCGTCGTGATGAGGTCGAGGCCGAACTCCCGCGACAGGCGCTCGGTGATGATCTCGAGGTGCAGCAGGCCGAGGAAGCCGCAGCGGAAGCCGAAGCCGAGCGCCACCGAGGTCTCGGGCTCGTACACGAGGGCCGCGTCCGACAGCTTGAGCTTGTCGAGCGCCTCGCGCAGGTCCGGGTAGTCGGAACCGTCGATCGGGTACAGCCCCGAGAACACCATCGGCTTCGGGTCCGTGTACCCGGGCAGTGCCTCGGTCGCCGGCTTCTGCGCCGTCGTGACCGTGTCACCGACCTTCGACTGCCGGACGTCCTTCACACCGGTGATCAGGTAGCCGACCTCGCCGACCGACAGTCCCTTCGTCGGCTTCGGCTCGGGCGACGACACACCGATCTCGAGGATCTCGTGCGTCGACCGGGTCGACATCATCTGGACCTTCTCGCGCGGGTGGATCGTGCCGTCGATCATCCGGACGTACGTCACCACGCCGCGGTAGCTGTCGTAGACCGAGTCGAAGATCATCGCGCGGGGGGCCGCCTCGACGTCGCCGACCGGCGCCGGCACGGTCCGGACCACGCGGTCGAGGAGCTCGGCGACACCGACACCGGTCTTGCCCGAGACGCGGAGGACGTCCTCCGGCTTGCCACCGATGAGCTGCGCGAGCTCGGCGGCGTACTTGTCGGGGTCGGCCGCCGGCAGGTCGATCTTGTTGAGGACCGGGATGATCTCGAGGTCGTTCTCGAGCGCCAGGTACAGGTTGGCGAGCGTCTGGGCCTCGATGCCCTGCGCCGCGTCGACGAGCAGGATCGCGCCCTCGCACGCCGCGAGCGAGCGCGAGACCTCGTACGAGAAGTCGACGTGCCCGGGGGTGTCGATCATGTTCAGGGCGAAGGTCTGTCCGTCGAGCTCCCACGGCATGCGGACGGCCTGCGACTTGATCGTGATGCCGCGCTCGCGCTCGATGTCCATGCGGTCGAGGTACTGCGCACGCATCGCCCGCTCCTCGACGATGCCGGTGATCTGCAGCATGCGGTCGGCCAGCGTGGACTTGCCGTGGTCGATGTGCGCGATGATGCAGAAGTTGCGGATCGCCTCGGCCGGGGTCGCGGCGGGCTCGAGCGGCGCGGATGCTTGTGGGCTCACGGTTCCTCAGGGGGTCGGTGCGGTCGAACGATTGTCCCACGGTTGCACACGGGCAGCGCGCACCGCAGGCCGACCTGTGGAGGCGCGCCGGGGCCCTGGACGGTGTGCAGGACGGACCGGAGGCGCGTGGTCGTGCCCGTCACGGGCCTCCCGTCCGTCAGACGGTCACGCTGGCGGGCGCCGGCAGCGCTCCCAGGCCGCGACGGAGGTCGTCGACGGTCGCCGCCAGGCAGACCCGGATCCACCCCTCACCGGACCGACCGAAGGCGCTGCCCGGGGCGACCGCGACGTGCTCGCGGTGCAGGAACGCCAGCGCCCACTCGGCGACGTCGCCCTGCGACGCGTGCGAGACGTCGATCCACAGGTAGAAGGCGCCGCGCGGGTCGAGGTAGCGGATGCCCGCTGCGTCGAGGACCTCCTTCGCGACGGCGAGGTTCGCACGGTAGTGCTCGCGTGCGTCCTGCACCGCCTGGTGGTCGCCCACGATCGCCGCCAGCGCGGCCCACTGGTCCGGTTCCGCGACGCAGCTGATCATCGCCTCCTGCGTCGTGCGCATCGTGGGCCCCATGCCCTTCGGCGTCACCAGGTAGCCGACCCGGACACCGGTCATCGCGTACGTCTTGCTCAACGAGAAGGCGGTGAAGACCCGGTCGTCGTCGTCGAGGGCCGCGATGCTCACGTGACGCGTGCCGTGGGTGAAGTACTCGTAGACCTCGTCGCTGATCACCCACAGGTCGTGCCGCTTCGCCAGGGCCAGCAGCGCGCGCAGGGTGTCCTCGCCGAACACCGAGCCGAGCGGGTTCGACGGCGAGTTCACCACGATCGCACGGGTGTGCTCGGTGACGCTCGCCTCGAGTGCCGCGAGGTCGGGTTCGAAGTCGTGCTGCGGCTCGAGCCGGTACGGCACGGGGGTGGCACCGATGATGTGCGCGTTCATCGTGAAGGTCGTGTAGCCGGGGTCGGGCACCAGGACCTCGTCCCCGGGGCTCAGCACGAGGGTCATCGCCTGGAACAGTGCCTGGGTCGCGCCGATCGTCGTCCAGACCTGCTCGACGTCGACCTCGATGCGGTTCTCGCGACGGAGCTTGTCGCGGATCGCCGCGCGGAGCGGTGCGATGCCGCCGTTCGGCGTGTAGTCCGTGCGGTCCTCGGTCCACGCGCGGCGCGCGGCCTCGCCGATGTGCGGCGCGACCGGGACGTCGGGCTCACCGATCACGAGCATCGCGACGTCGGTGTCGTCGGCTCGCAGCAGGGCCGCCTGCTCGTAGACGCGACGGATGCCGGAGGCGGGGACGGAGTCGATGCGTGGAGCGAGGGATGGCACCTCGTCACGGTAGCCCGTCCGTGTTGCGGGGGCGTTTCCACCGTGCGGCCCTGCGACGGAGCGCGGCGCGTCGGGGCTTTGGCGGTCCGTGGGTCTGCTGGTAGGGTTGGTGGCTGGCTTCCGCGTTCCCCGCCCACGGGTGGAACGCGATGCGACAGAGGGCCCCTCTACCCGACGTCGCGACCACCCGTAGCAGACGAACAAGGAGCAACACGCATGGCGAACATCAAGTCGCAGATGAAGCGCATCAAGACCAACCTCAAGGCCCAGGAGCGCAACAAGGCCTACCGCTCGGAGCTCAAGACGGTCATCCGCCACACGAACGAGGCCGTCGTCGCCGGCGACAAGGACAAGGCCGTCGCGGCCCTGGCCCTCGCGGCGAAGAAGCTCGACAAGGCCGTGAGCAAGGGCGTCATCCACAAGAACCAGGCGGCGAACCGCAAGTCGGCCATCGCCAAGAAGGTCTCCGCGCTCTGAGCGTCTGACACCTGCACGAGAGCCCCGCACCGATGGTGCGGGGCTCTCGTCGTTGCGGGGCGTGTCCGGGCGGGGCGTGGCGGCGCGGCGCGGCGCGGCGCGCTCGTGGCGCCGCGGCGGCAGCGGCGCCGCGCTCGTGGCGGCAGCGCGGCGGCAGCGCCTGGTCGGCCGCGGCGACGGCGCGCTCGTGGCGGCGGCGGCACCGCTGCGGCAGCGCCTGGTCGGCCGCGGCGCGACTCGCTCGAGAACAACCGGAAGCACCTCGCGCCACGGAGATCCGTGGCGCGAGGTGCTTCTCGTTGTGCCGCAGCCTCGTCGCCGCGCGCGGTACCCCGTGCGGATCGAACCACGGATCCGACATCGAACCAGCCGATGGTGCTGGTTCGATGTCGGATCCGTGGTTCGTCCCGTGCGAGAACGAGCGGGCGCGTGCACGGGCGCCGCACCGGCACGAGCGGGCACGGGCACGGCGGCCGCGGCTCGGCGTCCACGTGCGGCCTGGAGGCGCGTCCCGCCTCAGCGCTCCTCGCCGCGACGGGCGATGGTGCGGACCATGACCTCGAGCGCGTAGTGCGCGTCGCGAGAGCCGCCCTTCACCGCCGTGTCCGCCGCCGCGATGCTCGTGATCGCGTTCGCCAACCCGGCTTCGCTCCACCCGGCGACGTCGCGCTGCGCGCGCTGCACCTGCCACGGCGCCATGCCGAGTGCGGACGCCGCCTGGCCGCTCGGCCCGCGGAAGGCGCTGACCTTGGCCATCGTGCGGATCTTGCTCGCGAACGCCGCGACGATCGGCACCGGCGCCTCCCCCGTCGCGAGGGCGTGCCGCAGCTCGACGATCGCCGGAGCCGAGCGTCCTGCGAGCGCGATGTCCGCGACCTTGAACGCGTTGGTCTCGACGCGACCGCCGTAGTACTTGTCGACGGTGCGGTCGGTGATCTCCTCGGCCTCGTCGGCCAGCAGCTGCCGGCACGCCGCCGCGAGCTCCGCGAGGTCGTCGGAGAACGCCGCGACGAGCGTGCGGACTGCCGAGGGCGCGATCTTCCGCCGGGCGGCCCGGAACTCGGCGTTGACGAAGTCGATCTTGTCGGTGTCGCGCTTGAGCTCGTCGCACTGGACCTCGACGCCGCCGCCGACCCCGCTGCGGATGGTGTCGAGCAGCTTCTTGCCGCGCATGCCCCCACCGTGTCGCAGGACCAGCGTGACGTCGTCAGCGGGCGCCTGCAGGTAGGAGATCGTCTCGGTGATGAAGGCATCGGTGCACTTCTCGACGTTCGTCACCCGCACGAGCCGCGGTTCGCCGAAGAGCGACGGGCTCGCGAGCGTCGCCAGGAGGCCGGGGGCGTACTGGTCTGCCTCGAGGTCGTGCACCTCGAGCGCCGGGTCCTCGCCGACGAGCAGGTCACGGAGGACGCTGCTCGCCCGCTCCGCCAGGAACTGCTCGGGACCGGTGACCAGCACGACGGGCGCCGGCCGGACACCGGACCACGGCACCTGGTCGATCTTCGCGGCGGCGCGCGTGGGCTTCTTGGCGGGCATGCGTTCCTTCCGTCGGCTCCGGAGCGAGCTGGTCGGGGCCTGTTCCGATCCTACGGGCCGCCACAGACGGACCTCCCGCCGGACGGACCCCCGTCGTCGTGGCCGGCGCCGTCCGCTCGGTCCAGACCTGCAACGATTCGTCGGCCGATCGCGAGACCACGACGGTGCCCTGCTCGTCGGTGCGGAACGCGGTCGTCCCCGCGGCGCGGAGGGCGTCGAGCGCCGACGCCGTCGGGTGCCCGTAGGTGTTGTCGGCGCCGACGCCGATGAGTCCGATCGGCGCCGCGAGCTGTCGGTACAACGCCGGGTCCTGGTCGGCCGATCCGTGGTGGGCGACCTTGACGACGTCCGGGTGCGCCTCGACCAACGGTCGGAGCCGGCGCTGGGCCTGTTCCCCGAGGTCGCCGAGGAACACCCCGGACACACAGGTCGGGCAGGGTCCGTCGGCGGTGGTCTCGAGGACGACACTCGCGTCGTTGCCCGATGCTGACGATCCGGCGCGCGGCCACACCACCCGCCAGCGCAACGCGCCGAGGGTGCCCGACGTGCCGTCGTCCGCGGTCCGGACCTCGACCCCGGCCCGCTCGAGCGTCCCGACGACCCGCTCGTCCTCGGGCCGTCCGACGGGACCGACGAGCGCCCTCGCCACCCGGTCCGCCACCGCCCCGACCGCGCCGACGTGGTCACGGTCGAAGTGGGTCAGCACGAGCAGGTCGACCCGGTCGACCCCGACCAGGTCGAGGCACCGCAGCAGCAGTTCCTCGTCGTCCCCGGTGTCGACGAGGGCGACCGGACCGGCGCCGTCGCGCACCAGGACGGCGTCACCCTGCCCGACGTCGCACGCCACCTCCGACCAGTCCCCCGGCACGGTCGAGCGCACCACGAGCCGCGGGACGGCCACGAGTCCGAGCCCGATCGCGACGACGGTACCCGCCGCGACCAGCGCCCACGTCCGTCGCGGAGGATCCACGAGGACGGCACCGGCGACCGCCAGGCTGACCAGCCCCGCCGTCGCGGCTCCGACCGGTCCGGCGGGCCAGTCGAGCGTCGCCGCCGGCAGTGCGGCCGCCCCGTGCGCGAGCGCACCGATGACCGCCGCGGGAGCCCAGGCCACGTGCGCGACGACCGCGGCGCCCCAGGGCCAGACGGGAGCGAGCACGCACGCGGCGAGCCCGCCGACGGTGACGACGGGCGCGAGGGGCTCCGTCAGCAGGTTCGCCGGGACCGCGTAGGTCGGGAGGGTCGGGGCGAGCACGACCGTCACGGGCCAGCAGGCGAGCTGTGCGGCGACGGGGATCGCGACCGCCGCGGCGACGGGCTGCCACCACCGCCGCGCGAGCAGGGCGGTCAGGCGCGGTGCCAGCACGATGATGCCACCGGTGGCCAGGACCGACAGCGCGAACGCTGGCGCCCGGGCGTACCAGGGGTCCACCACGAGCATGCCGAGCACGGTGAGCGCCAGGAGCGGCACCCCGCGGAGCGGGCGGCCCGACAGCCGGACCGCCAGGACCACCACCGCCATCACCGCGGCACGCACGATCGACGGGTCCGGTCGCACGAGCACCACGAAGGCCACCAGGAACCCGACGGCCGCGGCCGCCCGGAGGACCCGAGGGAGCCCGAGCGCCCGGCACCCGGCCACGACGAGCGCGACGACGACGGCGCAGTTCGAGCCGGAGACCGCCGTGAGGTGGGTCAGCGCGGTCGTCTCCATGGCGGACTCGGTCGCCGGGTCGAGTCCGCTGCGGTCCCCGATCGCCAGCCCGCGCAGCAGCGCGCCACCGGGTTCGGGCAGGTCGCGCGTCACCGCCGTGAAGGCCTGCCGTACGCGCTCCGACGCTGCCAGCAGTCCGGTCGGCGGCAGGCTCGTCGGACGTCCGCGCAGGAACACCACCGCCGTGGTCGGTGCGCCGCCGTCGTCGGTCTGCACCGTCGCCCGGGCGTGCAGCACCGCTCCGGCCGACGCACGGAGACGCCCGGTCGGGACCACGCGCACGGGGACCTCGAGCCCGCCCACGTCACCGATCGCCCGCAGCGTGCCCGTGGTCGACCGGTCGGAGGGGGCGAGGTCCCGGGTCAGCACGACCTCGACGGCCACGGTCCGTCCGGCACGGTCGGCGAGCGCCTGCGGCGACCGCGCCGCCGCGCCCACCCCGACCGCCACCGCGACGAGCAGGCAGCACACTGCCGCGACGAGCACGCCGCCCAGCACGCCGCCCAGCAGACCACCGCGACCGCCGGACAGCGCTGCACGCCCACGCCGACCCCGCATCACGATCGCCAGGACGACCACGGTGCCGGCGGTCGCCGCGGTCGTCGCGCACCACCACGCGAGCCCCGGCGCCCCGACGAGCAGTGCCGCCTCGACCCACGCGACGGCCACCGGTCCCGCCAGGCGCAGGTCGACGAGGCTCGGCTGCACCTCCACGACTCAGACCCGGACCCGGTCCCGCAGCTCGGCGAGGCGGGTGTCGCCGATGCCGCTGACCTCGAGCAGGTCGTCCACCGACGTGAACCCGCCGTGCTCCTCGCGCCACGCCAGGATGCGGGCAGCCAGTGCCGGGCCGATGCCGGGCAGGGTCTCGAGCGTCGGCTGGTCGGCGGTGTTGAGGTCGACGACGGCCGCGCCCGTGTCGTCCGCGCCGCCGGCACCACCCCCGACGGCGGCACTCCCGCCCCCGGCACCCGGCGCGTCCGGCCGGAGCGCCTCGGGCACCTCGGTCTCCCCGACCCGCGGCACGTACAGGCGTTCTCCGTCCACCACCGGACGAGCGAGGTTGAGCCGGGCGAGGTCGGCGTCGGCCGTGGCTCCCCCCGCTCGCTGCAGCGCGCCGTCCACACGGGTCCCGGCGGGGACCTCGACGACCCCGGCCCGGACCACCGCGCCGAGCACGTACACGGTGACCGCCGCGGCACTCGCCGATCCCGAGCGCGATCCGGACCCGGGAGCGCCGCCCGTGGCGTCCGTGCTCGGACCCGGATCCGGTCGGCCGGACGCCGTCGAGGGCGCGCTCGTCACCGTCACCCCGGCCGTCGATCGCGTCCCGAGGGTCCCGATCGCGACGACCACGAGCGCGAGCCCGACCACCACGGCGGCCAGCACCACGGCCGCCCGGGGCGAGAGCGCGAACCGGGACGCCCACGACCCGTCGGCACCGGGTCCTCCAGGAGACGAAGCAGTCATGCCCGGCACGGTAGGTCCCGCCACGGGGACGACGACGGCCCGGCGGCCCCTCCTGTGGAGGGACCGGCCGGGCCGGTCAGGTGGGGAGGACTCCGGGAGCCGTCAGCCCTTGATCGCGATGTTCACGAGCTTCGGCGCCCGCACGATGACCTTGACGATCTCGCGGTCACCGATGTACCGCTGCACGTTCGCCGAGGCCCGCGCGAGCTGCTCGAGCTCGTCCGCCTCGATCGACTTCGACACCTCGAACGAGTCGCGCACCTTGCCGTTGACCTGCACGACCGCGGTGAGCGTCTCCTGCACGAGCAGCGTCGGGTCCGCCTTCCGCCAGCCGTACGTGGCGACCGTGGCCTCGTAGCCCAGCTTCTCCCACATCTCCTCGCCGGTGTACGGGGCGAAGACGGCGAGGGCGAGGGCGATCGTCTCGACGGCCTCGCGCACGGCGGGGTCACCGGCGCCGGGGCCGCTGTCGATCGCCTTGCGGGTGACGTTCACCAGGTCCATCAGTCGCGCGATCACGACGTTGAACTTGAAGGCCTCCATCATCCCCGGCGCGTCGGCCAGGAAGCGGTGCGTCACCTGGCGCAGGGCACGGTCGCCGTCGGCCCAGACGGCGTCCGGTGCCGAGGTCACGTCGAGCGCCAGGCGGTAGGCACGGGCGAGGAAGCGTGCCGACGCCGACGGCGACACGTCCTCCCAGTTGATGTCGTCCTCCGGCGGCCCGGCGAAGCCCATCACGAGTCGGATCGCGTCGACGCCGTTCGCGTCGAGCTCGTCGCCGAGCGAGACGCCGCCCTTCGACTTCGACATCTTCGAGCCGCCGGAGAGCACCATGCCCTGGTTGAGCAGCGCCGAGAACGGCTCGGTGAAGTCGAGGTAGCCGAGGTCGAACAGGACCTTCGTGACGAAGCGCGCGTAGAGCAGGTGCAGGATCGCGTGCTCGATGCCACCGATGTACTGGTCGACCGGCGCCCACCTCCGAGCGGCCTCGGGGTCGAACGCCTGCGTGTCGTCCTGGGCCGACAGGAAGCGCAGGAAGTACCACGACGAGTCGACGAAGGTGTCCATCGTGTCCGTGTCGCGGAGCGCCGGGGTGCCGTCCACCGGGTTCGGCACGTTCACCCAGTCGGTCGCTCCACCGAGCGGCGAGGTGCCCTTCGGCTTGAGGTCGAGGCCCTCGGTCGACGGCAGGCGCACCGGCAGCTGGTCCATCGGGACCGGGTGCTCGGTGCCGTCGGCGCCGTGGATGATCGGGATCGGGGTGCCCCAGAAGCGCTGACGGGAGATGAGCCAGTCGCGCAGGCGGTAGGTCTTCGCGGCCCGGCCGGTCCCGCGCTCCTCGAGCAGGGAGATCGCCGCGGTGATGGCGTGCTGCTTCGACATGCCGTCGAGCGGCCCGGAGTTGATCATCCGGCCCTGGCCGGTGAGCGCCTCGCCGGTCGAGACGGGGTCGAGCGCGGGCAGGTCCTCGAGCGTCGCCCCCTCGGGGATGACCGGGATGGCACCGGTGACCGGCTGGTTCGTGTCGACGACGACCTTGACGGGCAGGTCGAAGGCCCGGGCGAAGTCGAGGTCGCGCTGGTCGTGCGCCGGGACCGCCATCACGGCGCCGTGGCCGTAGTCGGCGAGCACGTAGTCGGCGGCCCAGATCGGCAGGCGCTCCCCCGTGAGCGGGTGGATCGCGGAGCGGCCGAGCGGCACGCCGGTCTTCGGCCGGTCGGCGTTCTGCCGGTCGATCTCCGAGGTCTTCTGCGTCGCGGTCAGGTACGCGTCGAAGTCGGCACGCACGTCGTCAGGGGCGACGGAGACCAGCGACGCCGCCAGGTCCGAGTCCGGCGCCACGACGAGGAACGTCACCCCGTGGATGGTGTCCGGACGTGTGGTGAACACGGTGACGGGCTCGTCGTGCCCCTCGATGACGAAGTCGACGTCGGCGCCGACCGAACGGCCGATCCAGTTGCGCTGCTGCGCGATCACCTTCGCCGGCCAGCGACCCTCGAGCTGGTTGAGGTCGTCGAGCAGCCGGTCCGCGTACTTCGTGATCGCGAAGTACCACTGCGTCAGCTTCTTCTTGACGACGACGGCGCCGGAACGGTCCGAGGTGCCGTCGGGCAGCACCTGCTCGTTCGCGAGCACGGTCTGGTCCACCGGGTCCCAGTTGACCCAGCTGTCCTTCCGGTAAGCCAGGCCCTTCTCGTACATCTTGAGGAACAGCCACTGGTTCCACTTGTAGTACTCGGGGTCCGACGTGTGGATCTCCGTCGTCCAGTCGAACGACGGCGCGTAGCGCTTGAACGAGGCCTTCTGCTGCTCGATGTTCGCGTAGGTCCACTGCGCCGGGTCGACCCCGCGCTTGATCGCCGCGTTCTCGGCGGGCAGGCCGAAGGAGTCCCAGCCGATGGGGTGCAGGACGTTGAAGCCCTGCTGCCGCCAGTAGCGGGCCACGAAGTCGCCGAGTGCCCAGTTCTCGGCGTGCCCCATGTGCAGGTCGCCGGACGGGTACGGGAACATCTCGAGGATGTACTTGCGCGGGCGCGAGTCGTCGAGGTCGGTCGTGAAGAGGCCGAGCTCCTCCCAGCGGGGCTGCCACTTCTCCTGGATGCGGCGGAAGTCGTAGGCGTCGGGATCGACGGCTGCGGGTCCGGCGGGGTGCTCGGTTGCGTTCGCAGTGGAGTGCTCGGTGGTCACGATCACCAAGGGTACAAGGCCTGGAGGCCCGCCCCGGTCCCGCCGACGCATCCTCCGTCCGGCAGGTGGTCACCCCTCGACGAGGCGCCCGTCACGCATCCGCAGGGTCCGGTCCACCAGGTCGGCCGGGACCGGCACGTGGGACACGACCAGCACGGTGCGTCCGGCCCGCCGCGCCGCACCGACGAGGTCGCGGAGCACCGCGTCGCCGAGGTCGGGGTCGACGTCCGCGGTCGGCTCGTCGAGCACCAGCACCGGGAACGCGTGCAGCAGCGCCCGGGCGAGCGCGAGGCGGTGCGCCTGCCCGCCGGAGAGCAGTCCGCCGCGCTCCCCCACCGGGGCGTCGAGCCCACCGCGCCCCGCGACCCACGGGCCGAGCCCGACCCGGTCGAGCACGTCGCTGAGCTCGGCGTCCGTCGCGGTGTCCCGCGCGAAGAGCAGGTTCTGCCGCACCGACTGGTCGAACACGAACGGGTCCTGCTCCACGAGCCCGACCCGTGCGCGCACCGCGTCCGGGTGCATCGACCGCGTCCCGACCCCGTCGAGCGTGTACGACCCCTCGTGGTCGACGAACCGCACCAGGGCGTCCACGAGGGTGGACTTCCCGGCACCGCTCGGCCCCTCGAGCACGACGACCTCACCCGGGTGGAGGTCGAACGACACCCGGTCCACCGCGGGCGCTGACGCGCCGGGCCACCGCACGGTCAGGTCCCGCACCGCCACCCGCACCGGCCCGTCGACGACGAGGTCCGACGGGTCGGCCGGCACGTCGGGCTCCGGAACGATGCCGGCCGGGATCTCCGCGGGGACGACCTCCTCGACCCGTTCCGCGGCGGCGCGGACCCGGCGCAGCGTCAGGACGGCGAGCGGGACCCCGCCGACGACCTCGAAGAGTGCGAGCGGCACGAAGACGGCGAGCGCCCAGAGCGGTCCGTCCAGCGCGCCCGAGACGACCGCGGGAGCACCGACCGCGAGCACCCCGACGACGGCGCCGCCACCGACCAGGCCGACGAGGGCCCCGACGAGCGACTCGACGGTCGCACGACGCCGGACGGCGCGGGTCACGCGGGCGTCGAGCGCGGCGATGCCGGCCAGGCGGTCGGGCAGCGTGCCGTACGCGGCGAACACGTCGAGGGTCCGGACGGTGTCGAGCACCAGGTCCGCGACCCGTCCGCGCTCGGCCGCCGTCTCGCGGTCCGATCGCCGCGCGACGGACAGGGTCGTGACCGTCCCGAGCAGCGCGGCGACGGCGAGGGCGACGACGAGCACCACCGCCGCGGGCCACCAGACCACCGCGACCGCGACGACGGAGAGCACGGCGACGACCCCGGCCGACACGAGCGGGCCGACGACGCGGATCGGCAGGTCCTGCAGCCGGTCGGTGTCCGTGACGAGCCGGGTGAGCAGGTCGCCGCGCCCGGTCGCCCCGAGCCCGGCCGGCGCGACCGAGGCGAGCCGTCGGTACATCTCGGTCCGGACGACGGCGAGCTGCCGGAACGACGCGTCGTGCCCGGCGAGCCGGTCGACGTAGCGCAGTGCGGCCCGGCCGAGGGCGAACGCACGCACCCCGACCATGACGAGCGTCAGGTAGAGGATCGGCGGCTGCTCGGCCGCGCGGGTGATGAGGTAGCCGCTCGCCGCCAGGAGCGCCACCGCACAGACCGCACTGAGCGTGCCGGCGGCGACCGCCTTCGCCCAGCCGGCCCCGTGCGGGAGCGCCAGCCGCAGGACGGGGGTGGGACGGGCCTCCCGGCTCACGAGCGTGCCTCCTGTCGGTGCGTCACGGTCACCGCTCCGCCGGGGCGGAGGTCGACGCGGACGTCGGCGGCGGCCAGCACGGCGGGGCGGTGGCTCGCCACGACGACGACCGCGCCGTCGGCGGCGAGCGACCGGACGGCGTCGACGACGATCTGCTCCGCGTCGGCGTCGAGGGCCGACGTCGGCTCGTCGAGCAGGACGAGCGGGGTGCGGGCGCGACGCGCCCGGTACAGGGCCCGGGCGACCGCGACGCGCTGCGCCTGACCGCCCGAGAGACCGGCTCCCCCGGGTCCGACCGGGAGGCTCGGCTCGACACCCAGCCCCGCCTCGCCCAGGGCGCGGCGCACGTCGTGGTCGTCGGGTCGCGTGTGCAGGGCGACGTTCTCGGCGACCGTGCCGCGCACCAGGCGCGGACGCTGGTCACCCCAGGTCGTGCGGTCGGCGCGGGTGGCGTCGGCCGGACCGGGCACCGTCACCGTGCCGTCGTGGGCGAGGACACCCCGGATCGCCGCGATGAGACTGGACTTACCGGACCCGCTGGGCCCGGCGAGGGCGACGACGGTGCCGGGCGCGACGCGCAGGTCGAGCGGTCCGACGACGACGTCGGGGCGACGGACCACCAGGCCCTCGAGCACCAGGTCGGTGGCCGCGGCGGCCGGGGCGCCGGGCGCGGGTGCGCTGGTCGACGTGTCGCGTCCCCGGTCGTCGAGGACGTCGAGCACGGCGCCGGACGCCTCGACGCCGTCCTGGGCGGCGTGGAAGTCGGCGCCGACCTGGCGGAGGGGTGCGAACGCCTCCGGGGCGAGCACCAGGACGAACATCGCGGCGCCGAGGCCGAGCGAGCCGTCGACGAGTCGGACGCCGATCGACACCGCGACGAGGGCGACGGACAGGCTCGCGGCGAGTTCGAGGGCGAAGCCGCTGACGAAGGACAGACGCAGGACGCCGATGGTGCCGCGCCGGTACTCGTCGGTGACGGTGCCGATGCGGTCGACCTGGCGGCGGGCACGTCCGAAGACCTTGAGGGTGGCGAGGCCCTCCACCGCCTCGGTGAAGGCGCCGCCGAGGCGGGTGAGCGCGTCGGCCTGCCGCCGCTGCAGCGCCTGGGTCGCCAGACCGATGAGCACCATGAACACGGGGATCACCGGCATCGCGAGCACGATGACGACCGCGCTCGTCAGGTCACCGAGCCCGATCGCGACGAGGAGCACCGGGGTCGCGACGGCGGTGAGCGCGAGCTGTGGGACGTACCGCCCGAAGTACGCGTCGAGGGCGTCGAGCCCGGGGCCGAGCGCCGTGGCGAAGCCGGCGCTCGACCGGGCGGCGAGCCAGGACGGTCCGCGCTCGGCCGCCCGGGAGAGGACGGTCGCACGGAGCTCGCTCTTCACCGTCGCCCCGGCCCGCGCCGCCAGGTCGTCCGTCGCCCACGCGGCGACGGCACGGACGACGAACGCACCGGCCAGCAGCGCCAGCGTCGGGACGAACGTCTCCGGGAGCCGGCCGTCGCGCACCGCGTCGACGCCGAGCGTGACGGCCGCCGCGATCCCCCACGCGACACCGATCGTCGCGAGTGTGCGGACCAGGCCCGTCCCCGCGGACGCGACGACGGACCAGCGCGCGGCACGCGACAGGCGCAGCAGACGAGGATCGAGCGGCTTCACCGGGAGCCCCTAGTGCGCGGCCTGGTCGATGTGGGCCCGCGAGACGCGCTTGCGGAACACCCAGTAGGTCCAGGCCTGGTAGGCCAGCACGAGCGGGACGAAGATCAGCGCGACCCAGCTCATCACCGTCAGCGTGTACTGCCCGCTCGACGCGTTGACCACGGTCAGGCTGTTGGCCGGGTCGTTCGACGCCGGCATGACGTCGGGGAAGATCGCGGTGAACATCGCCAGGACCACGGCGGCGATCGTGACCGCCATCAGCGTGAACGCCCGCCCCTCCTTGCCCCACGCGGTGCAGAGCACGGCGAGGACGAGCGCGAGTGCCGCGACGACCGAGAGCACCAGGCTCGCCGGCGTCGCCCGCACGAACGCCATCGCCACCAGGAACGCGGCACCGACGACGATCGTCAGCACGCCCGCCCGGGTCGCCAGGCGCTTCGCCCGCACGCGGATCTCACCCTCGGTCTTCAGTGCGACGAACACGACGCCGTGCGTGAAGAACACCATCAGGGTCGCGAGGCCGGTCAGCAGCGCGAACGGGTTGAGCAGGTCGAGGAACGTGCCCGTGAAGTTGTGCCCGGCGTCCATCGGGATCCCGCGGACGACGTTGCCGAACGCGACGCCCCACAGGAACGACGGCACGGCGCTGCCGACGATGATCATCAGGTCGAACCGGCGCTTCCACTCCGGGTGCTTCCGCTGGTGGCGGTACTCGAACGAGACCCCACGGGCGATGAGCGCCACGAGGATGAGCAGCAGGGCGAGGTAGAAGCCGGAGAACATCGTCGCGTACCACTCCGGGAACGCCGCGAACAAGCAGGCCCCGGCGACGATGACCCAGGTCTCGTTGAGGTCCCACACCGGGCCGATCGTGTTGATGAGCACACGGCGGTCGGTGTCGTCCTTGCCGAGGAACGGCAGGGACATCCCGACACCGAAGTCGAACCCGTCGAGGACGAAGTACCCGACGAAGAACAGTCCGACGATCGCGAACCACAGGACTGGCAGATCCATCTCAGTACACCGTCACTTCGTGCTCGACCTCGCCGGTGACCTCGTCGACCTTCGCAGGGGCGGCGGGGCCCTCCTGCGCGACCTTCTTGATGAGCCGGAACTCGACGACCGCGAGCGCGCCGTAGATCAGCGTGAACACGACCAGGGAGATGAGGACCTCGACCCCGGTGACGTTCGGCGAGACGCCGTCCGCCGTGCGGAGCAGCCCGAACACGAGCCACGGCTGGCGGCCCATCTCGGTGAAGACCCAGCCCATGATCATCGCGGCCATCGGCAGCGGGACCGACCAGGTGGCGATGCGCCACACCCAGCGCTGCGTCGGGAACCGGCCCTTGCGGGTCAGCCACAGGCCGACGACCGACACGAGCACCGCCCCGACACCGAGGGCGATCATCCACCGGAACGACCAGTAGGTCACCCAGATGATCGGCTTGTAGTCGCCGGGGCCGTACACCTGCGTGTACTGCGCCTGCAGGTCGTTGACGCCCTCGACCGTGCCGGTGAAGGTGTGCGTCGACAGGAACGAGAGCAGGTACGGGATGCGGATCGAGAACAGTTCGTGCACACCGTCCGGGGTGCCGAGCGTGAAGATCGAGAACGAGGCGTCCTTGCCCGTCGAGGTGTTGTAGAGCGCCTCGGCCGCGGCCATCTTCATGGGCTGGGTGTCGACCATCGTGAGCCCGAGCTGATCGCCGGACAGCACGGTCAGCGCGCCGGACGCCAGCATCGTCCACATGCCGAACTTGAGCGCCGGCATCATCGTCTCGAGGTTCTGGTTGCGTGCGAGGTGCCACGCCGCGACCGCGATGATCACCGAGGCGGCGACCATGAAGGCCCCGAAGAGCGTGTGCGGGAAGGCGGCCAGCGCGACCTTGTTGGTCAGGACGGCCCAGATGTCGGTGAGCTCGGCGCGGCCCTTCGCCTCGTTGATCGCGAAGCCGACGGGGTGCTGCATGAAGGCGTTCGCCGCCAGGATGAAGTACGCCGACATCATCGTGCCGACGCTGACGCACCAGATGCTCGCCAGGTGCAGCGCCCGCGGCAGGCGGTCCCACCCGAAGATCCAGATGCCGATGAACGCCGCCTCGAAGAAGAACGCGAGGATGCCCTCGAGCGCGAGCGGGGCACCGAAGACGTCGCCCACGAACCGCGAGTAGTTCGACCAGTTCATGCCGAACTGGAACTCCTGGACGATTCCGGTGACGACGCCCATCGCGAAGTTGATGAGGAAGATGCGCCCGAAGAAACGGGTCAGCTGGAGGTAGTGAGCGCGCCCGGTCCGCACCCACGCCGACTGGAAGACGGCAACGACGAGCGCCATGCCGATCGTCAGCGGGACGAAGAGGAAGTGGTAGATCGTCGTCAGACCGAACTGCCACCGCGACAGGATCAGGGGATCGAGGATGTCGTTCATGCGGCGTGTCCGAGCCGGTCCGCCGCGCGCTGTTCGTGCACGAGAGATGCCTCTTCCGGGAGGAGGAACTGGTACTTGTCACCCCGTCGGGACACCTCCACGCTACCGCCGGGACACCTGCTTCGACAAGTTGTAGAGGGGCACTCTGCACGAACGTGCACAAGCAGTGGTCGGCACAACCGTGCGGAACGACGGTGCTCGATCATCCTCCGCGTGAACGACGACAGGTGCCGGGCCGAAGCCCGACACCTGTCGTTCAGTGCTGATCGGCGCAGAGCGCCGAGCGACTAGAGCAGACCCTCGTCCTGGAGGAACTGCTTCGCGATCTGCGAGGCCTTCTCCTTGTCCGTGACGCTCTTCTCGTTGAGCTCGATGAGCTTGTCGGTGGTGAGCTTCTCGTTCACCTCGTCGATGGCGTCCGCAGCCTTCTCGTCGACCTTGTCGGAGACCACCGGGATGACGTTCTGCGGCAGGATCAGGTTCTCCGGGTCCTTGAGCGAGACGAAGTCGTTCGCCTTGATGCTCGGGTCCGCGCTGTAGATGTCGGCGAGCTGAACGGTGCCGTCCTTGAGCGCCTTCACCGTCAGGGCGCCGCCGGAGTCCTCGACCGCCTTGAAGTCGACGTCCACGCCGTAGACCGACTTCAGGCCCTCGGGGCCGTACGGGCGGGTCTGGAACTCGGAGTTCGCGCCGACGGTCAGCTTCTCCTTGACGTCCTTCAGGTCGGCCAGGCTCGTGACGTCGTTCTCCTCGGAGAACTGCTTCGTCACGGTGTAGCTGTCCTGGTCGGTGGCGTCGGCCTCGTCGAGGACCCGCAGACCCTTCGGCAGGGCCTTCGCGAGCGCCTCGTCGATCTGGTCCGCACTCTTGGCCGTCGACTCCTTGTCGAAGTACTGCAGCAGGTTGCCGCTGTACTCGGGCATGACGTCGATCGCGCCCTTCTCGAGCTGCGGGATGTAGACCTCGCGCTGCCCGATGTTGAAGTTGCGCTCGACGGTGAAGCCGTCCTTCTCGAGCACCTGCGCGTAGAGCTCGGCGATGATCTCGTTCGAGTAGTACTGCTGCGAGCCGATGACGATCGTCTTCGAGTCGGACGACGCGCTGGAGCCGCTGCTGAGCGGGTCACCAGAGGAGCAGCCGGTCAGGGCTGCGGCGACGCCGAGTGCCGTTGCGGCGGCGAGGGCGACGCGGATCCGTGCTGTGATCACGATGGGTTTCCTTCCGGGATGGGATTGCGGGCTCGCTCGCGCGATCCCTGGCGCTGCCGCGCGGACGGGTCGAGGGTGCCCTTCGGCACCGACGCCCGCTGCAGCGCGGCGAACACGATCTCGAACGCGATCGCGAGCGCGATCACGAGGACGGACGCGCCGAGCATCTCGGCGTAGTCCTGGGTCTTGAGGCCGAGGAAGAAGTAGCCGCCCAGTCCCCCGGCGCCGACGTAGGCGGCCAGGGTGGCGGTGGCGACGACCTGGAGCACGGCCGACCGGACGCCACCGATGAGCAGCGGCAGCCCGAGCGGGATCTCGACCTTCCAGAGCACCTGCCACCCGGTCATGCCCTGGGCCTTCGCCGCGTCGATCGTGACCGGGTCGACGGACTCGATCCCCGCGTACGCCCCGGCGAGCACCGACGGGACGGCCAGGACCACGAGCGCCAGCAGCGGTGCCTCGAGCCCGATGCCGAGCAGCAGGCCGAAGAGCGACAGCACGCCGAGCGTCGGGAGGGCCCTGATGCCGCCGGACAGCGCGATCGATACCCCGCGTGCCCGGCCCGTGTGCCCGATCGCGTACCCGATCGGGACCGCGATCACGGCCGCGATCACCACGGCGAGCAGGGTGATCCAGACGTGCTCCCACAGCCGCTCGGGGATCGCGTTGACGCCGGTGTAGTTGGCCGGGTCGAACACCCAGCCGAACGCCTGTCCGATGATCACGAGGCGACCTCCGCTCGCTGCAGGACCCGACGCGCGGCGCGACGGCTCCGGGGCGCCCGCCGTGTCCACGGCATGACGAGCCGTCCGAGCAGCACGAGCAGGCCGTCGAGGGCGAAGGCGAGCACGAGCACCATGACGATGCCCGAGAGGATCTCCTCGTAGATGCCGCGCGCGAGTCCGTCGGTGAACAGCGAACCGAGGCTCTGGATGCCGAGCACCGCACCGACGGTCGTCAGCGAGATCGTCGACACCGCGATCACCCGCAGGCCGGCGAGCAGCACGGGACCGGCGAGCGGGAGCTCGACGCGGAAGAAGCGCTGTACGCCCGAGTACCCCATGGCGGTCGAGGCTGCCTTCGTGCCGGCGTCGACCGAGGAGAGGCCGTCCACCGTCGACCGGACCATGAGCGCGAGACCGTAGATCGTCAGGCTGATGATCACGTTGACCGGGCTCTGCAGGCTCGTCCCGATGATGCCGGGCAGGGCGACGAACAGCGCCAGCGACGGGATCGCGTAGAGGAGACCCGCGAAGGTCACGATGCCGCTGCCCAGACCGGCGGCGAAGCGGGATCCGCCCGTGCGCTGCAGTCGGACCACCACCCAGCCGATCGGGATGGAGAGCAGGAAGCTGATGATGATCGGTGGGATCGCGATCGCGAGGTGCGCGATCGTGGCGTCACTGATCGTGTCGAGGTTCGACAGGATCCAGTTCACCGCGGTCCCCCACCCTGCGCCGGAGCACCCGGGGCGGTGTCACGCGCCCCGGCCTCTGCTGCCTGTGGCACCGCGGCTGCGGCGTCGACCACCTGGACCGGACCGGTGAGCACACCGGCTGCCCGGCCGTCGCCGTCGACGACGATCGGGCCGGTCGGCGTCTGCTCGACGCGCAGGGCACGCCGACCGCGGCCGGCACCGATGAAGTTCGCGACGAAGTCGTCCGCCGGTTCGGCGAGGATCTCGGCGGGGGTCCCGAGCTGCGCGATCTCGCCGCCCTTCTTGAGGATGACGACCTGGTCGCCGAGCTTGAACGCCTCGTCGATGTCGTGGGTCACGAAGACGACGGTCTTGCCGAGCTCGCGCTGCAACCGGATGAGCTCGTCCTGCAGGTCGTTGCGGACGAGCGGGTCGACGGCGCCGAACGGCTCGTCCATGAGCAGGACGTTCGGGTCGACGGCGAGGCCGCGGGCCACGCCGACGCGCTGCTGCTGTCCGCCGGAGAGCTGCGAGGGGTACCGGTCCGCGAACGCCCGGTCGAGACCGACGGTGTCCATCAGTTCGAGCGCCCGGGCACGGGCCTCGCCCTTCGGGACACCCGTCAGGAGCGGCACGGTCGCGATGTTGTCGGCGACCTTGCGGTGCGGCAGCAGGCCGGCGTTCTGCATGACGTAGCCGATGCGGCGACGGAGCTGCACGGGGTCGACCCCGGCGACGTCCTCACCGTCGATCTCGACGGTCCCCGACGACGGGTCGACCATCCGGTTGATCATGCGGAGCAGGGTGGTCTTGCCGCAGCCGCTGGAGCCGACGAAGACCGTGGTGGTCCGCGACGGGATGACGAGGCTGAAGTCGTCGACCGCGTTGGTGCCGTCCGGGTACGTCTTGCGCACCGAGCGGAACTCGATCATGTGGGTGCCCTTCTGTTCGGAGGTAGCCCGACTCCGCACGAGCGTACCCGCGCATCGAGGACAGCGTTCCACCGTGACCGGTCATGACGGCTCGCGGACAACGACGCCCGCACTCCCTGTTCGGGAGCACGGGCGTCGGTGGATGGTCCGGTGCGCCGGTCGGGCGCGTCGCGCGTCCGGCCGATCGCGGTTCAGGCGGCTGCGGCGACCGCTTCGAGGTGCGCCCGGCTCATCGTGCGGTACTCCTCGATGAGCGCGGTGTCGGGAGCGGTCCGGTCGCGGAGCGCCCGGGCGATCACGGCGTGCGCGGACTCGGCCAGGACGACCCAGGCGCGCTCCGCACGCTCGCCCAGCGGGTAGCCGAAGCGGTCGTGCAGGACCTGCGCGACGGCTGCCCCCAGCGCAGCCATGCGGTCCTCGGCGTCACCGGTGCCGGTGTCCGCGGGGTCACCGAAGCGGATCGCGCGGAAGCCCGGCTCCGCGCGGTACATCTCGACGGTCGCGTCGATGAGCGCGTCGTGCGCGTCCTGCCAGGTCGTGGCGTCGCTCTCGTCGAGGGCGGTGAGGAAGCGCTCGGCGAGCCGCTGGGTGCTCCGGATCGCCAGCGCCTCGACCACGGCGATGCGGTCCGGGAAGTACCGGTAGACCGTGCCGATCGACGCCCCCGCGCGCTCGGCCACCATCGCGGTGGTCAGTCGCTCGAACCCGATCTCGTCGATCACGGCAGCCGCGGCGTCGAGGAGTCCCGCGAGGCGCGCCGAACTGCGGGCTTGGACCGGCTCGTTCCTGAGCAGTGATGATCCCCCCGGCAGTGCGTTCGATACCTCGGTGACGAGCACGTGTTCTCCTCTTGCGCTCCCGGCGGAGCGCGGTCATGTGGGATGTGACGGGAAGGACTCTCGCACAGACCGGCTGGATCATCGCTGCGACTCACCCCGTCGTGGTCGTCCACCGCCCGCCGTCGGGGTCCCGCGCGTGGGAGGATGGGGCCATGCCCGACCCGACGCCCCACGAGCCGTCGTTGGCCGAACCGATCCTCCACCGGGCCGCTCGGATCGAGGACGCCGTCCAGGAGTTCCGCGAGCACCGGGCCCGGCGTCGCGGGCTCGTGCCGACCGTGATCCCCTACACGGGCTACGGCGCACCGGGCTGGATCCGCGTGCTCTGCCGTGTCCTGCTGACGCGACGCGGCCTGGCGTCCGACGCCTCCTACTACGGCGTGCGCGGCTGGCGGAGCTTCACGAGTGTCGCCGTCGACGACGCCGAGGTCACCGTGACGGCCGGTGGCACGACCCACGTGGTGCAGTCCGACCGTGGCGGCGTGGTCGACGTGAAGGTCCCGATCGACCTCGAACCCGGATGGCAGACGGTGCGCCTTTCGGCCGGTGGGATGCGCGACGTCGAGGCCGACGTCTTCATCGTGGACCCGGACACGCGCTTCGGTCTGCTGTCCGACATCGACGACACGGTGATGGTGACGTCGCTCCCCCGCCCGATGCTCGCGGCGTGGAACTCCTTCGTCCTGACCGAGCACGCCCGTCGCCCGGTCCCGGGCATGTCCGTGCTGTACGAACGCGTGCTCGCGCAGCACCCCGGCGCTCCGACCGTGTACCTCTCGACCGGGGCGTGGAACGTGGCGCCGACGCTGCAACGCTTCCTGACCCGGAACATGTACCCGACCGGCACGCTCCTGCTGACGGACTGGGGGCCGACCCACGACCGCTTCTTCCGGAGCGGCCAGTTGCACAAGCAGCAGAACCTGCGGCGACTCGCGAGCGACTTCCCGGACGTGCAGTGGCTCCTGGTCGGCGACGACGGGCAGCACGACGAGACGCTCTACGGCGAGTTCGCCCGGGAGCACCCCGAGAACGTCGCCGGTGTCGCCGTCCGGCAGCTGTCCACGAGCGAGGCGGTCCTGGCCGGTGGTCGGTCGCGCGCGCAGGAACGGACGCGCGCCGGGTCCGCACCGTGGGTGTACGCCCCGGACGGTGCCGGCATGTGGTCGGAGCTCGCTCGCGTGGGCCTCGTCGACGCCGACCCGTCAGCCCCGCTCTGATCCCTGCACCGGCAGCTCCGACGGCTCCGCTGTGCACACCTTCAGCGCTGCCGGGCCGCACGGCGGCGGCCGGTGCCAGGATCGAGCCATGAGCACCGTCACCCCGCCGAACCGCATCGAGGACCACGCCCTCATCGGGGACACCCACACGGCCGCACTCGTCGGCCGCGACGGGACGATCGACTGGGCGTGCCTGCCGCGCTTCGACAGCCCGTCGACCTTCGCCTCACTGCTCGGGACCGAGGACCACGGGCACTGGTCGCTCCGCCCGGCGGACCCGGACGCCACGAGCACCCGGCACCACCACCCGGACACGCTCGTGCTCTCCACCGTGTGGACGACGTCGACCGGCGTCGTCGAGGTCACCGACCTCATGCCGATCGGCGCCCACCGCGCGGCGATCATCCGACGGGTCCGCGGCCTGCAGGGCTCGGTCGAGGTCGAGCAGACGCTCCGCATCCGGTTCGACTACGCCCGAGCGCTCCCCTGGGTCCGGCAGATCGGCGGTGACGAGGACCCGGCGCTCCTCGCGACCGCCGGCCCGGGCTCGGTGGTGGTCCGTGGCGTGCGCTTCCGGGCCGACGACCACCGGCACACGCACACCGTCACGGTGCACGACGGCGACGTCGTCGACACCGTGCTCACCTGGTACCCGTCGCACCGCGAGCCACCGGAGCCGCTCGACGTCGACGCCGCACTGCAGGCGACGGAGCGCTGGTGGCGCGACTGGATGGCGACCGCGCACACCGAGGGCCCCTACGCCGAGGCGAGCCGACGGTCCCTGCTGCTGCTCCGTGCGATGACCCACGGCCAGACCGGCGGCGTCGTGGCGGCCGCGACCACGAGCCTCCCGGAGGACCCGGGTGGCGAACGCAACTGGGACTACCGGTACGTCTGGCTCCGCGACGCGTCCCTGGCGCTCGCGTCGCTCATCGCCCACGGTTACCGGGACGAGGCGATGCACTGGCGCGGGTGGCTGCTCCGTGCGATCGCAGGTGACCCTGCCGACGTGCAGATCATGTACGGCATCGCCGGCGAACGCGAACTGCCCGAGCGCACGCTCGACGAGCTCCCCGGCTACCTCGACTCGACGCCGGTCCGGCTCGGCAACGGCGCGTCGACCCAGTACCAGGGGGACGTCTTCGGCGAGGTGCTGGCCGCCCTGCACGACGCGCGCGAGCTCGGTGTCGAGGAGAACGCGGACTCGTGGGCCCTGCAGCGTGCCCTGCTCGGCTACGTCGAGGAGCACTGGCAGCACCCGGACAACGGCATCTGGGAGATGCGCGGACCGCGGCGGCACTTCACGCACTCCCGGGCGATGATCTGGGCCGCCTTCGACCGCGGGGTGGCGGCCGTCGAGGAGTTCGGCCTCGAGGGCCCCGTCGACCGGTGGCGCAGCCTGCGCGACGAGGTCCGCGCGGAGATCGAGGAGCACGGCTGGAACGCCGAACGCGGCAGCTACCGGCAGCACTACGACACCGACGAGGTCGACGCGAGTCTGCTCGTCCTGCCGCAGATCGGGTACCTGCACGCCGACGACCCGCGCATGACGGGGACGGTCGCGGCGATCGAGCAGGACCTCCGCGTCGGCGAGCACGGCCTGGTCCTGCGGTACCGGACCACCGCGGGCTTCGACGGGCTGTCCGGCTCCGAGCACCCGTTCCTGGCGTGCTCGTTCTGGCTCGTCGAGCAGTACGCCGCCTCCGGGCGCATCGCCGACGCCGAGCGGCTGATGGACGTCCTGGTCGGTTACGCGAACGACGTCGGCATGCTCTCCGAGGAGATCGACGTGGCGACCGGTCACCACATCGGCAACACGCCGCAGGTGCTGTCGCACCTGACGCTCGTGTCCGCGGCCGACGCGATCGCCCGTGCACGCGGAACCACGTCGGGCCACCGGACGCGGCTCGCCGTGCACGACGGCGGGACGCGGTCGTCGACCGGCGGTGGGCGGCGGGCCGGCGCCCCGTCCTGACCGGCCGGCGGCGCGTCGCGCCGCGTCGTGCTGGGCGCACCTGGTCGTTCCGGGCGCACCTGGTCCATCCGGGCGTACCTGGTCCATCCAGGCGTACCTGGTCCTCCTGATCCGGCAGGTACGCCCGGTTCCGCACGGCACGTCACGCGTTCCGGGAAGGAACGGGCAGACGAACGGACGGGAGGCACGGTGCCAGCCGGCACCGCGCCTCCCGTCCGTCAGGTGGCTCCGTCAGGAGACGGCGTCGGTCAGGACGACGACTCCCAGTCCGCGGGACCGCGCGAGCCCGCACGGTACTCCTCGAGCGGCACGTCGCCCGACTTCCAGGCGTCCACGACCGGCTCGACGATCTCCCAGCACCGCTCCGCGACGTCGCCGCGGATCGAGAGCAGCGGGTCGTCGTGGAAGATGCCGTTGAGCACCTCGCCGTAGGGGGTGAGCTCGCCGTCGTCGAACGACGAGGACAGGGTGACCTGCCCCATCTCGAACGGGTTGCCGCCGCCGTTCGCCGACACGCTCAGCTCGATCTCGTCCGGGTTGAGGACGATGCGCAGCGTGTCCGCCTTCGGTCGACCGGACAGGCCGGAGGGCAGGCGCGTCACGGGCTTGAAGGTGATGAGGACCTCCTTGCGGCTGGCGCCGAGCGCCTTGCCGGAGCGGAGCGTGAAGGGGACGCCCTTCCAGCGCGCGGTGTCGACCTCGACCTGGATCTCGGCGAGGGTCTCGGTACCGCGCGACTTGTCCACGCCGTCCTCGTCCTGGTACGACGGCAGCTCCTTGCCGTCGATGGTGCCGGCCGTGTACACGGCGCGGCGCGAGGCGATCTTCGCGTCGTCGCCCTTGAGGCGGGTCGACCGGAGGACACGCGCGAGCGACGACCGGAACTCGACCGCGTCGATCGCGGACGGGGCGTCCATCGTGACCAGGCCGAGGATCTGCAGCAGGTGCGACTGGATCATGTCGACCAGGGCGCCGGCCTCGTCGTAGTACTGCGCCCGGTTCTCGAGCCCGAGGGTCTCGTCGTAGAAGACGTCGACCTTCTCGATGTTGTCCGCGTTCCAGATCGGCTCGAACAGGCGGTTCGCGAAGCGCAGTCCGATGATGTTGAGGACCGTGGTGCGACCGAGGAAGTGGTCCGTGCGGTGCACGCGCTCCTCGGGGACGAGCTCGAGCACGGTCTTGTTGAGGGCCTCGGCGCTGGCGACGTCGGTGCCGAAGGGCTTCTCGAACGCGAGGGTCGTGCCCTCGGGGAGTTCGACGCCCTGCAGCGCCTCGCAGATGTCCGAGGCGATCTGCGGCGGGAGCGCGAAGTAGAGGATGGGCTCGGCCTCGGCCGCGTCGAGCAGCGCCTTGAGGTGCTCGGGGTCGGTCGGGTCGCCCTGGATGAAGGTCGTGGACTCGAGGGTCGCGTCGACCTCGGGACCCTTGACGTCCTGCGACGCGAAGGACTTCGTGACGACGTCCTTCCACTGCTCCGCGCTGCGGGCGCTGCGGCCCGTGCCGATCAGCTGGACGGGGACCGCTCGACCGCTCTGCAGGAACGTGCCGAGTCCCGGGAGCAGCAGGCGGGAGGCGAGGTCGCCCGTCGCGCCGAAGATGATGAGGGTGCGCTTGTCGGTCACCGGAGGTGAGTCCTTTCGCTGTGGTTGCGGGGTCCGCACGGGTCAAGCCGCGCGCGGGCCGGTTGATTCCCTGTGACTTCCGGGATACCCGATCCGGGCCGAGAGCTCGGGCCGGGTGGGGTACGGGCCCCGGACGCACCACGGGCGGCACCGGATGTGGTGCCGCCCGAGGTGTCAGGTGGTTCGGATCAGTGTCCGAAGTTGCCGCGGTAGTACTCGTAGACCCAGCCCACGAGGGTGACCGTCACGAGCGCGAGCCCGATCGGCACGATCCAGAGGCCGGCCGCGAGACCGAGGAAGCAGATCGCGGTCGAACCGGCGAGCAGGATCGGCCACCACGACCACGGGCTGAAGTGCCCGAGTTCGGCGTCGCCGTCCTCGATGTTCGCGTCGGGGCGGTCCTCGGGGAGGACACCGCCCTGCGAGGACATGACCTTCCCGAGGTAGAACGCGATGAACGCGGACATGATCCCGGTGAGGCCGATCGCCACGGTGCCGACCCACTCGGGCCGCCCGTAGTAGATGAGCGCCCAGATGGTGTACGCCGCGTCCGCGAGGACGAAGAAGACGAACAGGATCCAGAACAGGTTGGTGTTGGCGCGCATGGCGTTACTTCACCTCGCCCTTCGCGGCGTCGTAGGTCGGGGCGTCCGGAGCGTCCTTCGCCGGACCCACACCGATCGGCACACCGGCCTCCGGGTGGTTCAGGTCGAACGCCGGGGACTCGGAACGGATCCGCGGGATCGACGTGAAGTTGTGGCGCGGCGGCGGGCAGCTGGTCGCCCACTCGAGCGAGCGGCCGTAGCCCCACGGGTCGTTCACGGCCACCTTCGGGGCGTTCCGTGCGGTCACGTAGACGTTGAAGATGAACGGCAGGAACGAGATCGCGAGGATCATCGAGCCGATCGTCGACAGCTGGTTCATCCAGGTGAACCCGTCGTTCGGCAGGTAGGTCGCGTAACGACGCGGCATGCCGATGACGCCCAGCCAGTGCTGGATGAGGAACGTCGTGTGGAAGCCGATGAACAGCAGCCAGAAGTGGATCTTGCCGAGGCGCTCGTTGAGCATGCGACCCGTCCACTTCGGCCACCAGAAGTAGAAGCCGGAGAACATCGCGAACACGACGGTGCCGAAGACCACGTAGTGGAAGTGCGCGACGACGAAGTACGAGTCGGACACGTGGAAGTCGAGCGGCGGCGACGCCAGGATCACACCGGTGAGACCACCGAACGTGAAGGTGATGAGGAAGCCGACGGCCCACAGCAGGGGGGTCTCGAACGTGACCGAACCGCGCCACATCGTGCCGACCCAGTTGAAGATCTTCACGCCGGTCGGAACCGCGATGAGCATCGTCATGAGCGAGAACCACGGGAGCAGGACGCCACCGGTGACGTACATGTGGTGCGCCCACACCGTGACCGAGAGGGCCGCGATGGAGATGGTCGCGTAGACGAGGGTCTTGTAGCCGAAGATCGGCTTGCGGCTGAAGACCGGGAAGACCTCGGAGACGATGCCGAAGAACGGCAGCGCGATGATGTACACCTCGGGGTGGCCGAAGAACCAGAAGAGGTGCTGCCAGAGCAGGGCACCGCCGTTGGCCGGGTTGTAGATCTGCGCGTCGAACACGCGGTCGAGACCGAGGCCGAACAGCGCGGCGGCGAGCACCGGGAAGGCCATCAGCACGAGCAGCGAGGTCACGAGGGTGTTCCACGTGAAGATCGACATGCGGAACATCGTCATGCCCGGGGCGCGCATCGTGATGATCGTCGTGATGAAGTTCACCGCGCCGAGGATCGTCGAGAAGCCGGTCATGCCGAGGCCGAAGACCCAGAGCGTCCCACCGAGACCCGGTGTGAACGTCGTGTCACTCAGTGGCGCGTAGGCGAACCAGCCGAAGGACGCGGCGCCCTGCGGGGTGAGGAAGCCGCCGACCGCGATGAGCGAGCCGAAGAGGTAGAGCCAGAAGGCGAACCCGTTCAGACGCGGGAACGCGACGTCCGGCGCACCGATCTGCAGCGGCATGATCGCGTTCGCGAAGCCCGAGAAGAGCGGCGTCGCGAACATCAGCAGCATGATCGTGCCGTGCATCGTGAAGAGCTGGTTGTACTGCTCCTTCGTCTCGACCACGTGCAGGCCGGGCTCGAAGAGCTGCGCACGGATCACGAGCGCCATGACGCCCGCGAGCAGGAAGAAGACGAACGAGGCGATCAGGTACATGTACCCGATGGTCTTGTGGTCGGTGGAGGTGATCCACCGGACGATGATGTTGCCCTTCCGACCGACCTTGGACGCCTGGAAGTCCGGCGTCGTCGGCGCTGTCGGCTGGCCGACGAGTGACGTTGTCATCTGACGGACCCCTACTTGTTCTCGCTCGACGCCTCGACCGGCGCCTGGTTGTTCGGTTCGTTCGTGTTGGTGTCGTACTCGTTGCCGAGCAGACCGACCTTGCCCTGCTCGCGCAGCGTGTCGAGGTACTGCTGGTACTCGGAGTCGGAGACGACCTTCACCTGGAAGAGCATCAGGGAGTGGTACTCACCGCAGAGCTCGGCGCACTTGCCCTGGTACGTGCCTTCCTTCTGCGGGATGAAGTACTCGTAGTTGGTCTTGCCCGGGAGCATGTCCTTCTTGTACAGGAAGTCGATGACCCAGAAGGAGTGGTCGACGTCGCGCGAGGAGAGCTCGATCTCGACCTTCTTGCCGACCGGCAGGTACAGCGTCGGGAGCTGCGACTCGTCGATCGCGCCGTCGCCGTTCTCCTCTTCCTGGGCCTGGATGCCCTGGTAGTAGACGCTGTCCTTCGGGTTGTCCTTGTCGATGTAGTTGAAGTCCCAGGCCCAGCGCTTGCCGTACACGTGGATCGTGGCGTCCGGGTCGTCGAAGGGCTTCTCGATCGCGGACTGGTCCTTCGCGGTGAACGCGAAGAAGCCGAGCACGAGGATGAGCGGCACGATCGTGTAGAAGATCTCGAGCGGCATGTTGTACCGCATCTGCACCGGCAGGCCGGTCTGGCCCTTGCGACGGCGGTAGACGATCGCCGCCCAGATGATCAGGCCCCACACGATGAGACCCACCGCGAGCAGGACGATCCAGCTGGTGGTCCACAGGCCGACGATGCGGCTCGTGTGGTTCGTGACGTCCTTCGTCTCCTCCGTGCCGGGGAGCCATCCGTTCATCTGCTGCTGCGTGCAGCCAGCCAGTGCGATGACCAGACCGACGGCCACCGGGACGGCCGCCCAACGTATACGGCGATTCGAACGCACTGTTACCTCTCGGAAGACGTTGCTGAGGCACCGGCGGTGCGACCGTGCCGAGCACGGAGGCCGCTCATTGCTGGTTCCCAGCTTGATTGGAACACTCCTAGCTTACTCGCAGCCGGTGACGTCTCGCGCACACCGGGCGCGGTCCGGCGCGGCATCGTCGACCCCGGCGCACCGCTTTCCCCCGGTCGGGCGGGCTCGGGCAGCGCGGGGGACGACGAACGGGGAGCGACCAGATCGGTCACTCCCCGCTCGCGTGTCGGTTCGGTCGGCGGACAACCGCCCGCCGTGGCGTCAGTGGAAGCTGTCGCCGCACGCGCAGCTGCCCTGCGCGTTGGGGTTGTCGATGGTGAAGCCCTGCTTCTGGATGGTGTCCTCGAAGTCGATGGTGGCGCCGTCGAGGTACGGGACGCTCATCTTGTCGACGACGACCTCGACACCGCTGCCGAACTCGGTCGTGGCGTCCCCGTCGAGCAGGCGCTCGTCGAAGTACAGCTGGTAGATCAGGCCCGAGCAGCCACCGGGCTGGACCGCGAGGCGCAGGCGGAGATCGTCGCGCCCCTCCTGCTCCAGCAGGCTCGCCACCTTCGCCGCCGCAGCGTCGCTGAGCGCGACCCCGTGGGCACGTGCGTCCGTCGCCGGTGCGTTGTCGGTGATGGTGTCGCTCATCCGCGCGTCTCCCTCCGGGCGGTGTCGGTCACCGCGCCTGAGGTCGATTGTAAGCACGCGAGCCGACAGGACGGGCCGTCCGTCCACAGGGCGGGGCCGGACGACGGACGGGAGGCCCGTGGCGGCGTCGCCACGGGCCTCCCGTCCGGCACTCCCCCGGTCCCCACCAGCGGTGGGGACGCGTCAGGCGCGCGTCGCCAGGCGCGCCAGCAGGATCGTCTCCGATGCGATCGCGCGGTGCAGGACCCCGAGGTGCTGCGACTCGTTCGGGCTGTGCGCCCGGGTGTCGGGGTCCTCGACACCCGTCACCAGGATCTGCGCCTCCGGGAACTCGGCGGCCAGGTCGGAGACGAACGGGATGGATCCGCCGATGCCCTGCTCGACGGCGGGCGCGCCCCAGCCCTCGTGCATGGCCGTGCGGGCCTCCTGCACCGCCCAGCCGGCGGTGTCCACGAGGAAGCCGTCGCCGGTGTCCACCTCGGTGACGTCGAGCTTCGCGCCGAACGGCACGTGGGCGCGGAGGTGGCGTTCGACGGCCGCGTACGCGTCGGTCGCCGACTGTCCGGGGGCCACGCGGACCGAGACGCGGGCGGCGACGGTCGGCAGCAGGGTGTTCGACGCGTTCGCCACGCTCGGCACGTCCATGCCCGTCACGGTGATCGACGGCTGGAACCACATCCGGGACAGCACCGGGCCCGTCCCCACCGGCCGGACGCCCGCGAGCAGTGCCGCGTCGGTGGCGAGCTCGGCCTCGGAGCGCTCGGGCACGTCGGCGTCGTACGCGGTGAGCCCCTCGACGGCGACCGAGCCGTCATCGTCGTGCAGCGAGGCGAGCAGCCGGACCATGGGGATCATCGCGTCCGGCGCCGCACCGCCGAACATGCCGCTGTGGCTCGCGTGCTCGAGGGTCGTCAGCGTCGCGCGGAACGTCACGTTGCCGCGGAGCGAGACGGTGATCGACGGGACGTCGACCGACCAGTTGTCGCTGTCGGCCACGACGATGACGTCGGCCGCCAGGTGCTCCTTCTGCTCGCTGAGGAAGGTGCGGAACGAGCGGGAGCCGAACTCCTCCTCGCCCTCGACGAAGAGCACGACACCGAGGTCGAGGTCGTCGCCGAACTGCGCGTGCAGCGCGCGGAGCGAGGCGACGTGGGTCATCACGCCGGCCTTGTCGTCCGAGGCGCCGCGACCGTACAGGCGGTCGCCGCGGAGGGTCGGCTCGAAGGGCGGGGTCTCCCACAGGGCGTCGTCGCCCTGTGGCTGCACGTCGTGGTGCGCGTAGAGCATGACGGTCGGCTTCCCGTTCCGCGCAGGACGCACCGCCAGGACGGCGGGCTGCCCGAGCTCGCGGCCGGCCTCCTCCGCGCCAGCGGTCTCCCCCTCGACCGCGGAACGGACGATGCGGACGGCGTCGTCGGCGAAGACCCCCGTCGACCGGGCCAGGTCCGCGACCGCCTCGGCACTCGCCTGCACGTGCGCCGGGTCGAACGCCGACCAGGACACCGACGGCAGCCGGACCAGCGCGGACAGGTCGGCGATCGTCGTCGGCAGGCCTCCCTGCACGTGTTCGCGGAGGGCGTCGAGGAGCGCGGGGTCGGTCGCGGGGCTGTGCTGGTCGGTGTCGGTCATGTCCCGTAATCTAGAGGAGATCCAGCACGCAACCGCAGTCAGGAACGCACCGTGGCGAAGGCAGCCCCCAAGACCAACACGACCGTCAACCCGTCGGAGGAAGAACTCCTCGAGTCCGGCAAGGGTCGTCCGACGCCGTCGCGTCGTGAGCGCGAGGCAGCCAACCGTCGCCCGCTCGTCGGCAACAGCCCGCAGGACAAGAAGGCCGCTCGCGCGCGGCTCAACACGGAGCGCGAGAAGGCCCGTGTCGGCATGGCGAACGGCGAGGAACGCTACCTCCCGGTGAAGGACAAGGGCGAGCAGCGCAAGTTCGTCCGCGACTGGATCGACGCGCGCTGGAACGTGGGCGAGGTCATGATGCCCGTGCTCGTGCTGTTCCTCATCGTCGGGTTCGCCGCAGCGCAGACCGTCCTGGCGTCGTACTCGCTCCTGCTGGTGTGGGCGTTCGTCGCACTGTTCGTCCTCGACTGCATCGTGCTGTGGCTGTCGCTGCGCAAGAAGATCACCGCGAAGTTCGGCGACATGCAGCGCGGGACGTTCTTCTACATCCTGACGCGGGCGTGGCAGCTCCGCTTCCTGCGCCTGCCGAAGCCGCAGGTGCGCCGCGGGGAGTACCCCTCGCTGTAGGCGCACTGCCACGAGCGCCGTCCGGCCGAGCCGGGCGGCGCTTCGTCGTTCCGGGTTGCTCCGGGGTGTTCCGGGGTCGCGCGGTGCCTGACGGTGTTCGTCGACCGGGCCAGATCCGTCTCGGTCGGCGTCGCGCGCCGACGGATCACGCCCGAACGCCGAACGCGAGCGGCGTGTCCTGCTCGGTCGGCTCGGTGCCCTCCGGACGGCTGGCCTTCCGGTGCTCCGGGGTCCCGGTCCCGGGGTCCCGATCCCGCGGTGCTCCGGTCGCTCCGACGCTCGGCGGTCCCGGTCCTGGTCCCGGTCCTGCGGTCTTCCAGTCGCAGGACATGCCGCACCGAACGAACACGAGCGGCAGGTCGTGCGACGAGAGCGGCAGCGGGCGGCGGGTCCTGCGACGAGAGTGGGCGAACCGGCGAACCGGCGGACCGGCGAACCGGCGGACCGGCGAACAGCCCGACGGCAGTGGGCCGTGTGCGGAGCACGACACCACGGTCGGCGCAGAGCGAGTGCCGCCTGCCGCTACCGCGCTGCGCGCCGCAGCCGCCGACGCCGCAGCCGGTTGATGCGCATCGCCCAGGTCGGCCCCTCGTAGAGGAACGCCGTGTACCCCTGCACGAGCGTGGCGCCCGCGTCGATGCGGTCCTGCACGTCCTGCTCGCTCGTGACTCCCCCGACGGCGACGACGCAGAAGTCCTGCGGCACCGCGGCACGGACCCGACGCAGCACCTCGAGCGACCGAACGGCGATCGGGGCACCCGACAGGCCGCCGGCACCCATGGCCTCGACCTCGGCGTCCGGCGTGGTCAGCCCGGTGCGGGCGATCGTCGTGTTGTTGGCGATGATGCCGGCGAGTCCGAGGTCCACCGCGAGCCCGGCGATCGCGTCGATCTGCTCGTCGGTCAGGTCCGGGGCGATCTTCACGAGCACCGGGGTCCGCCCCGCAGCGTCGCGGACGGCCGTCAGCAGGGGTCGGAGCTGGTCGGCCTCCTGCAGCCCGCGGAGACCGGGCGTGTTCGGCGAGCTGACGTTGACCGCGAGGTAGTCCGCGAACGGAGCGAGCAGCCGCGTCGACTCGAGGTAGTCGTCGACCGCGTCCTCGACCGCGACGACCCGACTCTTGCCGATGTTGACACCGATGACCGGGCGACCCGGGTGCCGTCGTGCCCGTTCGAGCCGCCGTGCAGCCCTGGCGGCACCGTGGTTGTTGAACCCCATCCGGTTGACGAGCGCCCTGTCGCGGATGAGCCGGAAGAGCCGGGGCTTGTCGTTGCCGGGCTGCGCCTTCGCGGTGATCGTGCCGACCTCGACGTGCCCGAACCCGAGCAGCCCGAGTCCGGCGATGCCCTTGGCGTCCTTGTCGAACCCGGCCGCGAGACCGAAGCGCGAGGGGAAGTGGATCCCCATCGTCGTGATCCCGTCGGCAGCTGCTGGCCTGGCGTAGCGCTCCACCGTGCCGTTCAGGAACGGCACCCGCGGCAGTGCGCGGATCACGGCGAACGCGACGTGGTGTGCGCGCTCCGGGTCCATGTTGGCGAACACCGTCCGGAAGACGACCGCGTACCCGTTCCGGACGAGGCGCTCCGCGACCCCGCTCACGCGCTGCTGCCCGAGCCGGCACCGCCGGACGCTGCGGCCCCGGCTGCGTGGTGGTCACGGCGCAGCTGCGCGATCGCGTCCTCGAAGTCCTCGAGCGTGTCGAAGGCCTGGTAGACGCTCGCGAACCGCAGGAACGCCACCTCGTCGAGCTCGCGCAGCGGCGGCAGGATGGCGAGACCGATGTCGTTCGCGTCGATCTGGCTGGACCCCGACGAGCGCACGGTCTCCTCGACGCGCTGGGCGAGCACGGCCAGGTCCCCGTCGGTCACCGGGCGTCCCTGGCACGCCTTGCGCACGCCGGAGACGATCTTGTCGCGACTGAACGGCTCGGTCACGCCGTTGCGCTTCACGACGTTCAACGACGCGGTCTCCGTCGTCGAGAACCGGCGCCCGCAGTTCGGGCACTGGCGTCGGCGGCGGATCGAGGTGCCGTCGTCGCTCGTGCGGGAGTCGACGACGCGGGAGTCCGGGTGGCGGCAGAAGGGGCAGAACATGTCGTGTCCCAGGCTATCGGCTCGACGACGCCCACAGGGCGCGGTGACGACCCTGTGGACGATCGGTGGCGCTCAGGACCGCTCGGTGCGTTCCGTCACCGCGGCACCGTGACCGGGCAGCTGTTCCTCGGTCGCGAGCGCCACGATGTGCGGCGCGACCTCGGCCAGCGCGGCGGGCGTGTAGCGGATGACCTGCTGCGGTCGGAGGAACGTCGAGGCCGACAGTCCGGACCCGAACCGTGCCTGTCCACCGGTCGGCAGCACGTGGTTCGACCCGGCGAGGTAGTCGCCGAGGCTCACCGGGGTGCTCGGCCCCACGAAGACGGCTCCCGCCGCGTCGATGTCCGCCAGCACGGCGTCGTCGTCCGCCGTCTGGATCTCCAGGTGCTCGGGCCCGTACGCGTTGCTGACGGTCGCCGCGTCGGCCAGGGAGTCGACGAGCACGATCGCGGACTGCGGGCCGTCGAGTGCGGTCTGGAGGCGCGCAGCCGTCCCCAGCGCCGCCACCCGTTCCGGGATCGCGGCCTCGACCGCGTCGGCGAACGCGGCCGAGGTGGTCACCAGGACGCTGCCGGCCTGCTCGTCGTGCTCGGCCTGGCTCACCAGGTCGGCGGCGACGTAGCCGGGGTCCGCGGTGTCGTCGGCGATGACGAGGATCTCGGTCGCGCCGGCCTCGGAGTCGATGCCCACGACCCCGCGCACCAGGCGCTTGGCCGCTGCGACGAAGTTGTTGCCCGGACCGGTGACCAGGTCGACCGGCTCGAGGCCGATCTCGGCGACGCCGTACGCCAGCGCACCGACCGCACCGGCCCCGCCCATCGCGTAGACCTCGTCGATGCCGAGCAGTCCGGCCGCGGCGAGGATCGTCGGGTGCACGCGCCCGCCGTGGTCGCGCTGCGGCGGCGAGACGAGGGCGATCGACCCGACGCCCGCGACCTGCGCGGGGACCACGTTCATCACGACGCTCGAGGGGTAGACGGCCTTGCCGCCCGGCACGTAGAGCCCGACGCGACGCATCGGCCGCCAGCGCTGGTGGACCTCGGCGCCGTCGGCCAGGCACGTGACCGACGCAGCCGGGACCTGTGCAGCACTCGCAGCACGGACGCGACGGATGGCCTCGTCCAGGGCCTCGCGCAGCTCCGGCGTCAGACCGGCGACAGCCGCGGCGATCTCGGCGGCGGGGACCCGGACGTGCTCGGGGGCTCCTCCGTCGAACCGCTCCGCCTGCTCGCGGAGCGCGGCTGCCCCGTCTTGCCGGACCGCGTCCACGAGGTCGCGGGCGGCGTCGACGGCGTGCGAGACGTCACCGACGGCGCGGGGCATCAGGCGGAGGAGGTCGGCACGGGCGGGCAGTCCGGCGCGGAGGTCGATTCGCTGCATCATCAGGCGTCAAGCGTACCGGCGGCACCCGACAGGATCGCCGTCGCGAGGGGGCGGTGCCGCTCGGCGTGGTCGTCGTCCCACACCCCGAGCACGTGCAGGACGAGGACGCGGAACGCCAGCGCCCGGACGAGCAGCTGTGGCCAGTCGGACACCGCGGCGAGCTGCCCGAGCGCCGGCAGCCGCTCGACGGGGACCCCGTGCCAGCAGACCGCGTCGACGACGGCGATCGCAGAGGCGTACCCGACCGGGCGCCACGAGGGTGCCCAGTCGAAGACGGTCGGTGGCTCCCCCGCGGCGAAGAGCACGTTGCCGAGCAGGTCACGGTGCACGACCTGCGACGGCGCTCGCACCGGCCGGAACGCCGCAGCGAGCCGGTCGAGCAGCGGCCCCGACGGCCGCAGCGTCCCGGCCCAGACCATCCGGTCCGCCCGACTCCACGGGTCGTCGACGAGGTCGAGGAACGCCGGGCGGGGCAGGTGGGCGACCGCTCGGTGGAAGGCATCGCCGGCGGCGAGGACCTCGTCGACGCGGCTCGGGTCGGTCGCGCCCGGCAGCCACTCCCATGCCTCCCACCCGTCGACGAGCCAGGACCCGTCGGCCGACGCCACGGGACGCGGCGCGCGGAAGCGGTCGGCGTGCGCGAGGCGGGCCAGCGTGGCGGACCGCCACCGAGCCTCCCGGGCGTCCCCGTGCGGCCGCAGGACGATCCCGCCCGCGCGCCACGTCGTGCCCTGCCCGCCGGGCAGCAGCAGCGGGCGCCGCTCCCCCGCTCCGAACGCCCGGAGCACCACGGCCGACGGCCGCGGTCCTCCGGGAACGATCACGTCGACCGCCTCAGACCAGGCAGCGCGGTCCGAGCAGGCTCTTCAGCTCGCCGAACAGGTCGGGCGTCAGGCTGACCGGGAACGGCAGCTCGAAGGTCCGCGCGACGTCGTCCTTGAGCAGCTTGAGGCGGACCTCGGTCTCCCCCTGGTGCCGGCCGAGCACCGCGGCCAGCTCGGTCACCGTCGAGGTCGTCGCCCGGCGTTCCGGCAGGGACAGGGTCAACGGGCCGGACCCCATCGCGTCGCCGACGTTCGGCTGGAACATGCTCACGGCGTGCAGCGCCTTGCCGTCGTCACGCACGTTGACCCGGCCGCGCAGGACGACGATCGAGTCCGCCACCAGGGACGGACCGAACTCCTGGTACGTCTTGCCGAGGAACATGACGCCGATCTCGCCGCCGAAGTCCTCGATCTGGACGATGCCGTACGGGTTGCCGCTCGACTTCGCGACCCGGTGCTGCACGCTCGTCAGGAGCCCGGCGACCGTGACCGTCTCGCCCTCGATGCCGTCGTCTGCGGCGATGAGGTCGGCGATGGTGATCGACTGGTGCTTCGCGAGCTCGATCTCGAGACCGGCGAGCGGGTGGTCCGACACGTACAGCCCGAGCATGTCCCGCTCGAAGGCGAGCTTGTCGCGCTTCGCCCACTCCGGGCGGTCCGGCACCTGGGACACCGGCGCTGCAGCGGGGGTCTCCTCGGCCACCTCGGCGAAGAGCGAGTCGAAGTCGAAACCGATGTTGCCGTTGGCCTCGTCGCGCTTGACCTTCACCGCGCCCTCGACCGCGCCCTCGTGGATCTCGACGAGCGCACGCCGGGTGTCACCGAACTCGTCGAAGGCACCCGCCTTGATGAGCGACTCGACCGTCCGCTTGTTGGCCGACGAGATCGGGATCTTCCGGAGGAAGTCGTGGAACGACTCGAACGCGCCCTTCTCGGTGCGCGCCTTCACGATGTCGTCGACCACGTTGAAGCCGACGTTGCGGATGGCGCCCATGCCGAAGCGGATGTCGTCACCGACGGCGGCGAAGAAGCCGATCGACTCGTTGACGTCCGGCGGCATCACCCGGATGCCCATGCGGCGGCACTCGTTCAGGTACAGCGCGAGCTTGTCGCGGGCGTCGCCGACGCTGGTCAGCAGCGCCGCCATGTACTCCGCCGGGTAGTGGGCCTTGAGGTAGGCGGTCCAGAACGACACCACGCCGTACGCCGCCGAGTGCGCCTTGTTGAAGGCGTAGTCGGAGAACGGCAGCAGGATGTCCCACAGCGTCTTGATCGCCGCGGCCGAGTAGCCGTTGTCCTGCATGCCCTTCTCGAAGCCGGCGTACTGCTTGTCCAGCTCGGACTTCTTCTTCTTGCCCATCGCGCGGCGGAGGATGTCCGCCTGTCCGAGCGAGAAGCCCGCGACCTTCTGCGCGATGGCCATGACCTGCTCCTGGTAGATGATCAGGCCGTAGGTCGTGCCGATGATGTCCTGCAGGGGCTCCTCGAGCTCCGGGTGGATCGGCGTGATCGGTTGCTCGCCGTTCTTGCGGAGCGCGTAGTTCGTGTGCGAGTTCGCACCCATGGGGCCGGGGCGGTACAGGGCGATGAGCGCGGAGATGTCCTCGAAGTTGTCCGGCTTCATGAGCCGGAGCAGGCCGCGCATCGGGCCGCCGTCGAGCTGGAAGACGCCGAGGGTGTCGCCGCGCTGCAGGAGCTGGTAGGCGGCGTCGTCCTCGAGGCCCATGGTCTCGAGGTCGAGCTCGATCCCTCGGTTCGTCTTGATGTTGTCGAGGGCGTCGCTGATGATCGTCAGGTTCCGGAGGCCCAGGAAGTCCATCTTGATCAGGCCGAGCGACTCCGCTGCCGGGTAGTCGAACTGCGTGACGATCTGGCCGTCCTGCTCGCGCTTCATCACCGGGATGATGTCGATGAGCGGTTCGCTCGACATGATCACACCGGCTGCGTGCACGCCCCACTGCCGCTTCAGGCCCTCGAGCCCGAGCGCCGTGTCGAAGACGGTCTTCGCCTCGGGGTCGGTCTCGACGACCGTCCGGACGTCGACCGCTTCCTTGTACCGCGGGTGGTCCTTGTCGAAGATCCCGGTGAGCGGGATGTCCTTGCCCATCACGGGCGGCGGCATCGCCTTGGTGAGCTTCTCGCCCATGCCGAACGGGAAGCCGAGGACCCGCGAGGAGTCCTTGAGCGCCTGCTTCGCCTTGATCGTGCCGTAGGTGACGATCTGCGCGACGCGCTCGGACCCGTACTTCTCGGTGACGTACTTGATCGCCTCACCGCGGCGCCGGTCGTCGAAGTCGACGTCGAAGTCGGGCATGGAGACGCGGTCCGGGTTGAGGAAGCGCTCGAAGATCAGGCCGTGCCGGATCGGGTCGAGGTCGGTGATGCGCATCGCGTACGCCACCATCGAGCCGGCACCGGACCCTCGGCCCGGACCGACGCGGATGCCGTTGTTCTTCGACCAGTTGATGAAGTCCGCGACCACCAGGAAGTAGCCCGGGAAGCCCATCTGGTTGATGATCCCGACCTCGTAGTCGGCACGGTCCTGGACCTCCTTCGAGATGCCGCCCGGGTACCGGTACTGCAGCCCCTTCGCGACCTCCTTCTCGAACCAGGAGTGCTCGGTCTCACCCTCGGGCACCGGGAACTTCGGCATGTAGTTCGCGGCGGTGTCGAACTCGACGTTGCACCGCTCGGCGATGAGGAGGGTGTTGTCGCAGGCCTCGGGGTGGTCGCGGAAGACGTGGCGCATCTGCTGCGGCGTCTTGAGGTAGAACTCGTCGGCGTCGAACTTGAAGCGGTTCGGGTCGTTGAGCGTCGACCCGGACTGCACGCAGAGCAACGCCGCGTGCGACTTCGCGTCGTGGGAGTGGGTGTAGTGCAGGTCGTTCGTGCCGACCAGCGGGATGCCGAGGTCCTTCGAGATGCGGACGACGTCCTCGATGACCCGGCGTTCGATCTCGAGGCCGTGGTCCATGATCTCGGCGAAGTAGTTGTCCTTGCCGAAGATGTCGCGGTAGTCCGCCGCCGCCTTGAGCGCCTCGTCGTACTGCCCGAGGCGCAGGCGCGTCTGGATCTCGCCCGAGGGGCAGCCCGTCGTCGCGATGATCCCCTCGTGGTACTGGTCGAGGAGCTCGATGTCCATGCGGGGCTTGAAGTAGTACCCCTCGATCGACGCCCGGCTCGACAGGCGGAACAGGTTGTGCATGCCCGTCGTGTTCTCGGCGAACATCGTCATGTGGGTGTACGCACCCGAACCGGACACGTCGTCGCCGCCGCCGTCACCCCAGCGGATGCGGGTCTTGTCCGACCGGTGGGTCCGCGGCGTGATGTACGCCTCGGTGCCGATGATCGGCTTGACGCCACCGGCCTTCGCGGCCTTCCAGAACTCGAACGCGCCGAACATGTTGCCGTGGTCGGTGACCGCGACGGCCGGCATGCCCTGCGCGGCGGTCTCGGCGACCAGGTCGCTCAGCCGGGCGGCACCGTCGAGCATCGAGTACTCGCTGTGCACGTGCAGGTGGACGAAGGAGTCGGAATCCGACACGGGACCTCCGGTTACGACGGGGACTGCTGCGGGGCGGGACAACTCTAACCGCCGGCACCGACGTCCCCCGCGTGTCCGGCGTGCCCGCCGACCGGCGTCCGGCGGTGCCGCACCGCGAGCGGGCAGGACACGCCGCGCGTGTTCCGCCGAGCGGGCCGAACACGTCGGGCGAGGGCACCGAGCGCGACAGATCTGGCCCGCTCGGGACCCGACGCGGGATGCCACCCGACGGCGGACGGGAGGCTTGCGGCGGGCCCGCCACGCGCCTCCCGTCCCGACGCGCGCCGCGCTGGCCCCGCCCGAGCGGGCAGGACACGCCGCGCGTGTTCCGCCGAGCGGGCCGAACACGTCGGGCGAGGGCACCGAGCGCGACAGATCTGGCCCGCTCGGCGCGCCGCCCGCGCCGCGGCCGGCCTACGCCGAGGCGGCGCGGATGCGGTCGAGCGCCTGCTGCAGGTCGTCCGGGTACTCGGCCCGGAACTCCACCCACGCGCCCGTCCGCGGGTGCTCGAACCCGAGTCGCACCGCGTCGAGCCACTGCCGCGTCAGTCCGAGCTCGGACGCCAGCACCGGGTCGGCGCCGTACATCGTGTCGCCGACGAGCGGGTGCTTCGTCGCCGCCATGTGCACGCGGATCTGGTGCGTCCGCCCGGTCTCCAGGTGCACCTCGAGCAGGCTCGCCGACCGGAACGCCTCGAGCGTCTCGTAGTGCGTCACGCTCGGCTTGCCGTCGGCCGTGACCGCGAACTTCCAGTCACTCGACGGGTGCCGTCCGATGGGTGCGTCGATGGTGCCCGAGGTCGGATCAGGATGCCCCTGCGCCAGCGCGTGGTAGACCTTCTCGACGGTGCGCTCCTTGAACGCCCGCTTGAGGTGCGTGTACGCGAGCTCCGTCTTCGCGACGACCATCAGGCCCGAGGTCCCGACGTCGAGCCGGTGCACGATCCCCGCCCGCTCGGCGGCGCCGGAGGTCGCGATGGTGAAGCCGGCCGCGGCGAGCCCACCGGGCACCGTCGGCCCGTCCCACCCGGGCGACGGGTGCGCGGCGACGCCGATCGGCTTGTCGACGACGACGATGTCTTCGTCGTCGTGCACGACCCGCATGCCCGGGACCTCGACCGGCACGATGCGCGGGGGCTCCTTCGGGGACCACTCGACCTCGAGCCAGGAGTCGGCGTGCAGCCGGTCGGACTTGCCGACCTCGACGCCGTCCACGCGGACGCCGCCGGCCGCGACGACCTCGGCCGCGAAGGATCGCGAGAACCCGAGGAGCTTCGCGATGGCCGCGTCGACCCGCTCGCCGGCGAGGCCGTCGGGCACGGGCAGGGAACGCTGCTCGCTCACGTCGCGTCGTGCCCGAGGACGTCACGACCGTCGCGCGGCGCGCGCGGGTCGGGCTCCGCCACCACCGGATGGGAGGCGCGGGACGGCTCCGCCCCGTCGGCGACCGAGGAGCGGGCCGCCGCCTCCGCAGCGCGCTGCTGCTTCGCCGAGAGGGCACGGGTGCCGTCGAGGTTCACGCCGACGATGACGAGCAGGACGAAGACGACCATGCTCACGCAGATGAACGAGTCGGCGATGTTGTAGATCGCCGGCATCATCCACGGCGTCGAGATGAAGTCCACCACGTGACCGCGGCCGAAGCCCGGTTCGCGGAAGAGCCGGTCGAGCAGGTTGCCGAGCGCCCCGCCGAGGAGCATGCCGAGCACGATCGCCCACCACATGGACCGGATGCGACGGGCGAACACGATGATGCCGACGACGACCGCGGTCGACACGATCGAGAACACCCAGGTCATGTTCACCGCGAAGGAGAACGCGGCACCGGGGTTCCGGACGTAGAGCAGCTGGAGCGCGTCACCGAGGACGGGGACCACCTGTCCGTACGGCAGGTGCGCGACGACGAGCGCCTTCACGCCCTGGTCGAGCGCCACCACGACCACAGCGGCGAAGGCCAGTGCCGCGATCGCGCGGACACTGACCTTCGCCGTTGGTGCTGGTCGGACCAACGTCAGTTGCCGAAGCCCTGCGCTGACGCCGGCGCGGGGGTGAGGCCGGACTCCTGCGAGCCGGACCCGTCGAGCTCGGCGAGCTGACCCTGGATGTAGCTCTTGAGCTGCGCACGGTAGTCGCGCTCGAACGTGCGGAGCTCGTCGATCTTGCCCTCGAGCTGACGCTGCTCGCCCTCGAGCACGGCGACGCGCTGGCGGTTGGTGTTCTCGGTGTCGGCGATGATCTGGCGCTGCTTGGCCTCGGCCTCGGAGACCAGGCGAGCTGCCTGCGCGGTGCCCTCGGCGATGAGCGCGTCGCGCTTCTCGATGCCCTCGCGGACGTGCTCCTCGTGCAGACGACGAGCGAGCGTGAGGAGGTTCGTGGTGCCCTCGGTGTCCTCGTCGGCCGGGACGGTCGACGGCGCCGGAGCAGCGGCGGCGACCGGCGCGGGCTCCGGAGCAGCGGCGACGGGGGCCGGCTCGGGCTCGGGGGTCGACTCGGGCTGCTGCTCGACGGACTGCTCGGCGGCGGCCGGCTTCGGCGCCGACTCGGCGGCCTGCAGGCGCTGGCGGAGCTCGTCGTTCTCGGCCGTCAGGCGGCGGAGCTCGACGACGACCTCGTCCAGGAAGTCGTCGACCTCGTCCTGGTCGTAGCCCTCGCGGAACTTCGTCGGCTGGAACCGCTTGTTGACTACGTCTTCCGGCGTCAAAGCCATTGCCGTCACCTCAATAGAACTGCTGAACGTGTGGAACCACTTGCGTCGCGACCGAATCTACCAGCCACCACGAGCGGTGCGGATGCCCGCCGGAGCGGACATCGATCCCGACCACCGTACACCGCGGCCGGAGGGGAACCGCGACGTTCGTCGCGGCGTGGCGCGTGTCGCGGTGGGCGCGGGCTCAGAACCCGCGTGCGAGACCGCCGACGATCACCCGGAGGATGATCACGACGAGCATGACGATCGTCCACCCGAAGTCGAGCGCCACCGGCCCCAGTCGGAGCGGCGGGAGCAGGCGTCGGACGAACCTGATGGGCGGATCGGTCAGCGTGTACACCACGTCGGCGACCACGAGCAGGGCGCCACGAGGACGCCAGGACCGGTTGTACGCCTGGACGATGTCGAACGCGAACCGACCCCACATCACGAAGAAGTAGAGCAGGAGGGCGAAGGAGAGGATCCCGAAGACCACGGACACGATGGGGCTCGCTCGGCTCGGGTGCGTCCGCCGTCATGGCGACCGCACGGGGCGGGGTGAACCGGGGTACGGCTCAGGACTGGGCGAAGAAGGACGCCTCGATGTCGGACTCTACCTCAGCGGGCTCACCGCTCACCGCGACGTGGGCCGGCGACAGCAGGAAGACCTTGTTGGTCACGCGCTCGATCTTGCCGTACAGGCCGAGCGACAGGCCCGACGCGAAGTCGATCATGCGGCGGGCGTCCGACTCGGTCATCTGCGAGAGGTTGATGATGACGGGGATGCCGTCGCGGAAGCTCTCGGCGATGGACTGGGCGTCCTTGTACTCGCGCGGGTGGACGGTGAGGATCTCGTTCATTTCCTGGACCGGGGTCGCCTTCTGTGCGGTCGTGTGCGAGCGGCGGAGCGGGGTGACCTGGGCGCCGCGCTGGTGGGTGTGCGTCTTGGGCTCGGCGGGGACCGCTGCGGGAGCTGCTGCCGCCGGGGCAGCGGCTGCGGGCGCAGCGGCGGCCGGAGCCTGCGCGGCCGGAGCTGCAGCGGGAGCCGTGGCAGGGGCGGCGGCCTGGCGCGTCGGCGCGGCCTGCTGCTGCTGCTCGTCCTCGTACAGTTCCTCGTCGGCGAGGCCGAGGTAGACCATCGTCTTCTTGAGCGGGTTCGCCATGGTTCCTCCGGAGGTCGGTGCTCGTGGGTGCCCTGCAACGAGGCTAGGGCGCGGCCGGCCGGTTTCCCGTGATTGCGGTCCCGATCCGCAGGTGTGTCGCGCCCTCCGCGATCGCCTCGGCGTGGTCCCCGCTCATGCCGGCCGAGATGTCGGTCGCGTCGGGGGCGATCGCCGCGACCCGGTCGGAGACGTCGCGGAGCCGCGCGAAGGCCCGTCGGGGCTCCTCGTCGAGGGGCGCGACCGCCATCACGCCGCGGAGTCGGATCGTGCCGGTGCGCAGGACCCGTTCGACCATCGCCTCGACCGCGTCCGGCTGGACGCCACCACGATCGGGGTCGTCGGTCAGGTTGACCTGCACGAAACCGTCGACCACCCGGGGCTCCGGCTCGGTCTCGGTCGGCGCGAAGGCATCGACGACGGAGTCGCGGTCGAGCGACTGCACGACGTCGGCGTAGCGGCGCACCTGCCGCGCCTTCTTCGACTGCAGCTGACCGACGAAGTGCCACGTCAGGTCGAGGTCGGCCAGCTCGGCGGCCTTGGCCTGCGCCTCCTGGTGCCGGTTCTCCCCCACGTCGGTGACCCCGAGTGCGGCGAGCTCGCGGACCAGCGACGCCGGGTGGTACTTCGTCACGACGACGAGCGTGAGGTCGTCGGCCGAGCGCCCGGCGGACCGGGCGGCGTCGGCGACGGACGCGCGGACGGACGCGAGACGCGCCTCCAGTCCGTCACGGTCGACGGTCTGGAGGCGCGCATCACCTGCCATGGGTCGGCTTACTTCAGGAAGTCGGGGACGTCGAGCTCGTCGTCGTCGTCGAACGCCGGGTCGGCGGCACGACGCACGGGCGCCTCGTGCTCCTGCGTCGACCAGGACGGCGCGCTGGTCGCGGTGTCCTCGATCGCGCCGGTGCCGGCCGACGACGCCGCAGACGACGTGCCGGAGTCCGCCTCGACCCAGCTGGAGCGACGCTCCTTCTGCTGCGCGCCCGGCTCGCCGCCGTCGAAGCCCGCGGCGATGACGGTCACGCGGACCTCGTCGCCGAGGGTGTCGTCGATGACGGCACCGAAGATGATGTTGGCCTCGGGGTGGACGGCCTCCTGCACCAGGCGGGCGGCGTCGTTGATCTCGAAGATGCCGAGGTTCGACCCACCCTGGATCGACAGGAGCACACCGTGCGCGCCGTCGATCGAGGCCTCGAGCAGCGGCGACGCGACGGCGAGCTCGGCCGCCTTGATCGCACGGTCCGCCCCGCGGGACGAGCCGATGCCCATGAGGGCCGAACCGGCACCCTGCATGACGCTCTTGACGTCCGCGAAGTCGAGGTTGATGAGACCAGGGGTGGTGATGAGGTCGGTGATGCCCTGGACACCCGCGAGCAGCACCTGGTCGGCGGTCGCGAAGGCCTCGACCATCGAGATGCCACGGTCGCTGATCTCGAGCAGGCGGTCGTTCGGCACGACGATGAGCGTGTCGACCTCGTCCTTGAGTCCGGCGACGCCGTTCTCGGCCTGGGACTGCCGACGCTTGCCCTCGAAGCTGAACGGCTTCGTGACGACGCCGATGGTGAGCGCACCGATCGACTTCGCGATCCGTGCGACGACGGGCGCACCGCCGGTGCCGGTACCGCCGCCCTCACCCGCGGTGACGAAGACCATGTCGGCGCCCGCGAGGGCCTCCTCGATCTCCTCGGCGTGGTCCTCGGCGGCACGACGGCCGACCTCGGGGTCCGCGCCGGCGCCGAGGCCCCGGGTGATCTCACGACCGACGTCGAGCTTGACGTCGGCGTCGCTGAGCAGCAGCGCCTGCGCGTCGGTGTTGATCGCGATGAACTCGACCCCACGGAGGCCCAGCTCGATCATGCGGTTCACGGCGTTCACGCCGCCGCCGCCGACACCGACGACCTTGATGACGGCGAGGTAGTTGTGGTTCGTGGTCACGTCAGTCGGGCCTCCGGTCGAACCCTCAACCTCTACTTGAAGTTCAGGGGCAATGCTGGTAGTTGCGGTGCTTCCACGACGCTACGGGTGCGCTCCGCGGGCTGTCGCCCCGCCACGCCGCGTGTCGCGGATCGCGTCGCCGAGATTCCCGCCGCGAGCGGCTCGGCGGTGGTCGTCGGACCCTCCGCTCGTCACTGCGCCGGTCGGACGATGCCGTTGTCCGGTGCCGAGACGTCGAACTCGACCTCGGTGTCGGGATCGCGCGACGCGTGGTCCGCGACGAGGGCCGCGAGCAGCGACGCCTTCGCGTCGGAGGCGTCCGGGCTGCCCCAGACCACGGTCGACCCGTCGTCGAGCGTGAGCGTGACGTCGTCGGCGGTGGTCGCCCGGACGTCCGTGACCTGCCGACGGACCGTCGACGGCAGCGACAGCACGACCTCGGTCATCGTCCGGAACACCGGCGAGCCGAGCTCGGCGCGCTGCACGTCGGCGACCGGCACGCCCTCCGGACGGTCCGGCGACGACTGCACCACGATGCCCGCCGGGTCGACCAGGTCGAACGAGTCCCCCGAACGGACGGCGACGACGGGCGTCCGCTCCGTGACGGTCACGACGAGGGTGTGCGGCGGGACCTCCTCGGTGACGTAGCTCTCGATCAGCGGGAAGCCGGCGATGTCGCGCTTGACCTCGCCGAAGTCGATGCGGGCCAGCGGGGTGCCCACCTGGTCGGAGAGCGCCCGGCGGAGCGCGGTCGCGTCGACGCGCTCGGTGCCGCGGACCTCGATCGTGCGCAGGGCCATCAGCGGTGAGTAGACGGCGACCAGGATCGACGCGCCGAAGACCACCACGACGGTGCCCGCGGTGATCCAGGCAGCACGGCGGTGTCGTGCACGCCGGGTGAAGCGCCGCACCTCGGCCCGCTCGAGCAGCCGCCGGCGACGCCTCGCCACCCGTGCCTCGCGCGCGGTCTCGGCAGCGCGGACGCCGGCACCGATCGGGGACCCGTGCTCGTCGTCGGCCGCCGGGCGGGCAGCACCGGGCGCGTCGATCACGTCGGTGACGGTGGCCGCACCGGTCGCGTCGTCCGGGGTGGGCTCCTCCATCGTCGGGTCGGCCGTGGTCGCGCCCGCACCGCGGGGCGCGGTGTCCGCACCGGGGCGCGACGCGGCGCCGCCGTCACGGGCAGCGGCGGACGTCCTGCCCGCGTGGTCCTCGTCCGGGGTGTACTCGCGCAGGCGCTCGGCCACGGTCGACCAGCCGGCACCGAGGCGGCGGCCGGCGGCGCCGGCGAGGGCGCCAGCGCGCTCGCGCTGACCCTGCGCAGACGGCGGCTTCGACGAGGATCTCGGCGTCGCGCGGTGCTCGTCGGGACCTGGCGCGGCGGTGGGGGCGACCGGCTCGTCGACGGGGGCCGGCGGGGCGGTGGTGGGTCGCGCCTCCCGGCCGTCCGCCGCCGCGCCGCGTGCCGGTCGACGCGACGTCAGGGGACCACGGCGCTGCCGCGGGGCGCGGGCACCGTCGGCCGGGGCCTCCGGTTCCTCCGGACGCCCGTCGAAGCCCTCGGGACGCTTCACTGCGCGCGGTCCCCGTCGCCGTCGTGCCGCAGCGCGCCGAGCACCTGCGGGATGATCCGGTAGACGTCGCCGCAGCTGAGCGTCATGACGATGTCACCGTCGCGGGCGACCTCGGCCGCGCGGGCAGCGGCGTCGTCCCAGTCCGGCAGGAACTCGACCCTGGACTGGTCGACGAAGCGCTCCTGCACGAGGGCGCCCGTGACGCCGGGCTCCGGGTCCTCACGGGCGCCGTACACGTCGAGCACGACCGTGTGGTCGGCCAGCTCCTCGTAGACGCGGGCGAAGTCGCCGGCCATGAGCCGCGTGCGCGAGTACAGGTGCGGCTGGTGGATCGCGATGATCCGACCGTCGCCGACGACGTTGCGTGCTGCGCGGAGCGCGGCCGCGACCTCCGTCGGGTGGTGCGCGTAGTCGTCGTACACCGAGACCCCGCGCTCGACACCGTGCAGCTCGAAGCGACGCTCGGTGCCGCCGAACGCCTCGATCCCCCGGATCGCGTCGGCGGGTGCGACACCCAGCCCGGTGAGCACCGCGAAGGCGCCCACCGCGTTGACGGCGTTGTGGCGGCCGGGCACCCGGAGCGTCATGTGGTGCTGTTCCCCGCCCGCGCGGAGGTCGACCTCGACGCTCGCCGCCTCGACGATGCGCTCGATGCGGACGTCGGCGTCGGCGGCCTCGCCGAACGTGACGACCTCGGGCGCGTGCTCGCGTGCCCGCACGCCCTCGGTGACGCGCTTCGCGCCCGCGTCGTCGCTCGACACGACGATGCGCTCGCTCGCCTTCGCGGCGAACTCGACGAAGGCGTCGATGAAGGCCTGCTCGCTGCCGTAGTGGTCGAGGTGGTCGGCGTCCACGTTCGTGATGAGCGCGACCGCGACGTCGTAGAGCAGGAAGGACCCGTCGGACTCGTCCGCCTCGACGACGAACAGGTCGCTGCCACCGGGGGCCGAACTCGTGCCGAGCGACTGGATGACGCCGCCGTTGACGAAGCTCGGGTCGAGACCGAGCTCGACCATGGCGGTCACGATCATGCCCGTCGAGGTGGTCTTGCCGTGCGCGCCCGCGACCGCGACGAGGCGGTGCTCGGCGATCAGCGCGGCGAGGGCCTGGGACCGGTGCAGCACCGGGAGCCCGCGACGCTGCGCCTCGAGGAGCTCGGGGTTGTCCGGCCACAGCGCGCTCGTGACCACCACGGTGTCGGCGTCGGCGAGGTTCGCGGCGTCGTGGCCGATGTGCACCTCGGCACCGAGGTCGCGCATCGTGCCGGTCGTCGCGGTCTCGCGGGAGTCGCTGCCCGTGACCCGGTGCCCGGCGGCCAGGAACATCCGCGCGATGCCGCTCATCCCGGAGCCGCCGATGCCGACGAAGTGGACCGTGCCGAGGTCGTCCGGGATCGGCTGGGTCAGGTCCGGCTTGATGGTCATCGTTCCTCCGTGGTGCTGGTGCTGGTGCGCTGCGCGGCCTCGCGTACGAGGGCCGTCATCCGGTCCGCCCCGTCGCGATGTCCGACGCTGCCGGCTCGGACGGCCATGTCGGCGATCCGCGCACGGTCACGCAGGATCGGCAGCAGCTGGAACGTCACCCACTCGTCCGTGAACGCCGCGTCGTCGACGAGCACCGCTCCCCCGGCGCCGACGACGTCCGCCGCGTTGTGCCGCTGCTCGCCGTTGCCGACCGGGTACGGCACGAGCACGCTCGGCAACCCGACGGCCGTCAGCTCGCACACCATGCCGGCACCCGAGCGGGACACGACGAAGTCGGACGCGGCGTAGGCCAGGTCCATGCGGTCGCAGTACGGCAGGACGTGGTAGCCGTCGAGGTCGCTCGGTCCGATGTCCGACTTGCCGCCGACGACGTGCAGGACCTGCCACCCGGCGTCGACGATCGCCGTCGCCGAGCGGTTCACCGTCGTGTTGATGCTCCGCGCACCGGACGAGCCGCCCGTGACGAGCAGCACCGGGCGGTCCGCGTCGAGGCCGAACTCGGCCAGGCCCTCGGCCCGCGCGGCACGGCGGTCGAGCGTCTCGACCTCCCTGCGGAGCGGCATCCCGACCACGCGTCCGTGGCGCAGGTGGGTGTTCGAGAACGTCAGGCCCACGTGCCGGGTCAGCAGGGCGGCGAGCCGGTTCGCGAGCCCGGGCTTGGCGTTCTGCTCGTGCACGACGATCGGCGTCCCGGTCCGCTTCGCAGCGATGTACGCCGGCGCCGCCGCGTAGCCGCCGACGCCCAGGACGACCTCGACGTCGTGCTCGCGGATGAAGCGCTCGGTGCGTCGGACCGCACCGAGGAAGCCGCCGGGGAACCGGAGCGCCCGGGCGTCGAGCCGGCGCGGGAAGGGCAGGCGCGGGATCGTCAACAGCTCGTAACCGCGCATCGGCACGAGTCGCGACTCGAGCCCCTCGGCGGTGCCGAGGACGAGCACGCGGGCGTCCGGGTCCTGTTCGGTCAGCCGGTCGGCGACCGCGAGCAGCGGGTTGACGTGTCCGGCGGTGCCACCGCCGGCGAAGAGGTAGGTGCTCACCGGAGCACTCCGTTCTGTGGTGCGGAGCCGGCGCGCGGTGCCGCGGTCCGGCCCTTGCCGGGCAGTTCGCGGGCGAAGGACAGCACGACGCCGATCGCCACGAGGGTCATGATGAGGGCCGATCCACCGGCCGAGATGAGCGGCAGCGGCACGCCGAGGACCGGCAGCAGGCCGAGCACCACCGCGATGTTCACGAGCGCCTGCCCGATGATCCACGCGAGGATCCCGCCGGTGACCGTCCGGACGAACGGGTCGTCCGACTGCCGGATGACCTTGATCATGCTGACCGCCAGGACGATGAACAGCGCCAGCACGACCACGGCGCCGATGAGCCCGAGTTCCTCGCCGATGATCGCGAAGATGTAGTCGTTGTCCGCCTCGGGCAGCCACGACCACTTCGCCTTCGAGTTGCCCAGGCCGACGCCGAACACGCCACCGGACGCCAGGGCCCACATGCCGTGCACGGGCTGCCAGCAGAGGTCCTGGTACTGGTTCGAGTCGGTGCAGCCGGAGAGCCACGCGTTGATGCGGTACTGCCGCGAGGCCGACGCCATCGTGACGAACGGCAGCACGACGGCGACCGCCCCGAGGATGACGAGCAGGTGCTTCGCCCGCGCGCCCCCGATGAAGAGCGCACCGAGCAGCAGGACCAGCATGATCATCGCGGTTCCCTGGTCACCGCCGAGCAGCACCATCCCGAGCGGCAGCACCGTCGCGATGCCGACCGGCACGAACAGTTCCTTCCACTCCCGCAGCCGGTCACGCTTCACGTAGATGATCGCGCCGACGGCCAGGGCGATGCCGAGCTTGACGGCCTCGGACGGCTGGGCGCTGAACGAGCCGAGCTTGATCCAGTTCCGGTTGCCCTGGATCTCGATGCCGAGCGGCGTGTAGACGAGCAGCTGCAGGACCAGCGCCGCGGCGAGGATCCGCATCGCCCACTTCCGCCAGAGACGCGCGGGGACGCGGCTCGCGACGAGCATGAGCGGGACGCCGAGCACCGCGTACAGCCCCTGCTTGGACGCTGCGCCGAAGAAGTCGTGGGTGGCGGCGTACTGCTCGACGCTCGACGACGACAGCACCATCACGACGCCGAACACGACGAGGAAGAGCGTGACGCCCAGGATCGTGTAGAAGGTGCTCGACTCGGCGACGAAGACGTTCTTGACCGCGACGACGGCGCCCCGCGCACGGCGCTGCGAACCGGCGTGCTCGCCGCCCGCGGACGCGGTTCCCGTGTGTCCGGTGCTGCCCGTCGTGCGGCCGCCGCTACGGCCGCTCGGGAGATCCGTGGTCGCCATCGGCTGTGCCTCCCAGGTGTTCGTGGACCGCCGCCGCGAACCGGCGCCCCCGGTCCGCGTACGAACCGAACTGGTCGAACGACGCCGCCGCGGGGGCGAGGAGGACCGTGTCGCCCGGTCGTGCGACCGATGCGGCATGCCGGACCGCCTCGGGCATGACGTGATCAGTGTCCGTCGCCTCGACCTGCAGGACCGGGACCGTCGGCGCGTGTCGCGCGAATGCCTCGAGCACCGGTGTGCGGTCCGTCCCGATGACGACGACCGCTCGGGCCGTGGGGCCGAAGCGCTCGACGAGGCCGTCGATGTCGACGCCCTTGAACTGCCCGCCGACGATCCAGACGACGGTCTCGAACGATGCCAGCGATGCCGTGGCGGCGTGCGGGTTGGTCGCCTTCGAGTCGTCGACCCAGGCGACGCCGTCCGCCGTCGCGACGTGCTCGGTCCGGTGGTGGTCGGCGCGGAAGTCCTGCACGGCAGCGCGGATGTGCGCGGGCTCGACGGCGGCAGCACGCGCGAGGGCGGCCGCGGCGAGGACGTTCATGGTCATGTGCGGACTGGCGAGCCCGGCCTGCTCGAGGTCCGCCACGGTGGCGAACTCGAGCGCGCTGTTGCGCCGGTCCTCGGTGAAGGCGCGGTCGCAGAGCACGTCGTCCACGATCCCGACGTCGCCCGGCGCGGGGACCCCGGGCGTGAAGCCCACGGCACGGCACCCCTCGACCACGTCGGCTCCCTCGACCATGCGACGGGTCGACTCGTCCGAGGTGTTGTAGACGCAGGCCGTCACGGTGCGCTCGTAGACCTTGGCCTTCGCCGCGCGGTACGCCTCGGCGGACCCGTGCCACTCGAGGTGGTCGTCCGCGATGTTGAGGCAGGTGCTCGCGAGCGGCACGACGGCACCGTCGCCCGAGGTGGGCATGTAGTGCAGCTGGTGGCTCGAGAGCTCGACGACCAGCACGTCGAAGCCCTCCGGGTCACGGACGACGTCGAGCACCGGTACGCCGATGTTCCCGCAGGCGACCGCGCGGAGCCCGGCGGCCGCGAACATCGCGGTCGTCAGCTGCGTCGTCGTGGTCTTGCCGTTCGTTCCCGTGATGGTCACCCACGGTGCGGCGATCGGGCCACGGACGACCTTGTCGCGCACGCGCCAGGCGAGCTCGATGTCCCCCCACACGGTGCTGTGCTCGACCGCCCAGCGGACCGTGGCGTTGTGCGGCGGCAGACCGGGCGACACGACGACGACGTCCGGGGCCTGGGCCACGAGGGCGGCCGGCACGGTGTCGAGCGACGTGCGCTCGAACCGGGCGCCGATCACGTCGAGCAGCTCCACGGTGTCGGCGGGTCCGTCCGGCGCGAGGACGACCACGTCGCTGCCGAGCTCCACGAGCGTGTCGGCGACGGAGAAGCCGGTCGAGCCGAGGCCGAGCACGGCGACCCGCAGCCCCTTCCAGCCCTCGGCGTACCAGCTGTCGAGTCCTTCGAGGCGGGCGTCAGCCGACACGGGCGATCCACTCCAGGTAGAAGAGCCCGACACCGGCCGCGACGCAGAGCCCCGCGATGATCCAGAACCGGACGACGACGGTCACCTCGGCCCACCCCTTCAGCTCGAAGTGGTGGTGCAGCGGGCTCATCCGGAAGATGCGCTTGCCGTGGGTGATCTTGAAGTAGGCGCGCTGCAGGATGACCGAGCCGGTCACGATGAAGAACAGGCCACCGATGAGGATCAGCAGCAGCTCGGTGCGGCTGAGGATCGCCAGGCCGGCCAGCGCTCCGCCGAGGCCGAGCGAACCGGTGTCGCCGAGGAAGATCTGCGCCGGCGAGGTGTTGTACCAGAGGAACCCGATCAGGCCACCGCAGACCGCGGCCGCGACGACCGCGAGGTCGAGCGGGTCGGACGTGCTGTAGCAGGCGTGCGCGGTGCTCTCGTCGAGTCGGACGCCGCCGCAGATCTGGTTCGACTGCCAGAAGCCGATGATGACGTACGACCCGATCGCCAGGATGCTCGAGCCGGTGGCGAGGCCGTCCAGCCCGTCGGCGACGTTCACGCCGTTCGACGTGGACACCGTCAGCAGCACGATCCACGCGAGGTACAGGATCGTCCCGATGACGGTTCCGAGCACCATGAAGTCCAACCACGGGACGTCGCGGATCGCGGAGATCATCGTCGATGCCGGGGGCTTGCCGTTGCCGGTCGGCACGACGAGGGCGATCGTCGCGAACACGACGCCGACGATGACCTGCCCCAGGACCTTCGCCCAGCCGCCGAGCCCGAGGCTCCGCTGCCGACGGACCTTGAGGAAGTCGTCGATGAACCCGACGAACCCGAGCCCGACCATGAGGAAGAGCACGAGCAGTCCGGACAGCGTGACCGAGTCGCGGCCCACCAGGTGTCCGACGAAGTAGCCGAGCACCGCGCCGATGATCAGGACGATGCCGCCCATGGTGGCGGTACCGCGCTTCGTGTGGTGTGACTGCGGGCCGTCGTCACGGATGAACTGTCCCCAGCCGAGGCGGTGGAACAGCTTGATGAAGAGCGGTGTGAGCAGCAGTGTGAACACCAGCGCCACGGCGCCGGCGACGAGGAGCGCGATCATTCGGTGACACCTCCGAGGCGGTCGCCGAGGAATCGCAGTTCGGCGGACTTCGAGGACTTGACGAGGACGACGTCGCCGGGGCGGACCATCTCCTGCAGGGCGTGGACGGCTGCGTCGACGTCCTCGATGTACACGGACTCGCCGTCCCACGATCCCTCGAGGGTGGCGGCCTGGTGGATCGGCGCGGCGCCGGGTCCGACGACCACGAGCTGTCCGATGCCGAGACGGACGACGAGCCGACCGATGCGGTCGTGCTCCTCCGTCGAGAACTCCCCGAGCTCCGCCATCTCGCCGAGCACGGCGACGGAGCGCTCCCCCGGACGCACGACCTGCGCCAGGGTGCGGAGCGCCGCGGCCGTCGAGTCCGGCGACGCGTTGTAGGCGTCGTTGATGACGGTCACGCCCTCCGGTCCGCCCTGGAGCAGCTCCATGCGCCAGCGCTCGGCCCGCGTCATCGACGCGAGCGCCTCGGCGCCGGCGGCGAGCGGGACGCCCCACAGGTGGGCGACGGTGAGGGCGGCCGACGCGTTCATCGCGTGGTGCTCGCCGAGGATGGCGAGGCGGACGTCGACGGTCTGCGGGACCGGGGACGTGCCTCCAGGACGGTCCGCGGCGGCCTCGGCCGGGACGGGAGGCGCGGTGAGCGTGAAGCGCGTACCGCTGCGGTCCGTCTCGATGCCGGAGACGCGGTAGTCCGCGCCGGCGGACGTGCCGAAGCCGACGACGGTCGCGTCGGTGAGGGCACGCATGGACGCGACGCGGTCGTCGTCCACGTTGAGCAGTGCGGTCGCGGTGGCGGGCAGGTCGGTGACCATCTCCGACTTCGCGCGCTGGGTCGCCTCGATCCCGCCGAACTCGCCGGCGTGTGCGAGCCCGACCTTCAGGACGACGCCGACGTCCGGCTCGGCGATCGCGACGAGCTTGGCGATGTGCCCCTGGCCGCTGGCACCCATCTCCACGACGAGGAACCGCGTGTCGTGGGTGATGCGGAGCATCGAGACGGGGGCGCCGACGTGGTTGTTGAACGATCCCTGCGGCGCCACGGTCGCACCGTGCTGCTCGAGGATCGTGCGGAGCATGTTCTTGGTGCTCGTCTTGCCGTTCGAGCCGGTGATCCCGACGACGCGCAGCGGCGCCGGCAGTCCCTGCTCGTCGACGCGGTGGGCGCTCGAGGCGCGGACCCGCGCCACGACCTCGTGCGCGAGGGCGGCGAGGGCGGCGTAGCCGTCGGACACGACGACCTGCGCGGTGCCGGCGCCGTCGGGCAGGTCGACGGCGCGCTCGGTCACGACCAGGGCCGCACCGGCCTCGACCGCGTTCGGCACGAAGCGGTGGCCGTCGGTCTCCTCCCCGAGCAGCGCGAAGAACACGCTGCCGGTGTCGACGAGGCGCGAGTCGGTCTCGACGCTGCCGTCGACGACCTGCTCCGGGGCACCGCTGACGAGCTCGCCGCCGATCGCGGCGGCGATCTCGGCGAGGGTCAGGGCGATCATCGGGTCTCCTCCGCCGGGCCGGAGTTCGGCTCCCAGCCGGCCTCGCGCAGTGCCTGCCGGGCCTCGTCACGCGCCGAGTAGGGCGTCCGGACGCCCGCGATGTCGCGGTAGTCCTGGTGGCCGGGGCCGGCCCAGAGGATCGAGTCCCCGTCGCCGACCAGGCTCACGGCCGTGCGGATCGCCGCCTCCGGCGGGCTGACCTCGTACGTCTCGTGGTCCGGGTAGGCCTCGCGCGCGGCGTCGACCAGGGTCTTCCGGATGGACGCGGCGTCCTCGAAGCGCGGGTGGTGGTCCGTGACGACGAGGATGTCGCTCCCCGCGGCGGCGACGCGCGCCATGTCGCCGCGCTTCGTCGTGTCGCGGTCGCCGTCGGCGCCGAAGAGCATGAGGACCCTGCCCGGCGTGAACTGCCGGACGGCCGCCAGCGTGTTCTCGAAGGCGTCGGCGCTGTGACCGAAGTCGACGTAGACGCTCGGGCCGGCGTCCCCCGACACCCGCTCGGTCCGACCGGGCAGGTAGCACTCGATGGCGCTGACCGGCTGCTCGTCGGTCTCGTCCGCGTAGTGCCGGTGGTTCGAGCCGAGGGCGTGCGCGATGGCGCCGAGCTCGAACCCGCCCTCGACGAGCATCACGATCGCGAGCGCCGCGTTGGCCGCCATGTGCCAGCCGATGAGCGGCACACGGGTCGTGAGCTCACGCCCCTCGGGCCCGGTGAGGCGGAACTCGGTGTAGGCGGCGTGCGCCTCGACGATGTCGACGTGCCACTCGGCCTCGACCTCGGGGTGCACCGTGATCGTCGTGACGGGGATGCGGGAGTCCTGCACCACGCGGTGGCCCCAGTCGGTGTCCAGCGAGACGACGCCGCGACGGGCGTGCTCGGGCTGGAACAGCGGGAGCTTCGCCTGGTAGTACTCCTCCATGTCGGCGTAGTCGTCGAGGTGGTCGTGGGACAGGTTCGTGAACCCGGCGACGTCGAACACGATGCCGTCGACGCGATGGCGGCTCAGGGCCTGGGCGCTGACCTCGACGGCGACGGCGCGGACCTCGGACTCGCGCATGCGGGCCAGGAGCGCGTGCATCTCGCTCGCCTCGGGGGTGGTCAGGCGGCTCGTCACGCTGAGCGAGCCGATGTGGCGCTCCGCGGTCGAGCTGAGGCCGGTGACCAGGCCGAGCTGCTTGAGGATGCCCTCGAGGATGTACGACGTGCTGGTCTTGCCGTTCGTGCCCGTCGTCGCGAAGAGCTGCGGCAGGTCGGTGGCCTCGTCCGGGTGGGTGCGGTAGACCCACGCCGAGACGTCGCCGAGCGCGGCGCGCGGGTCCTCGACCACCAGCACCGGCAGGCCGGAGGGCTCGGCGAGTGCGACGCCGTCGGCGTCGGTCAGCACCGCGACGGCACCGCGCTCGGCGGCCTCGGTCGCGAACTGGGCGCCGTGTCGGTTCGCGCCGTGCACGCCGACGAACAGGTCACCCGGCTGCACCTCGGCAGCGCTCAGCGTGACGCCCGTCGTCTCGACGGCGTCGACGGAGCCGACCACGCGCATGCCGAACGCGTTCGCGAGTTCGGCGACGCTCCTCGGGGTCGGGTGTTCGGGTCGGAGGACCGGGGGGATCCGTGCGGACAAGTGCTCCTTCTTCCTCACCACGTGGACGGGTACAGCTGCGCCTCGGCCGTGGAGGGGGCTACTCGGTACTTCTCGAGCACCTGGGACATGAGAGTGCGGAACGCCGGAGCCGCTCCGCTGGACCACTTGTTGGTCTGCGGCTTCGTGAACGTCACCGTGACAACATACTGGGGGTCCTCGGCGGGTGCCATTCCGGCCACCGAGGTGATGCGCTGGCCGCCGTAGCCCTTCCCGCCCTCGGCGACCTCGGCGGTACCGGTCTTCGCCGCGATGTTGTAGCCGGAGATCGGCTTCATCCCGACGAGCGTGCCGCCCGTGACCACGCTCTGCAGCATCTTGACGGTCTGGTCGGCTGCCGCAGCGGACACGACGCGCGTGCCCTCCACGTCGGGCGCGTCGATCATCTTGCCGTCCGAGGTCTTGCAGCCCTTCACCATGTGGAGCGGGATCCGGACACCCTGGTTGGCGAGGGTCTGGAACACGCTCGCGACCTGGACGGCGGTCGTCGAGATGCCCTGCCCGAACATCGAGTTGATGTTCGTCTGCTGGTCCCAGTCCGGGCTCGCGCCGTACTGCATGCCCGGCTGGCCGGGGTACTGGATCGCCGACTCGGGCTCGAACAGGCCGAACTTCTTCATGTAGTCGTACCGCTGCTGGGTCGACAGCCGCTCGCCGAGCTCGGTGATGCCGACGTTCGAGGAGTTCTGCAGGATGCCGGTCAGCGTCAGGTTCTCGGTCGGGTGGAGCTCGGAGTCCTGGATCTTGCCGCCCCACGGGAAGGACCGCGAGTACGGCACCACCGCTCGGTCGGTCGGGCTCGACTTGCCCTGGTCGATGAGCGCGGCCGCGATCGCCGCCTTGATGGTCGAACCGGGCTCGTAGGTCGAGGTCAGCGCACGCGAGCCGTACGCACCCTTGTCCGTGGTCGCGTCGACGTCGTTCGGGTCCACGGTGGGCCAGTCGGCGACGGCGAGGAGCTCACCGGTCTTGACGTCCACGACGGTCGCGGTCGCGGACTCCGCCTGCAGCGACTGCGCCGCCGACGCGATCGTCTGCTGCGCCATGTACTGCAGGTCGCTGTCGATGGTGGTCTCGAGCGTGCCGCCGTCCTTGGCCTGCTCCGTCGTCCGGGTGCTCCCGGGGAGCTGCACGCCGTCCTCGCCGCGCTCGTACGTCTCCGAGCCGTTCTTGCCCGCGAGGCACTGGTCGTACGAGTACTCGAGGCCGGCCTGGGCGCCGTCGGTGCCCATGAACCCGGTCAGCGCACCGCCGGTGGCACCCATCGGGTAGACGCGGGCGGACTGCTGCTCCTTGTAGACCCACGGGATGCCGAGGGCGACGACCGCCTCGTAGTGCTTCACGTCGAGCCCCTTGACCAGGTAGGCGAAGTCCGACTTCGGGTCGGCGGCGATCGCCTTCTGCATCGCCTGCACGTCACCGCCGGACGCCTTCGCCAACGCCTGCAGGGCGTCGTCCACCGAGACCTTCTTCGTGCGCTCGCCACCGAGCTTGCCGTCGAAGCCCGCGACGAGTCGTGGCGAGGTGACGATGTTGTAGCGGTTGACGCTCTCCGCGAGTTCGGTGCCGTTGCGGTCGACGATGGCACCGCGGTTGCCGTAGATGGTGACCGGGATGCTCCGCTTCGCCTTCGACGCCTCGTTCAGCGCCGCTGCCTGCACCACCTGGATGTCGACCAGTCGGATCACGAAGACCGCCACGAGGGCGATCACGGCGATGATCACCACGCTGTAGCGCAGTCGAGGGTTGCGGATCGTCTTCGTCACGCGGTGCGGTCCTTCCCGGGTGGTGCGGCAGTCTGATCCCGCCCGCAGGTCACCGGGTGGTGGGTGCCTGGAGCGGGTTCGCGTCGGACTCTACGTCGGTGGTCGAGCCGGTCCGTCCCGACTCGCTGGTGCCTGCGCTCTTCTCAGTGTCGGCCGTCGCAGCACCCTGTTGGGCACCGGTCGCCGACGTCCCGCCCGCGCTGGTGTCCGTGCTGCCGCCGGTCGTGCTCGTGGTGCCGTCGGCCGGGGTCGCACCGGTGCCGGCGGCATCGTCGGTCGTGCTCGCCCCGCCGGCGGACGCGTCCGGGCCGGCGGCGAGCGGGACCGGGTCGAGGAGCGCGTTCGGCACCTGGTTGTCGCCGCTCGCGGTCGCCTCGTCGGGGGCCGCCGGGGTCGGCGTGCCGTACACGTGGCCGGTCTTCGGGTCGAGGTACACCGGGGTGGAGTTCGCGATCATCCCCAGCGCCTTCGCGTTGCGCGCCAGGTTCTGCGGCGAGTCGAGCACCCGCAGCTCCTCGGACAGCGACTGCTGCGTCCGGGAGAGCCCCGTCTGCTCGGCGCCGAGCGAGTCCAGCGTGTACGCCCCCTGGCTCAGCACCATGCTGATGCCGAGCTGCGCGAGGAGCAGCACACCGAGCGACACGACGCCGACCACCGCGTAGGCGATCTTCGGCCGTGCCCGGCGCTGCGCCCTCGACGGCGCGACCTCGACGAGCTCGGGTCGCTCCCGGCGCGGTGGGTGCGGGGCACGGGTCGGTGCGCCGACGGGGTCGACGAGTGCGAGGTTCGTGCTCATGTCACTTCCGGATCCGCTCGGCCGCGCGCAGGCGCACGGGGATGGCTCGGGGGTTGGCGGCGCGTTCGGCCTCGTCGGCCAGTTCCGCGCCCTTGACGACGAGGGAGTAGGTGGGAGCGTGCTCCGGCAGCTCGACGGGTAGTCCTGCCGGGGCGCTCGAGGTCGTGCGCTCGACCAGTGCCCGCTTCACGAGGCGGTCCTCGAGCGACTGGTACGACTCGACGACGATCCGGCCGCCGACCGCGATCACGTCGAGCGCGGCGGGGATCGCCCGCTCGAGCACGGCGAGCTCGGCGTTGACCTCGATGCGGAGCGCCTGGAACACGCGCTTGGCCGGGTGCCCCTGCCGCTGCACGGCCACGGGTGTCGCGTCGTGCAGCACCTGGACGAGGTCACCCGACATCTCGAACGGGCGCTCGGTGCGACGCTCGACGATCGCACGGGCGTACCGGCCGGCGAGCTTCTCCTCGCCGTACCGCTGGAAGATCCGGCGCAGCTCGCCCTCGTCGTAGGTCGCGAGGACGTCGGCGGCGGTCTGCCCCTCGGTCCGGTCCATCCGCATGTCGAGCGGGGCGTCCTGGCTGTAGGCGAACCCGCGCTCGGCACGGTCGAGCTGCAGCGAGCTGACGCCGAGGTCGAACAGCACGCCGTCGACCTGACGGAAGCCCTCGCCCTCGACCGCGTCGACGATCCCGTCGTACACGGTGTGGACGAGGCGCACGCGGTCGCCGAAGCGAGCGAGCCGCTCCCCCGCGATGCCGAGGGCGTCGGTGTCCCGGTCGAGCCCGATGAGCGTGAGCTCCGGGAACCGTTCGAGCAGCGCCTCGGAGTGGCCGCCCATGCCGAGGGTCGCGTCGACGACGACCTTGCCCGGGCCGTCGAGGGCCGGGACGAACAGGTCGACGATGCGCTGGAGCATCACCGGCGTGTGCGGGAACTTCGGCTGGTCTTCGGCCATGTGCAGCCCCTGTGACCGTCTGGGCCACGCACCCGGATCCCCATCCATGCGACCTGACACCGGGGAAGGTGTGTCAGGGCACCACGGCTGGGAGTCCCGATCCGCGGATCAGAAGATCCCCGGGATCACCTCCTCGTCGTTGTCGGCGAAGCCCTCTTCGACCTCGGCGTAGTAGGCCTCCCACGCGGGGGTCGACCAGATCTCGGCACGGTCACCGCTGCCGATGACCGTGAGGTCCCGTTCGAGCCCCGCGTACTCACGGAGGTTCTGCGGGATCGTCACGCGGTTCTGCTTGTCCGGGGTCTCCGCGCTCGCTCCGGAGAGGAACAGGCGCATGTAGTCCCGGGTGCGCTTCGACGTCATCGGAGCCGTCCGGATCCGTTCGTGCAGTTGCTCGAACGTGTCCGCACTGAAGACGACGACGCAGCGCTCCTGCCCACGGGTCATCACGAGTCCGCCGGACAGCTCGTCCCGGAACTTGGCGGGGAGGATCACGCGACCCTTCTCGTCGAGCTTCGGGGCATGGGTACCGAGCAGCACGTCGGGGCCTCCCCTCCGCTCCACCGGACCGTCGTGATCCCCACTTTACTCCACTTCGCTCCCCGCGGAACGGTCGGCGCTCCCGAATCTGCCCCGATCCCCCGATCTGGGGTGGTCACCGGAGCTCGTAGCTCGCCTCTCTGCTCGTCACTTCCCCGGAAGCACGCGGGCGTGGAGCGGAGTGGAGGGGGTGGAGGGAAGTGGAGGACATTCGCAGGCTCGGGAGCAGCCGAGGGCGCGCCGGACGGGAGGCTCGGCGCACGACCGCCCCGCGCCTCCCGTCCGATGCGTGCTCACGCCCATCGCGCCCGTGGCGCACGTCGCGCCCCTCGCGAGATCGCGCCCCTCGCGCCGACGCGCCGTCGCGCCCGTCGCGCCGTCGCGCCCGTTCCTTCCCATCACACCCGCGATGGCAGGCGGAATCGGGCATACCTGATGGTTCCGTTCGACCCGGTACGCCCGGCTCCACCAGCTATGCCCGGTTCCACCAGGCACACTCGAGCGCGCCGGCACCCGCGAGCCCGGGACGCCCGGTTCGACCAGGCACGCCCGGATTCGCCAGGGACAGCGGCAGGAGCACGGGGTGCGAGGGCGGGCACGGGTGCCACGGGCGGGTGTCACTGGCGGGCGGACGGCGCGGAGCAGCGGCCACGAGCACGACCCCGACACCGGACACGACGACGGGGCCGGTCCCGAAGGACCGGCCCCGTGGAGGCGTGTGGAGGGCGTGCGGTGCGGCTACTGCTGCCCCGGGTCGTTGCGCTTGTCCCAGCGCTCGTTCATGCGGTCCATGAAGGAGCCACCGGAGGAGGACGGCCGCGACGGCCGACCCGCGGACTGCCCCTTCGCCCGCGGCGCCTTCGCCCCGGACTTCGACATCCGCATCCCTGGGCGCAGCGCGTAGAGCACACCGGCGAGCATCACCACGAAGCCCGGCAGCCCGAGCCACGGCTGCTTCACGACGAGCGCCACGATGACGATGGCGATCCCCACGAGGGCACCGAGCACACCGATCGTGATGGACGTGTAACTCGCGCGTCCCTGGCGGCGCGTGACACGCGCCACGAAGTCGGAGTCGTTCTGGTAGAGGCTCCGCTCCATCTCTTCGAGGAGTCGCTGCTCTTGCTCCGAGAGTGGCATCTCGTTTCCCTCTTGTTCCTGGGGATGCTGTCTGACGACCGCTGGTGTGCCGCGCTGCCGCCGGGTTGTGGCATCGCTGAAGTGGACCGATTCTATGACTCGACCGCTCCACTAGGGTAGGAGTCGTGGCTGAGAGTACGCGATTAGTGGACCTCGTTTCGGCACGGGTCGGACGGGCACTCGACGAGCAGCGTGATCGGCTCCTCGCGATCAGCCCGGACCTCGCGCCGTTCGACCGGTACGCCCGTGACCTGCTGTCCGGCGGCAAGCGCTTCCGAGCGCTGTTCTGCTACTGGGGATGGCAGTCCGTGGCGGGCCGCTCGGGGTCCTTCGACCCCCTCGCCGAGGGCTCCCGCCAGACCACGGCCGAGGCCGTCGTCACGGTGGCCGCCGCGCTCGAGATCTTCCACGCCGCCGCCCTGGTGCACGACGACATCATGGACCGCTCGGACACCCGTCGTGGTCGTCCCGCCGCGCACCGGCGCTTCGAGTCCCTGCACGAGGAGTCCGGCTGGGTCGGCGACCGCTCGCTGTACGGCACGAACTCGGCGCTGCTGCTCGGGGACGTCCTGCTCTCGTTGAGCGACTCCGTCTTCGACGAGGGGCTCGCGCTCCTCGACCCGGCGCGCGCACGCATCGTCCGCCAGGAGTTCCACACGATGCGGCTCGACGTGACCGCGGGGCAGTACCTCGACGTGCACGAGGAGACGGCCTGGCCGACGATCGACGAGACCGAGCACCTGGTGCGGGCACAGCGGGTCATCGTCTTCAAGTCGGCGAAGTACTCGATCGAGGCGCCGCTCGTCATCGGAGCCCTGGTCGCCGGCGCCTCGGAGGCGCAGCTCGAGGGCCTGCGGTCCTTCGGCCTGCCGCTCGGCGTCGCGTACCAGCTCCGCGACGACGTGCTCGGTGTGTTCGGCGACCCCGAGGTCACCGGCAAGCCCGCCGGCGACGACCTCCGCGAGGGCAAGCGCACCGTCCTCATCGCCTCGGCCCGCAAGGCGCTCCCGCCCGGCCCGAGGCAACTGCTCGACGAGCTGCTCGGCGACCCCGACCTCGACGAGGAGCAGGTGCAGATGCTGCGCGCCACGCTCACCGAGTCCGGGGCGGTCGCCGCCGTCGAGCGCTCGATCGACCGGCACGTGCAGCGCGCGAAGGCAGCGCTCGAGGCCGCGCCGTTGACGCCGTCGGCGCGCGACCAGCTGCTGTCGCTGGCCGACACGGTCAGCAGCCGCGTCGCCTAGACGCCGACCACGACGACGGACGGGAGGCCCGTGGCGACACCGCCACGGGCCTCCCGTCCGTCACCAGATCGTCCTCACCGGGGCGGCTCCTGCTGCGCGAGCCAGCCCGCCGGGACGGGTCTCCGGTCCAGGGCGCCGGGTCGGCTCCCGGGCTCAGAGCAGGGACTGTGCGACGCGGCGCACCTCGGCCTTGCGGCCGGCGCGCAGCGCGGCGATCGGCGAGGTGCGGAGTGCGGGCTCCTCGGAGAGCATCCAGCGGACCGCCTCGTCGTCGGAGAACCCGTTGTCACCGAGGACGATCAGCGTGCCGCGCAGCTCCGGCATCGGCTCGGAGCCGTCGAAGAACTCGCTCGGCACCCGCAGCACGCCGCCCACGCGGGCAGCCAGCAGCGTCTTCTGCTCGAACAGGCGGTGGATGCGCCCGGGGCTCACCCCGAGCAGGTCCACGAGGTCGGGCACCGTCAGCCAGCGCTCGGAGAGGGTCGTGTCGTCGGTGGGTCCATCACTCACCCGCCCCATGTTGCCAGAGCACCGGCCTGCGTCGTGCCGTCACGCTGATCACACGAGTCACACGCGCAACACGCGGCTCTCTGGTTGACTTGGGAATCACGCCATGTCAGCGTGGAGCCACCTGTGAGTACCCGCTCCCGCGCACGGCTCACCCAGGACAGGAGACAACCCGTGGACAACGCTGCAGACGACGCCGCCCGGCGCGCTCGATCCGCCCGGTTCGCCACCATGCCCATCGTCCTCGCGGGCACGATCGCCGTGACCGCCGGCCTCACCGGCCCGGTGGCGCACGCCGAGCCCCGGCACGACGACGCCGCGAAGAAGCGGCACGTGGACGAGGACCGGAACGTGGGCCAGCGCCCGGTGTTCGGCACCGCCGTCGCCCGCCCGTCGACCACCACCGTCACCACGGTCGCCGCGGTGTCGAAGGCCCCCACCACCTACACGGTGCGTCAGGGCGACACCGTCTCGGGCATCGCCGCGCGCTTCGGGCTCTCGGCGCAGGAGGTCCTGGTCCGCAACGGCCTCGGCTGGAACACGATCATCCACCCCGGGCAGACGCTGCACCTGTCCTCGACACCCGCCGCCCCCGCAGCAGCACCCGCGACGTCGAGCACGAGCGGCAGCTACCACGTGAAGTCGGGCGACACCGTGTCCGGCATCGCCGCCCGCGTCGGCGTGTCGACCTCGGCGATCCTCGCCGCGAACAACCTCTCGCAGCGCTCGCTGATCTACCCGGGCCAGACCCTGACCATCCCCCGCGCCGGGACGGCACCCGCCGCGAAGCCGGCGCCTGCCGTGAGCACCGCGCCGGCCGCACCTGCCCGGGCGTCGAGCGTGAAGATCGTCGCCGGCGACACCATCGGGGCGATCGCTGCGAAGCACGGGGTGTCGGTGAAGGCCCTCCTCGCGGCGAACGGCCTCAGCTACACGAGCACGATCTACGCAGGGAAGACCCTCGTGCTGCCCGCTGCGACCTCGAAGCCGACGACCACCCCGACCGGTGGTGCCGTGACCACGGCCGTCGGCAGCGTCAACGGCGTCGAGCTGACCGGTGAGCAGCGGCGCAACGCGGCCACCATCGTCAGCGTCGGCCGGACCCTCGGCGTCCCCGACCGCGGCATCGTGATCGCCCTCGCAGCGGCTCTGCAGGAGTCGAGCCTGCGCAACCTGTCGCACGGCGACCGCGACTCCGTCGGCCTGTTCCAGCAGCGTCCGAGCCAGGGCTGGGGCACGGCGGCAGCACTGCAGGACCCGGCCACCGCCGCCGAACTGTTCTTCGTGGGCAACCCCGGCAAGACCCGCGGCCTGCTCGGCGTGCGTGGGTGGTCGTCGATGGCCCTGACCGACGCCGCCCAGGCGGTCCAGGTCTCCGCGTACCCGAACGAGTACGCGAAGTGGGAGCAGACCGCGCGCGCCCTGCTGGCCTCGCTCTGAGGTCCCGCCCGTCTGGTCGGCCGGACAGCCGACTCATCCTCGAGATCGAGATTGGGTCACGGTCGGTGCGTCAGGTCGGACCGTACCGGCAGCCCTTCGTAGAATGCCGCCGATGACCACGAACGCCGCAACGGACCCGATGATCGGTCGCATGATCGACCAGCGGTACCGCGTGCGCTCGCGCATCGCGCGCGGGGGCATGGCGACGGTGTACCTCGCCACCGACGTCCGGCTCGAGCGTCGCGTCGCGATCAAGATCATGCACGGGCACCTGGCCGACGACCAGGCCTTCCGTGAGCGCTTCATCCAGGAGGCCCGCTCGGCGGCCCGGCTCTCCCACCCGAACCTCGTCGGGGTGTACGACCAGGGTGCCGAGGACGACACGGCGTACATCGTCATGGAGTACATCCCGGGCATCACCCTGCGCGACCTGCTGCAGGAGCACCGGGCGCTCACCCCGGAGCAGGCCACCGACATCCTGCGCGCCGTGCTCGCCGGCCTCGCGTCGGCGCACCGGGCCGGCATCGTGCACCGCGACCTCAAGCCCGAGAACGTCCTGCTCGCCGACGACGGGCGCATCAAGCTCGGCGACTTCGGCCTGGCGCGGGCGACCACGGCGAACACGGCCACCGGAGCAGCCCTGCTCGGCACGATCGCGTACCTGTCCCCCGAGCTCGTGACGCGCGGCGCCGCCGACTCGCGCAGCGACATCTACGCACTCGGCATCATGCTCTACGAGATGCTCACCGGCGAGCAGCCCTACAAGGGCGACCAGCCGATGCAGATCGCCTACCAGCACGCCAACGACACGGTCCCGGTGCCGAGCGCCGCGGAGCCGGGCGTCCCGCCGGAGCTCGACGACCTGGTCGCCTGGGCCACCGCCCGCGACCCCGCAGACCGTCCGCGCGACGCCCGCGAGATGCTCGACCACATGTCGGGCAACCAGCAGCGCGCGACCGGCCAGTACCGCACCGCGGTGCTGCGTCCGGAGAACGCCACCGCGATCCTGCCGGCCGGCAGCGCGTCGCCCTCCTCGGCCGATGCGTCCGGACGGTGGGACGGCCCCGAGCAGGACGACGCCACCCGGGTGATCGCCGACACGACGGGCGGTGCGCCCGCTGCTCCGGCCCGCCGCGGTGCGCCCGGCCCCCGACGCACGGGAACCCAGCCCGGGACGCTCTCCCCGGCGGCGCAACGCCTCGCCGACAAGTCCGTCAAGCGTCGGAAGCGCGGGTGGATCCTGCTCGCGGTCGTCGTGGTCCTCGCGATCATCGCCGGCGTCGTCGGCTGGGCCCTCGGTCCGGGACCCTGGGGCAACGTCCGCATCCCCGAGGTCGCCGGGAAGTCCGTGGCACAGGCCCGGCAGCTGCTCCAGGCACAGGGGCTCCAGCCCACCGCCGAGACCGACAGCCGGTACGACGCCGTCGTGGCGAAGGGGCAGGTGTCGACGACCAAGCCGGCGGCCGAACGCGAGGTCCGCAAGGGCACCCCGGTGCGGATCGTCGTGTCGGACGGCCCGCGGATGATCGCCCTGCCCGCGATCGTCGGGCAACCGCTGTCGACCGTGACGGCCGCACTGGACGACGACTTCCAGCTGCAGGACGACCAGTACGAGTTCTCGGCCGACGCTCCGGAGGACACCGTGATCGCGGCGAAGGGCCTGGGCACCGACGGGCAGACGGTCGACCTGTCCTCCGTCGGCGAGTACGCCGAACGCGGGCCGGTCACGCTCACGGTCTCGCTCGGCGCCGTCCCGGACGTCACGGGCAAGACCCTCGACGGCGCGACCGCCGCGCTCGACGCCGTCGGTCTGGTCGTCGGGGCGCAGCAGGAGCGCTACAGCGACGACGTGCCGAAGGGGCAGGTCATCTCGTCCAGCGTCGAGGACTCCCCCGCCGTGCAGGGCTCTGCCGTCGACCTCGTTCTCTCGAAGGGCCCGACGCCGATCACGCTGCCCGACGTCGCCGGCAAGACCATCGACGAGGCGACCTCCACGCTCGAGAACCTCGGCCTCGACGTGAAGGTGCCCGACTGCACGAACGTGCTCTGCCGCTTCTACGACTGGAAGTCGGCGCTCCCGGTCACCGCGACGGACCCGGTCCAGGGTTCCACGGTGTACCGCGGCGACACGATCACGCTCTCCTACGAGCAGTAGCCGCCAGGCGGCCGCTCGGCTGCTCGACCGCTCGCCGGTTCCGGTCGCACGACGTGCCGTCGGCGGTCGCTGCGGTCGCACGACGTGCCGTCCGCGCGGAACGTGAGCGGCAGGTCGTGCGACCGGAACCGGGCAGGACGGGCGAGCGGAGCCGGGCAGGACGGGTGGGCAACGAGCGGACGCACGAGCGGACCGACGGGAGGCGCGGTGCCGGCTGGCACCGCGCCTCCCGTCCGGCGTGCGGTCGCGACTACGGCCGCTGGTAGGGGTGGGCGCTCAGCTCCTCCGCCACCAGGAAGGCGAGCTCGAGCGACTGCATGTGGTTGAGCCGCGGGTCGCACAGCGACTCGTAGCGCGTCGCCAGGGTCGCCTCGTCGATCTGCTCGGAGCCGCCCAGGCACTCGGTGACGTCGTCACCGGTGAGCTCGACGTGCATGCCGCCCGGGTAGGTGCCGACCTGGCGGTGCGCCTCGAAGAAGCCGAGGACCTCGTCCACGACGTCGTCGAAGCGACGGGTCTTGTAGCCCGTCGGGGTCGTCAGGCCGTTGCCGTGCATCGGGTCGGTCACCCAGAGCGGGTTCGCGTCCATGCCCTTGATCGCCTCGAGCAGCTTCGGCAGCTCGTCGCGGATCCTGCCCGCACCCATCCGGGTGATGAACGTCAGACGACCGGGCTCGCGCTCCGGGTCGAGCGTGTCGACCAGGGCCTTCATGTCGTCCACGGTCGTCGTCGGGCCGAGCTTCACACCGATCGGGTTCCGCACGCGGGACAGGAAGTCGACGTGGGCGCCGTCGAGGTCGCGGGTCCGCTCGCCGATCCAGATGAAGTGGCCGGAGGTGTCGTAGGCGAGACCGGAGCGCGAGTCGATGCGGGTCATCGGCCGCTCGTAGTCCATGAGGAGCCCCTCGTGCGAGGCGTAGAACTCGGTGTGCTTCAGCGCTTCGAAGTCGGCTCCGCAGGCGTCCATGAAGCGGATCGCGCGGTCGATCTCCTTCGCGAGGTGCTCGTAGCGGGCGTTCGCCGGGTTCGACGCGAAGCCCTTGTTCCACGAGTGCACCTGCCGCAGGTCGGCGAACCCGCCCTGCGTGAAGGCACGGACCAGGTTCAGCGTCGACGCGGCCGTGTGGTAGCCCTGCACCAGGCGGCGGGGGTCGGCCTGGCGGCTCTCCGGGGTGAAGTCGTAGCCGTTCACGATGTCGCCGCGGTACGCCGGCAGCGTCACGTCGCCGCGCGTCTCGAAGTCGCTCGACCGCGGCTTGGCGAACTGCCCCGCCATGCGTCCCATCTTGATCACCGGTGTCGAGGCACCGTAGGTGAGCACGACGGCCATCTGGAGGATGGTCTTCACGCGGTCACGGATCGAGTCCGCCGTGGCTCCGGCGAAGGTCTCGGCGCAGTCGCCGCCCTGCAGCAGGAACGCCCTGCCCTGCGCCGCTGCGGCGAGCCGGTCACGGAGCTTGTCGACCTCGCCCGCGAAGACGAGCGGCGGCAGCGTCGCGATCTCGGCCGACGCCGCCTCGGCCGCGGCGCGGTCGGGCCAGGTCGGCTGCTGCTTGATCGGCAGGGTGCGCCAGTGGTCGAGACCCTCGATCACGTCCGGATCCTGCAGGGCGACGACGTCGGTCGACTCGATCAAGGCGGTACCTCGGTGTTCTGGGTCGGGCGGGAGCGGGAGGCCTGCGCGCAGGCCGGTCCGGCCGGGGCCGGAGTCCTCAGATCCTACCGTCCGCGCCCGACCCGCCGCTCCCGCGTGACGCGGGGGCGACGACGGCGGTCGCCCGTCAGGCGGTCGGCGTGCGGCGGTCCTTCATGACCTGCTCACGAGCGCTGCTGGCACGCTCCTTGACGCTCGTCGCGTAGACGTCGACGTACTCCTGGCGGCTCAGTCCGGCGAGTTCGTGCATGACCTCGTCGGTGACGCTGCGCAGGATGAACCGGTCGGTCTCGAAGCCCTCGAAGCGCGAGAAGTCGAGCGGCCTGCCGAAGACGACGCCGACGCGCTTGAACTTGGGGAACTTCTGGCCGATCTGCTGCACCTCGCGCGTGCCGACCATCGCGACCGGAACGACGGTCACCCGGCCCTCGAGGATCATCCGGGCGATGCCGGTGCGGCCGCGGTAGAGCTTGCCGTCCGGGCTGCGGGTGCCCTCGGGGTAGATGCCGAGCTGCTCGCCGCGTGCCAGGACCTGGAGCCCGGTGTGGAGCGACGCCTCGGACGCCTTGCCGCCGGAGCGGTCGATGGGCAGCTGCCCGATGGCGTTGAAGAAGGTCTTCGTCGCCCAGCCCTTGAGGCCCCGACCGGTGAAGTAGTCGCTCTTCGCCAGGAAGGAGATCCGCCGGTCGAGCACCGCCGGCAGGATCACCGAGTCGATGAACGAGATGTGGTTCGACGCGAAGATCACCGGGCCCTTCGCGGGCACGTGCTCACGGCCGACGACCCAGGGTCGGAAGAGCGTCAGGATGAGCGGGCCGAGCAGGAAGTTCTTGAGCAGCCAGTAGGTCATCGTCGACTCCAGTTCGGGACGCGCGTACCGTCGGGGTGACCCTACGCCGTGCGGGCGTGGATGCGGGCGAGGTCGGCGGCGCCGACGACGCCGGCGTCGTTCACGAGCTCGGCGATCACGAAGTCGGGCTCCGGGTGGTACCCGCGCGCCGGCAGGTTGTTGAGGTAGGCCTGCTTGATCGGCTCGAGCAGACGGTCGCCGGCGCTCGCGACACCGCCGCCGAAGACGAACAGCTGCGGGTCGAGCACCGCGGACAGCGACGCGCAGGCCTCGCCGAGGTGGCGACCGAGGCGACGGAGCGCGGCGAGGGCGCCCGGGTCGTCGGCCAGGATCAGGTCGCCGACGATCGCGCCGTCGAGCTGCCCGCCGTTCTGCTCGCGCGCGTCGGCGAGTGCCGAACCGATGCCGCCGGCGTCGGCGACGTCGTTCGCCATGCGCTGCAGGGCACGGCCGGAGCCGTACTGCTCGATGCAGCCGCGGGCGCCGCAGCCGCAGGGCAGGCCGTTCGGGACGATCCGCAGGTGACCGATCTCGCCGCCGGTGCCGAAGCCGCCGCGGAAGAGCCGGTCCTCGGTCACGATCGCGCCACCGACACCGGTCCCGATCGTGAGCATCGTCATGTCGGACACGAGGCGACCGGCACCGAAGCGGAACTCCGCCCAGCCGGCGGCGTTCGCGTCGTTGTCGACGGTGATGTGCAGGTCGCCGAGGCGCTCCTGGAGCTTCTGCCGGAGGGGCTCGTTCCGCCAGCGGATGTTCGGCGTGTAGTAGACGATCGACTGCGACGCGTCGATGAAGCCCGGTGCCGCGACACCGACCGCTCCCACGTCGTGGGCGGCTCGCAGACGGGTGACCATCGTCACGACGTCGTCGAGCATGGCGTCCGGGTCCGCCGCGTTGGTGGCGACGCGGTCCTCGGCGAGGATCTCGCCGAGCTCCGAGACGACCGCTCCCGCGATCTTGGTGCCCCCGATGTCGATTCCGATGGCATGCACGAGGGTCGAGCCTACCGTTTCCGCGTGGCGACGCCGAACGCCGGCAACGCGACCGAGGTGGGCGCCGGGCACCGCTTGCCCGCACGGAGCCGGCCGACGACGCCCGACGGCTGACGAGGTGCTGCGAACCGCACCGCGGCCCGTCCGTCCGGTGCCGCTCCGCCCGTATGCTGGCGGTGACGTCTCATCGTCGAGGCGTCCTCGTATCGCACCGGCCGACAAGGGAGTCAACCGTGAACGATCAGCGGCAGCCCGCACCCAACTCCGCACCCGACCACGGCTCCGCCGCCCGACTGCTCTCCGACCGGGCGCGTCGGACGCCCGACCGGCCGATCCTCGCCCAGCGGCACGGCGACACCTGGACGACCGTCAGCGCCGCGGACACCCTCGCGCGCGTCCGCGGGATCGCGAAGGGCTTCGTCGCCGCCGGGCTCGCCCCGGGCGCGCACGTCGCCGTCCTCTCCCGCACCCGCATGGAGTGGACGCTCGTCGACTTCGCCGTCTGGACCGCGGGGCTCGTGTCCGTGCCGGTCTACGAGACGAGCTCCCCCGACCAGGTGCGCTGGATCCTCTCCGACTCGGAGACCGTGGCGATCGTGGTCGAGCAGGAGGAGCACGCCCGCCGGGTGGCGTCGATCGCCCCGGACCTGCCGCACCTCGGACAGCACTGGACGATCGACGGCGGCGGTCTCGACGACCTGGTCCGCCTCGGCGAGACGGTCACCGACGCCGAGCTCGACGCCCGCACGGCGGACGTGCACGGGCACGACGACGCGACGATCATCTACACGTCGGGCACCACCGGACGCCCGAAGGGGTGCGTCCTGCGGCACGACAACTTCACCGGGACGGTCGAGGGCGCCACCGAGGCGATGCCCGAGGTCGTCGCCGACGGGTCCTCCACGCTGCTGTTCATCCCGATGGCCCACGTCTTCGCCCGCTTCATCGCGGTCATGTCGATCTCGACCGGGGTGCTCGTCGGCCACGAGCCGGACACCCGCGACCTCATGCGCGCCGTGTCGACGTTCAAGCCGACCTTCCTGCTGGCGGTGCCCCGCGTCTTCGAGAAGATCTACAACTCGGCCGAGCAGAAGGCCGACCTCGGCGGCAAGGGTCGGATCTTCCGTGCCGCGGCCGACGTCGCGGTCGCCCACTCCGAGGCGGTGGCCGCGGGACGGGTGCCCCTCGGCCTGAAGCTGCGGTTCGCGCTGTTCGACAAGCTGGTCTACGCCAAGCTGCGCGACGCGATCGGTGGACGCGTGCAGTACGCGATCAGCGGCTCCGCTCCGCTCTCCCCCCGCCTGTCGCACTTCTTCCGCTCGATCGGCGTGCACATCCTCGAGGGCTACGGCCTGACCGAGACCACCGCGCCGGCGACCGTGAACCGGGCGCGCGAGCTCCGCATCGGCACGGTCGGTCGAGCACTCCCGGGCGTCGAGGTACGGATCGCCGAGGACGGCGAGATCCTGATCCGCGGCGTCGACGTGTTCGACCGCTACTGGCACAACGACGAGGCGACCGCGAAGGCCTTCAGCGACGGCTGGTTCCGCACGGGCGACCTCGGGCGGCTCGACGCCGACGGGGTGCTCACGGTGACCGGTCGGGCGAAGGAGCTCATCGTCACCGCGAGCGGCAAGAACGTCGCGCCGGCGCCGCTCGAGGACGGCATCCGCGAGCACCCGCTGGTCGGGCAGGTGGTGGTCGTCGGCGAGGGCAAGCCCTTCGTCGCCGCGCTCGTCACGCTCGACCGGGAGATGCTCCCCGGGTGGTGCGAGGCCCGCGGCATCACCCCCGCGCTCACGCCGCGCGAGGCCGCCTACGACGAGCGCGTGCACGTCGCCGTGCAGGAGGCCGTGGACACCGCGAACCAGCGGGTGTCCCGGGCCGAGTCCGTGCGGTCCTTCACCATCGTCGACACCGAGCTGACGGAGGCCTCCGGCCACCTCACCCCGAAGCTGACGATCAAGCGCGCCGTCGTGCTGCGGGACTTCGCCGCGGACGTCGAGCACATCTACTCGGGGTCGAAGGTCCAGACCACGGCCACTCCCGTGGTCGCGTCCCGACGACGGGGCCGCGCGTAGGGACGACGGACGGGAGGCCCGGTGCCGGTCCGACGGACCGACACCGGGCCTCCCGTGTGTCGTCTGCTCGCGGGGCGCGACCCGCCGAGGGGTCGCGGACGCGCTCTCGGATCAGGCCTCCGGGGCCTGCACCTCCGGCGCGTCGAGGACGGCGACCGACGACGTCGTCGGCGCGGGGTCGGGGCGGCGGTTGGTGCGGGTGCGGTGCGAGCTGAGCTCGTCGTTCTGAACGGTCATGCTGGGTGTCCTGAGGGTGTGGGAGCCGTGTCGGTGGGAAGCCGACGCGGACACGGTACCTCGCGACCGGGACGTTCGGACAATCCCGCGAAGGGGTGTCACGCCCTGGTCGCCGGAAGCGGCCCGTCCGCGTGCGCCGCCGGTCGCGGGAACGGCCGGGGCGCCGTCGCCCGCGTGCTCGGGACGCGGTCAGTGGAACCAGGACTGGGCGCGGACGTCACGCAGCGCGGCGCGACGGACCTCCGGGGCGAGGGTCATCACGTAGACGGTGCCGTCGAGGTGGTCGACCTCGTGCTGCAGCGCCTCCGCCATCAGCCCGGTGCCCTCGAGGACGACCTCGGCGCCGTCGACGTCGACGCCGCGGACCCTGGCCCACGGGTGGCGTGGGGTCGGGTAGGAGAGCCCGGGGACGGACAGGCAGCCCTCGTCCATGAGCTCGACCTCGCCGCGCACCTCGACGACCTCGGGGTTGAGCACGTACCCGACCTCGCCGTCGACGTTGTACGAGAACGCGCGCAGGCCGACACCGATCTGCGGAGCGGCCACGCCGGCACGACCGGGCTCGCGCACGGTGTCCAGGAGGTCCTGCACGAGGTCGCGCACGCCCGGCGAACCGAGGGCGTCCGGTGCGATCGGGTCCGCGGGGGAACGGAGGACGGGGTCGCCGAACAGGCGGATGGGACGGACGGTCACGTTACTGCAGCACCACCAGGAGGTCGCCGGCGTCCACCTGCTGGGTCACCGGGATCGCGAGACGGCCGACGGTGCCCGACACGGGCGCCGTGATGGCCGCTTCCATCTTCATCGCCTCGATGCTCGCCACGGGCTGACCAGCCCGGACGACGTCACCGACGGCGACCTTGAGCGTCACCACACCGGAGAACGGCGCGGCGACGTGCTTCGGGTCGGACGGGTCCGCCTGCTCGGCGACCTTCGTCGCGACCTCGACCGAGCGGTCACGGACGGCGACCGGGCGGAGCTGCCCGTTCAGCGTCGTCATGACCGTACGCACGCCCCGCTCGTCGACCTCGCCGATCGCCTCGAGCCCGACGAGCAGCTCCACGCCGCGCCCGAGCGGCACGACGTGCTCCTGCCCGGGACGCAGACCGTAGAGGTAGTCGAGGGTCGGCAGCACCGAGAGGTCGCCGTACTGCTCCCGCACCGCGGCGAACTGCCGGGTCGGCTGCGGGAAGAGCAGTCGGTTGAGGGCCTGCTGCCGCTCGGGTCCGGCGGTCGCGAGCGCGGCGCGTTCCGCCTCCGGCACGGGGGTCGTCCCGACGTGCACCTCGCGGCCCTCGAGCACCTTCGACCGGAACGGCTCCGGCCACCCGCCGGGCAGGTCGCCGAGCTCGCCGGCCATGAAGCCGATCACCGAGTCCGGGATGTCGTACTGCTGCGGGTTCTGCTCGAAGTCGTCGGGGTCGGCGCCGACCGCGGCCAGCTGCAGCGCCAGGTCGCCGACGACCTTCGAGGACGGCGTGACCTTGGTCGGGCGGCCGAGGATGCGGTTCGCCGCGGCGTACCAGTCCTCGACCTGCTCGAAGCGGTCGCCGAGTCCCAGGGCGATGGCCTGCTGCCGGAGGTTCGACAACTGCCCGCCGGGGATCTCGTGCTGGTACACGCGGCCGGTCGGACCGGGCAGGCCGGACTCGAACGGGGCGTACGCGCGACGGACCGCCTCCCAGTAGGGCTCGAGCGCGCCGACCGCGGTCAGGTCGAGGCCGGTGTCGCGCTCGGTGTGCGCCAGCGCCGCCACGAGCGCGGACATGCTCGGCTGGCTCGTCGTCCCGGCCATCGGCGCCGCCGCGACGTCGACCGCGTCGGCGCCGGCCCGGCTGGCCGCCAGGAGCGTCGCGAGCTGCCCGCCGGCGGTGTCGTGCGTGTGCACGTGCACGGGCTGGTCGAACCGCTCACGCAGCGCGCCCACGAGCCGCTCGGCCGCTCCCGCACGGAGCAGACCGGCCATGTCCTTGATGCCGATGACGTGCGCGCCGGCCTCCACCATCTGCTCGGCGAGCCGCAGGTAGTAGTCGAGCGTGTAGAGGTCCTCTGCCGGGTCGAGGAGGTCGCCGGAGTAGCAGAGCGCCGCCTCGGCGACGGCCGTGCCGGTCGCGAGCACGGCCTCCAGGGCGGGACGCAGCTGGCTGACGTCGTTCAGCGCGTCGAACACACGGAAGACGTCGACGCCGCTCGCGGCGGCCTCGGCGACGAAGGCGTCGGTGACCTCGGTCGGGTACGGGGTGTAGCCGACCGTGTTGCGCCCGCGCAGCAGCATCTGCACCGGGATGTTCGGGATCGCCCCGCGGAGTGCCGCCAGGCGCTCCCACGGGTCCTCGCCGAGGAAGCGCAGGGCGACGTCGTAGGTCGCTCCGCCCCAGGCCTCGACGCTCAGCAGCTGCGGGGTGAGCCGGGCCACGTGCGGCGCCACGGCGACCAGGTCCTTCGTCCGGACGCGCGTGGCGAGCAGCGACTGGTGGGCGTCACGCATCGTCGTCTCGGTGACCGCGAGCGCGGTCTGGGCGCGGAGCCGTCGCGCCCACTCGGCGGGGCCGACCTGCAGCAGCAGGTCGCGCTGCCCGGACGGCGGCGCGGCGGACAGGTCGACGGCCGGGAGCTTCTCGACCGGTTCGACGGTCTGCGGGCGACGCTCGCCGTTCGGCTTGTTCACCGTCACGTCGGCGAGCCACCCGAGCACCTTCGTGCCGCGGTCCTTCGACACGTGGCCGCCGAAGAGCTGCGGGCGCTCCTCGATGAACTGCGTCGAGACGTCACCACGGGCGAAGTCCGGGTCGTCGAGCACGGCCTGCAGGAACGGGATGTTCGTGCTCACGCCGCGGATGCGGAACTCGGCCAGGGCACGCTTCGCCCGGGCGACGGCCGCCGGGAAGTCCCGCCCACGACAGGTCATCTTCGCGAGCATCGAGTCGAAGTGCGGGCTGATCTGCGCACCCGTCGCGACCGTGCCGCCGTCGAGCCGGACCCCCGCGCCACCCGGGCTGCGGTAGGTCGTGATGCGTCCGGTGTCCGGACGGAAGCCCTGCGTCGGGTCCTCGGTCGTGATGCGGGTCTGCAGCGCCGCACCGTGCACGGCGACGGTGTCCTGCGCGAGCCCGAGGTCGGCGAGGGTCTCCCCCGCGGCGATGCGCATCTGCGACTGCACGAGGTCGACGTCCGTCACCTCCTCCGTCACGGTGTGCTCGACCTGGATGCGCGGGTTCATCTCGATGAAGACGTGCTGACCGGCACGCTCGCCCTCGGTGTCGAGGAGGAACTCGACGGTGCCGGCGTTGACGTAGCCGATCGACCGCGCGAAGGCGACCGCGTCACGGTGGAGCGCGGCGGCGATCGCCGGATCGAGGTCGGGCGCCGGTGCGATCTCCACCACCTTCTGGTGGCGGCGCTGCACCGAGCAGTCGCGCTCGAAGAGGTGGATCGTGCCGTCGTCCGTGCCCGTGGCGTCCGCGAGGATCTGCACCTCGATGTGCCGCGGACGCAGGACGGCCTGCTCGAGGAACATCGTCGGGTCGCCGAACGCGCTGTCGGCCTCGCGCATCGCGGCCTCGAGCGCCTCGCGGAGCTCGGCCTTCGTCTCCACGCGGCGCATCCCGCGCCCACCGCCGCCGGCGACCGCCTTCGCGAAGACCGGGAACCCGACGGCGTCGGCACCCGCGAGCAACTCGTCGACGTCGCGGCTCGGCGGGGTGCTCGCGAGGACCGGGACACCGGCGGCGATCGCGTGCTCCTTCGCGGTGACCTTGTTGCCGGCCATCTCGAGGACGTGCTCGCCCGGCCCGATGAACGTGATCCCCGCAGCGGCGGCAGCGGCGGCCAGCTCCGGGTTCTCGGAGAGGAAACCGTACCCCGGGTAGATCGCGTCGGCACCCGACTCGCGGGCGACACGGATGATCTCGGAGACGTCCAGGTAGGCACGGACCGGGTGACCCGGCTCGCCGATGACGTAGGCCTCGTCGGCCTTCAGCCGGTGCAGGGATCCGCGGTCCTCGTACGGGTAGACGGCCACCGTCCGGGCCCCCAGCTCGTACGCGGCACGGAACGCGCGGATGGCGATCTCGCCACGGTTCGCCACGAGGATCTTGCTGAACACGACGTCCCTTTCAGCCCGGGTTGAGGTGTCACAACCTTACTGGCGGTAACGTGGCTCACCGTGCATGTACTCAGCGTGAGCTCCCTCAAGGGTGGTGTCGGCAAGACGACGGTGACGCTCGGCCTGACATCGGCCGCGTTCGCCAAGGGACTGCGCACGCTGGTGGTGGACCTCGACCCGCAGTCCGACGTCTCGACCGGCCTCGACATCGACATCTCCGGCCACCTCAACGTCGCCGACGTCCTCGAGAACCCGAAGGAGAAGATCGTCCGCCAGGCGATCGCCCCGTCCGGGTGGACGAAGGGCTCGCAGGGCAAGGTCGACGTGCTCGTCGGGTCGCCGTCCGCCATCAACTTCGACGGCCCCCACCCCTCCATCCGGGACATCTGGAAGCTGGAGGAGGCGCTGGCGAACGTCGAGCAGGACTACGAGCTGGTCCTCATCGACTGCGCCCCGTCGCTCAACGCCCTGACCCGCACCGCCTGGGCTGCCTCGGACCGCGTGACCGTGGTCACCGAGCCGGGCCTGTTCTCCGTCGCCGCCGCGGACCGCGCGCTCCGTGCGATCGAGGAGATCCGCCGTGGGCTCTCCCCCCGCCTGCAGCCGCTCGGCATCATCGTGAACCGGGCGCGCGTGCAGTCGCTCGAGCACCAGTTCCGCATCAAGGAACTCCGGGACATGTTCGGCCCGCTCGTGCTCTCGCCGCAGCTGCCGGAGCGCACGTCGCTGCAGCAGGCGCAGGGCGCGGCGAAGCCCCTGCACGTGTGGCCCGGCGAGTCGGCGCAGGAGATGGCGAAGAACTTCGACCAGCTGCTCGAGCGCATCATGCGCACGGGCAAGATCGGTCCGTACGCCGAGGGCGGCGCCGCCTAGGCGCTGCCGCCTCTCCGGGCCGGCTTCCTCCCCCGGACCGGCTGCTCCCCGGCCGGCTCCTCGCTGGGCCGGCCGTCGAGCGTGCAACATCTGTCACGGTCGAGGTCCCGGACCGGCTTCGCGCTGGGCCGGCCGTCGAGCGCGCACCATTTGTCACGGTCGAGGTCCCCGGACGACGGATCCCGCCCGCGCCGTGACGACCCGGCGGCATGTCGTGCTCGCTCGGATCGGCGCGCACTGAAGCCGCTGCGTACGAGGCGAGCCCTCGACCGTTCGGGCCCGTCATCCGCTGAACGGCCGAGATGTCGCACGCTCGACTCGATGCAGTCGTCGACGGTCCTGGTCGCACGACATGCCGTCCGCACGGGAGCTGAGCGGCAAGTCGTGCGACCGAGACGGACACTCGCGGCAGTTCGCGCGACCGGAACCATCCGCGCGGGAAGTCGGGGCCCGGGGTCGGGGCTCGCGTCCCGGGGGCCGGGGCTCGGGTCTCAGCAGCCGAAGGTCAATGATCGAACGCCGAGTGGGCAGGACACGCGGGCTGTGGGCCGCCGGGCGGGGTCTGCCGAGTGCCGAGTGGGCACGACACGCAGCTGGTGCGACGCCGAGTGGGTCAGGGACGTCGTCGAACGGCGCGAGCGTGACAGATCTGGCCCGGTCGAGGGCACCGGACGACGCACCGACGACTCTCCGGCGGAGCCGGACGAGCGGGAGGGCGAGGAACGGCTAGGACGCGCGGTTCGCCCGGCGGGCGGCGAGCTCGTCGGCGGGGTCCGCAGCAGGGGTGGCGTCGAGCTCGACCAGGGAGCTCTCGACCTCGCGCAGGACCTTGCCGACCGCGATGCCGAACACGCCCTGGCCGCGGGACACCAGGTCGATGACCTCGTCGTCCGAGGTGCACAGGTAGACCGACGCCCCGTCGGACATCAGCGTCGTCTGGGCGAGGTCGGACACGCCGGACTCGCGGAGCTGGTTCACGGCGGTGCGGATCTGCTGCAGCGAGATCCCGGTGTCGAGGAGTCGCTTGACGAGCTTGAGCACCAGGATGTCCCGGAAGCCGTAGAGCCGCTGCGACCCCGACCCGGCAGCGCCGCGGATGGTCGGCTGCACGAGCTCGGTGCGGGCCCAGTAGTCGAGCTGTCGGTACGAGATGCCGGCTGCGCGTGCGGCGACGGTGCCGCGGTAGCCGTTCTGCTCGTCGTGCTCGGGGAGGCCGTCGGTGAAGAGCAGGCCGAGGTCGTACCGAGTCATCTCGGACTCGGTACCGGGGGTGTCAGTCCCACTCATGTGCATGCCTTCCACGACGTTCGAGCTCCCACCAGAAGGTTCAACGACGGGTTGAGAGTTGTTCCGAGGTCCACGGTAGCGACTCGGACACGGTCTGCCCGGCACATCCGCACCGGCGCGTCCGGCGTGTCGAGGATACGCCCCGACCACCGACGGTCGACAGGGCGCAGCCCCGGTCCGGACGCCGACCGGTCGCCGGTCATGCGTCGAGTCGGCCGATCGCCGTGCGGATCAGGTTCGACCGGACGACCTCGAGCTGCCCGGCGATCTCGCGCGCGAGCTCCGTCGCCTTGGCCCGCGAGGTGGCGTCACCTCGACGGGACACCGGCATGAGGGCCGACTCGATCAAGCCGACCTCGCGCTCGACGACACCGCGCATGGTGCGCAGGTGCCGCGGCTCGATGCCGGTGCGCTGCAGTTCGACGAGGGCCTTGAGCACCGCCACGGCGTCGTCGCCGTAGGTGTCGGCCGCGGGCAGCAGCGACGCCGAGACCGCGTCGGTCAGCAGCATCGGCGAGGCACCTGCAGCGCGGACGGTCTCGTCCCGCGTGTACCGACGCTCGCGGCCGAGGATCGACGGTCTCGGGGCGTCACCGCCGCCGGGCAGGACGGGCTCGCGCCCCGCGTCGAGATCGGCGAGGTAGTCCTTGATGACCTTGAGCGGCAGGTAGTGGTCACGCTGCAGACCGAGCACGATCCGGAGCCGCTCGACGTCGGCCGCCGAGAACTTCCGGTACCCGCTGGCGGTGCGGATCGGCGTGACGAGCTCGCGTTCCTCGAGGAAGCGGAGCTTCGAGCTCGACAGGTCGGGGAAGTCGGGCTTCAACCGGGCGATGACCTGCCCGATGGTGAGCAGGTCCGGTACCGCAGCACCGGCCCGGGCTGCGGCGGACCGCGCAGCCACTACGCGGTCGCCAGGCGCGCCAGGTCGACCCGGGATGCGTAGAACGTGAGGCGGAACTTGCCGACCTGCACCTCGGCGCCGTCGGTCAGGAGTGCCTCGTCGATGCGTACGCCGTCGAAGTAGGTGCCGTTCAGCGACCCGTTGTCCTTGACGCTGAAGGCCGTGCCGTGGCGCAGGAACTGCGCGTGCTTCCGCGACACCGTCACGTCGTCGAGGAAGATGTCGGCAGCGGGGTGCCGACCGGCCGTCGTGACGTCGGAGTCGAGGAGGAACCGCGCGCCGACGTTCGGACCACGCCGGACCACCAGCAACGCCGAACCCGAGGGCAGGGCGTTGATCGCCTCGCGCTCCTCGGTCGAGACACCGGACTCGGCCGTCAGGGCCGCTCCCATGTCCATGCTGAAGGTCAGGGTCGTGTCGACCAGCCGCTGTTCCGGAGTCTTCTGACCACCCGGCTGCGGGACCACTGGCTCTGGCATCGTGGACCTCCTCCTCTTGGCGCACCAGCGTATCGGAAACGGGTGACCTCGCGGGAGCCCCGAACGGGGCTGGGGAGAACTCAGGAGCACGCGCACAGCGAACACACCGCCGTGACCCAGCCGACGGACGGGAGGCACGGGGCGGACCCGCACCGTGCCTCCAGGCCGGACCGGATCACGAGGTGCGTCGTCACGGAGCCGGCGTCGCCGTCGCGGTGGCGGTCGGCGCCGGCTCGCCCGAGGCGAGCCCGTCGAGGATCCGACGCACCTCGGCATCCTTCAGACGGACCCAGGGCGACCCGTCCGGGTCGCTCGTGGACGCCTCGGGGCTGTCGCCGGTGTTCCACCACTTCGACTGGTACGGGATGCCGTGGAACAGGACGCGGGCGCCCGTGTCGTACTGCTTCGTCCCCGACCACGCGGCGTAGGTCCCGTCGGGCAGCGTCAGCGGTTCCACGGGCTTCTCCCCCGGCAGGACCGGGCCGATGATCTGCCACGGCGTCTCGTACGCGCTGAGCACCGGATCGTCCGGCAGGTCGCCCGACGTCCACCACTTCGCCTCGTAGACGTTGCGGTGCCACACCACCTTCGTGCCCTCGAGGTAGGACGCGTCCTGGTCCCAGACCGGGTAGGGACTGGTCTTCGGGTCGTCGGTGGGCTGCTCGGTGGCGGAGGGCTCGGCCTCCGTGACGTCGGAGGCCGCCGCGACGATCCCGCCGCCGAACCCCTTGCCGAGCACGTCGGCGAAGAGCAGTCCGTCCTGGTCGACGCCGGAGCACGAGTTCGAGACGGTCGACAGGTTCACGTAGTTCGACCCACACGTGGTGTCACGGTTGAGCGACCACATCGACATGCGCCCCAGCCCGCGGTCGCGCGCCCAGGCGTTGAGCTTCCGGGCATCGCTGAGCGAGAACACCTCGTCACGGACGTCGTTCTGCCCGATCATGGGCGTCGCCCCGACCTTGTGCCAGAGGGTGCCGTCACCGAGGGGCGTGCCCGCGCGCTGGTACAGGACACCGAGCTGTCGCTGGACCTCCTGCAGCGCCTGCACCGACGCCGAGTACATGCTCTGGCTCGACCCCTTGGCCTCGCCGTAGTCCATCGTCATCGCGTTCACCCCGGCGAGGTCCACGCCGGCGGCGAGGAACTGCGCGACCGCGGTGGTCCCGTCGGACGTCAGCCCCGAGGGCGCGGCCGGCAGGGTGAGCCACACCGCGAGCGGGTGACCGGCGGCCCGGCGCTCGTCCTGGAGCGCCGCCACCGCCTTCGCACGCCGCTCCCCCGCAGCGCGGTTCGTGAGGTCGTCGCCCTCGACGTCGAAGTCGACGGTCGACAGGTCGTAGCGCTGCACGACCTGCCGGTAGGCACCCAGCAGGTCGGACGCCTTCGTGCAGGTGGTGGCGAGCTCGTCGTTCGCCAGGCCGCCGAACGACACCCCGACCTCGCCGTGCTGCTGCTGCAGACGGGCGACACGGCGGTCGAGGTCGAGCTGGTCCGCCGCACCCTGCAGCGAGTAGTACGAGCCCCAGGTCGGCGAGCAGGCGTCGTCGTGGTCGGCGACGACGAAGGACAGCATGACGTTGCGTCCCTTGGCCGACTTGACGTCCTCGAACGCGAAGACCGGGGTCGCGGTGACGTCGGTGTAGGCGGCGAACCACGCTGGTTGCCGTTCGGTCGCCTGCGCCGAGTGCCAGCGGTCGAAGCCGGCGTACCCGGCGACGGCGACGGCGGCGGCGACCACGACCGCGATGGTGACCCGGACCGGGGAGAGTCGTCTCGTCGTCGACATCAGGCTGCGCTCCGTTCCTGGCGCGGGCCGGTCGCGTCGGCCTGGGCGGACGCGGTGGCACGTGCGCCCGCCGCCCCGACGACGTCGGCGTCGTGCCGGACGGGCAGGTTGCCGCCGCCGTGTCCGAAGTACAGGACCGCGTGCCAGTCCTCGAGGACGGGCTCCGGGACCGGGCGGACGCCGCCGCGACGACGTCCGCGCCGACGGTCGGCACGGGCGGCCGCACGAGCGGTACGACGAGCGGCACGACGGGCTGCGCGCGCCGACGGGTCGTAGTACATCCAGCGCGTGGCCCACAGCCAGACGTCGACCACGGAGTTCCACACGCCGATGTAGGCGACGATCGCGTAGGTGGCGAGGAGCGCGTTGAAGGCGGCGAAGACCGCGTTCCCCCAGTTCTGCGCGCCGTAGTCGCGGACGAAGGTGAAGACCGAGAAGGCGACGATCGCGTAGGGCGCGAGGACGTAGAGCGCCGGCGAGGCCGTGCGGTCCCGCACCTTGGGCGTCCGCGCGAACGGGATCTTCTTCGCCGTGAGGGCCTGCTGGATGCTCTTGAGCACGCCCGCGACGTTCACCGGCGTGAGGATGAGGTTGAAGCCGTAGATGCGGAAGACGTCCGTGCGCTTGTAGCCGCAGTACCGCAGGTCGCTCGACAGCAGCCAGAAGTAGGGCAGCGCCGCGAGCAGCACCATCGGGCTGAGCAGCCGCGAGTCGTACGGGTACGCGAGCAGGAAGACGAGCCCGAACGACGCCCAGGTGATCGACGCCATGTAGTTGACGCGCAGCGCCATCTCGACGAGACCGACCCGCTCGCCTCGTGCCCGGCGCTCACGGACCTGGCGGACGTACTTCGGCAGGATGAGGAGGCCGCCGTTCGCCCAGCGGCGGCGCTGGACGACGAGCGACCCGAAGTCCGGCGGCGTGGCACTGTACGAGAGCCGCTCCGGGTAGTTGACGAGCGTCCAGCCGTGCATGCCGAGGTCGACGCTCGACTCGGTGTCCTCGATCACGGTGCGGTCCTGGACGTAGCGCTTCACCTCGAAGCCGCCGACGGTCTCGACCTCCTCGATGTCACGGAGCGCCTGGGTGCGGATGACGGCGTTCGCCCCGACCCAGAACGTCGCGTCGTACCGGGACATCCCCTGGTGGAGGATGTGCTGGATGTCGGTGGTGGCCCCCGCGAGCCGCTCGATGCGCGTGGCAGCGCCGCGGAAGGACGAGTACGGGGTCTGCGTCACGGCGACCCGGGCGTTCTCCGGCTGCTCGAGGAAGTAGACCAGGCGCAGGCAGTAGTCGCGGAGCAGGACGGAGTCGGCGTCGAGCGTCAGGAGGTAGTCCGACGCCGGGACCACGAGGTCGGCCGCGTCGGCGTCGTCCACGGTGCGCAGGACGGTCCCGGACGCGGTCTCGTCGAACGCGTACGCCCCGCCCATCAGGCCGATGTAGGCATTGAGGTTCATCGCCTTGTTGGCCTCGTCGGAGAGGTTCACGTACCGCTTCCGCTCGAACGTGGTCAGTTCCGCCGTGAAGGTCCAGGCGAGACGGCGCTGCAGCTCGAGCGCCCGCGCCGAGGTCACCTCGCTGAAGTCCTGACCGAGGGCGACGGCGTCGGCGATGGCCGCTTCGAGGGCCTCGGCGGTCAGCCGGAACTCGTCGGCGAGCCCGACGAGCACCTGGTCGTGGAAGAACCGGTCGACGTGGTCGGCGACCTCGTGCTCCCGGGCGTTCCGGCGGAGCCACGCGTCGGCCCAGCGGTGGTGCTCGACGAGGGTCCGGAGCGCGTGCGTGCTGGCGAACGGTGCAGCGTCCGCCTCGACCTCGGCCGAGAAGAGCGCTTCCTGGAACCGGCGCGAGGGGACCTCGAGCTGCGCCTGGATGCGGTCCGCGACCGCGCGCGTGCGCTCCAGCTTGTCGAGCGTCGCCGGGTCGGTCGGGAACGGCGCGTCGTCGACGAGCAGGACGACGCGCAGGGACGGGTACTCCTGGAGCGCTGCCGACCAGAGCGTGGTCGCGACGACGTCCGGCTCCTCGGCGTAGCTCGGGACGAGGACGGTCATCGGCGCCTCGTGGCCGGAGGCGAAGTGTCGGTCGAGCTCGGCGCGCGGGACCCGCACGTGGCTCGCGAACCGCTCCATCGCACCCTGGCGGGCCACCAGGTGCATGAGCGCGGAGAAGGTCAGGAAGGTGACGACGACGAGGTACGAGATCGCCTCGGTGGTGAAGCGGAAGCTCTCGGTGCCGTAGTCGAGGAACTGGCGGATCACGGTGTAGACGACGTACGCCAGCCAGAAGGCGACGGTCAGGATGATCGCCACGCGACCGGAGACGAGCTTCCGGTCGGAGGGGCGTGCGTGCAGGGTGTCGAGCGGACGGGTCCGGCGCTCGGCACCCCACTGGCGACGGCGCGTCGGTGCGCCGGCAGACGGATCGGGCATGGCAGTCCTTCGTTCCTTCCGGACCAGCGCTCCGTCGGGTCGGGCGCTGTCGGGGGTCCGGTCGGTCGGGACGACGGTACGAGAGATCCCGCAGGCCGCCGACACCCGAACGGGGGGTCCTGGCGGTTGTGTGCGGCATCACGCAGCGCGGTGCGGCATCGCGGGACCGCGCGCGGTTTCCCGCACGGGGGGCACGCCCGCCGCTTCGGCCGGCACCGCCCCGCGTCACCAGCGCAACCAGCGCCGCCGGCACCACCAGGGCCGCCAGGGCCGCCAGGGCCGCCAGCGCGACCATGCGACGGACGGGAGGCGCGGTGCCGGCCCGGACCGCGCCTCCCGTCCGTCCGTGCATGCGTGCGTCGATCGCCGACACCCGTTCCGTGCGCCCGTTCCTTCCCAGAACGGGTGGGATGCCTTGCGGGAACGGGCGTACCTGGTGGACCAGGACGACCAGGTACGCCCGGAACGACCAAGTACGCCCGAACCGACCAGGCATGCCCGGAACGACCAGGTACGCCTCGCAGGGCCGGGTACGCCCGGAACGACCAGGTACGCCTCGCAGGGCCGGGTACGCCCGGAACGACCAGGCACGCCCGGCAGGGCCAGGTACGCCCGGCAGGGCCGGGTACCGCGCCTACCGCCCGCGTGCGAGGAGCCAGAGCAGGTACGGCGCCCCGACCACGCCCGTGACCACACCGACCGGCAGGGCGTTGCCGGGGATCGCGAACTGCGCCAGCAGGTCGCTCGCGAGCGTGACGACCGCGCCGACGGCCGCGACGACGCCGAGCGCGACCCGCCCGTTGCCGACGAGACGGCGTCCGATCGGTGCCGCCATCAGCGCGACGAAGGCGACCGGGCCCGCCGTCGCGACCGCTCCCGCGGTGAGGCCGACGGCGGTGAGGAGCAGGAGCGACTTCGCGCGGTCGGGCCGGAGTCCGAGGGCTGCGGCCACCTCGTCCCCGAGCGCGAGGACCGTCAGCCGGCGGGACTGCGCGAGCGCAGCGGCCAGGAGCAGGACGACGGCGACCGCGAGGATGCCGACGAGGGTGCGGTCCACCGCGTTCAGGCTGCCCGAGAGCCAGAGGAGCGCGGTGCCCGCCTGCTGGACGCTGCCCGCGGTCAGCATCCAGCCGGTGATGCTGAGGCAGATCGCCGCCACCCCGATGCCGACCAGGACGACGCGGTTGCCGGTGATCCCCCGACGCCAGGAGAGCGCGGCGATGACGACCGACACGAGCAGGGCGCCGACGACGACGGACCCGAAGAGCACACCGCCGCTCGCCCCGAAGAGCACGATCGCCGTCAGCCCCGAGGCACTCGCGCCCGACGTGATGCCGATGACGTCGGGGCTCGCGATGGGGTTGCGGACGACGCTCTGCACGATGCCGCCGGCGGCGCCCAGCGCGGCACCGACCAGCACGGCACCGGCGACCCGGGGGCCGCGGAGCTGCCCGACCACGAAGTCCGACACGGTGTCGCCGTGTCCGACCAGGGCGCCGGCGACCTGCAGCGGCGAGAGCGGGATCTCCCCCACCCCGAGCCCGACGAGCACGAGGGCGACCAGGAGCACGACCACCGCGCCGAGGACGGCGAGCTCGCGACGGACCGCGGTCACAGGCCGGTCACCACCCGCGACCGGACGAGCCAGATGAACACCGGGGCACCGATGAGCGCGGTCACGATGCCGACCTGCAGCTCCCCCGGGTACGCGACGACCCGCCCGATCACGTCGGCGACGAGCAGGAGGGCGGGTGCGACGAGGGCGGACAGGAGGATCGTCCAGCGCTGGTCGGGCCCGCTCAGTCGGCGGACGGCGTGCGGGACGGCGAGGCCGACGAACGCGATCGGTCCGGCGGCTGCCACCGCGGACCCCGCGAGCAGGACCGTCACGACACCGCCGACGATGCGGACGAGCACGACCCGCTGCCCGAGCGACGCGGCGAGCTCGTCCCCGAGCGCGAGGGTGTTCAGGGAGCGCCCCAGGCCGGCGGCCACGACGAGTCCGACGAGGACGGGGACGGCCACGACGCCGGCGGTGCCGAGGTCCTTGCCGGCGAGCGCTCCGACCTGCCAGAAGCGCAGCTGGTCGAGCAGGCTCTGGCTCGACACGAGGACCGCCGTGGTGACCGACGACAGGGCGGCGGCGACGACCGCTCCGGCGAGCGCGAGGCCCACCGGCGACAGGCCCCGCCGGGCGACGGCCGCGATGCCGTAGACGAGCAGCGCCGCGAGCCCGGCCCCGACGAAGGCGAAGGGCAGGTACGCGGCGGTCCCGCTGATGCCGAACACCGCGATCCCGACGACCACGGCGAGGGCTGCTCCGGCGTTGATGCCGAGGATGCTCGGGTCGGCCAGCGGGTTCCGGGTCACGCCCTGCATCACGGCACCGGCCACCCCGAGCGCGGCGCCGGCGAGCAGCCCCACGACGGTACGCGGGACGCGGTTGCCGAGCACGATGAGTCCCACCTCGTCGTCCCGGTGCGGGTGCAGGACGACGTCGAGGACGGTGCCGAGCGGGATCGGGCGCGAGCCGAACGCCACGGAGAGCGCGACGGCCACCACCAGGGCGGCGACGGCGAGCAGCGCTGCCCCGACGAGACGGGACCGCGAGGCGGGTGCCGGGCGGGGCCGGACTGCAGGGGTGACGGGTGAGGACGCGCGCATGGGAAGTGCGGCAAGCCTAATCCCGCCCCTCGTTCGGCGGCCCCCGAGGAAGCCCGGAGCCGGCACAGGGTCCGTTCATAGGGTCGTCATGGGTTCGGCTCCTGTACTGGTCTCCGTCGACGCCCGACCGGGTCGTCGAGGAACGAACCGCCACCCCTCGGGTGGTCGAGGGACGACCGGAGAGCACCCATGAACGAGAACCCCGCCGACGACCAGCGCGCGACCGACCGTCCCGGCTGGGAGGCCCCGCACGCCGACCGCGACACCCTCCGCCCGGCGTACGCCTTCGACGGCAGCGGCCCGTGGCTGTACGGCACCGACGGCTCGGGGCCGTACGCCTACACCCCGGACGGTCGCGGCCCGTACCTGCTCGGCAGCGCGGCCCTCGGCGGTCCCACGGACCCGCGTCCCGGTACCGCGAGCACGAGCACGGCGGCAGCAGGCGCGACGGCCGGCAGCACCCCCTGGGGCTGGACCTCGGGCGCGGCGGCAGCGAACCACCCCGGCGCGAAGCGCCCCCGGCGGCTCGGACTCGTCATCGGCTCGGGCGTCGCGGCGCTGGCGATCATCGGCGCGGCCGGCGGGACGGCGCTCGGCCTGTCCTCGCAGGGCACCACGACCACGTCGAGCCAGTCGCAGGGCACCACGACGCTGCCGGGCGGTGGCTCCGGCACGAGCGGTGGGACGAACGGTTTCACCGTGCCCGGGTACGGGAACGGCTCGGGCAGCGACGGCAGCAGCGGCAGCGGCAGCGGTACCGGCACGGGCACGGGCACGGGCACGCAGACCGCCGCGACCCCGGCGACCGCGGCCCAGACGAAGGGCGTCGTGACGATCGACACCGTGATGAACTACGACACCTCGTCGCAGGCCGCGGGCACCGGCATGGTCCTCACCTCGGACGGCTTCGTCCTGACGAACAACCACGTGGTGCAGGGCGCCACGAGCATCGCGGTCACCGACGAGACGACCGGCAAGCAGTACCGGGCCGAGGTCGTCGGCACCGATGCCACGCACGACGTGGCCGTGCTCAAGCTTCAGGACGCGTCCGGCCTGTCCACGGTGACGCTCGACGACGACGGCGAACCGTCGACGGGTGACGCGGTGACGGACGTCGGCAACGCGGAGGGCACGGGCAACCTCGTCGCCGCCGCGGGCACGGTCACCGCCCTCGACCAGGACATCCAGGTGCAGAGCGAGTCCGGCACGGGCACGGAGTCGTTGCAGGGCCTGATCGAGGTCGCCGCGCAGATCGTCCCGGGCGACTCCGGCGGTCCGGTCCTGGACAGCGAGGGCGAGGTGGTCGGCATGGCCACCGCGGCGTCGTCGGGCTCCGCCGAGGTCACCGGGTACGCGATCCCGATCACGACCGCGAAGGCCATCGCGGACAAGATCCTCGCCGGGGAGTCCTCGGACACCGTCACGATCGGCCTGCCGGCGTTCCTCGGCGTCGAGGTCGGCTCGACCGCGACGACGCAGACCACCGCGGGTGTGCCGGTCGCCGGGACCGTCGACGGTTCGGGCGCCGCAGCAGCGGGACTGGTCGCCGGCGACACCATCACGAGCCTCGACGGCACGGCGGTCACGAGCAACGACGCACTGACGTCCGCGATCCGCTCGCACGCCGTCGGTGACCGGGTGCAGGTCGGCTACACCGATGCATCGGGCACGGCGCACACCGTGACGGTGACCCTGACCGCAGGCCCCGCCGCCTAGCGAGGGCGCCGCGCGAGCGCCAGCGGCAGCAGCAGCGGCAGCGGCAGCAGCGGCAGCGGCAGCAGCAGCAGCGGCAGCAGCGGCAGCAGCGGCCTCAGCCGAGCAGCGCGCGCACCACGGACCGGTACACGTTCGCCGGGGAGTCGGACCGGAAGGCCGTCTCCCCGGCCTCCGTGCGTCCGACCCGGGCGAACCCGATGCCCTCGGCGTGCACGACGACGACAGGGGCCGGTCGACCCGGTCGACGGATCGACGAGACCGTCCACGGCGCGGCCCAGAAGCGCGCGAGCCGCGGGTCGGCCTCGGCGACGGCCACCGGCAGGTCCGGCGCGGTGTCGGCCGCACCCGTCCTGCGGGCCAGCAGGTTCGCGTGGAGCGACCCCGTGCGGAAGGGGAAGGTCCACGACGGGCGGATGCCGAGCCTCCCGGCCGCCAGCCCGACCACGCGCTCGACCGGCAGCCGGGCCACGGTGCCGCCCGTCTCGTCAGTCCCGTCCACGACGGTCTCCGACCAGGCCTGGAGGCGCGTGGTCCGCCCGTCGGGCAGGCGCTGTTCGAGGGTGACCGGCCGGGTGTCGTCGGCCCACGGCGCGAGGAGCTCCTGGGTGGTCTCGGGGAGCGTCCCGAGGCGGCCGACGAGCCCCGTCTGCACGAGCTCGCGACCGGCGGGCGAGCGCAGGAGCATCGGGTCCCACCGGCGTCCTGCCAGGCTGCGCAGGGTCGTGAGCGCGTCGGGACCGAGGTGCGTCCCGTCGAGCTGCGGGACCGGCGCCGCGACCGGCAGGGCCTCGAGCTCGCGCTGCGGGCGGGAGGGTGCCGGCTCGGTGGCACGGACCGACTCGAGCACGGTCGAGACCAGGTCGTCGGTCGCGAGCATCCGGGTGAGCGGTCGCTCGACGGTCAGGTCGACCCGGTGCCGACCGGTCACGAAGAGCAGGTGGGCGCCCGCGACGTCGCCGTCCTCGTCGGGGCGCACGTACTCGACCAGGCGTGCCGGGGCGCCCGCGGTCGTCCACGGGTCGCAGCCGATGAGCCGCAGGCCCTCGACCGACCCGGGCAGGCGTTCGAGCAGGCTGGTGTGCTCCTCGGCGACGGTGCGCTCCGAGGGGCGGGACCGGACGGTCAGGACGACGTCGTCACCGGTCAGCCGGAGGTCGGCCTGCGGGGAGTCCTCGCGGTGCCAGCGGTCGGGGCGGCGGAGCGTCAGGCGGGAGGTTCGGTCCTCGGTACCGAGCGGGACGGGGACGGCCATGGGTCGAGGCTACGTGGCGACGGCTGCGGGGACGGCGACGGCTCGCCGGTGCGCCGCGCGGGCGGAGCCTGCTCGCCGTCGGGCGAGGTGGGTGGAGCTGCGTCGCGGGCTGCGTCGCGTGCTGCGCTGCTGGCCGCGTCGCGGGCTGCGTTGCCGGGCTGCGTCGCGCGGCTGCTCAGGGGCGGCGCGTCCGCGGTGTCGGCGGCGGGGGCACGTGCTTCGCCGCGACCACGTCGGCGAGCGGGACGTCGACGTGCCCCCGTCGCGTCTCGATCGTGACCGTGTCGACGGTCCGTGCGGACAGGGTGCCGAGGGCGTCGCGAGCGCCGTCCCCGACCCGTGCCCGCACGACGAGCCGGTCGCCGGGGGACGCCGCACGCAGGACGCCGAGCGCCAGCGCCCGGGCGAGGGCATCCTGCTCGCTCGGAGCCCGGCCGTCCGGGTCCTGCTGCCGCGGTTCCTGCACCCGTCGAGCGTACGGCCCGATCGCACGGCTCGGGTGTCGGCCCGCTCGGGTCCCCGGCGCGGGCTGCTCGCAGGGCTGCGCCGCCTAGGGTGGTGGGATGGAGAAGGCGCGCGTCGACAGCTGGATCTGGGCGGTGCGGATCACGAAGACCCGGTCCGCCGCGACCAGTGCGTGCAAGGCCGGCCACGTCCGGGTGAACGGGGAACGTGCGAAGCCGGCGCAGCCGATCGCCCCCGGGGACGAGGTGCGGGTCCGTCAGCACGGGTTCGACCGCATCGTCGTCGTGACGGGCATCATCCTCAAGCGGACGAGCGCGACCGAGGCGGCGAAGCACTTCGAGGACCGGACCCCGCCCCGGCTCCCCCGCGAGGAGGCCGGGTTCGTCCCGACCCGGGACCGAGGCGCCGGTCGTCCGAGCAAGCGGGAGCGCCGCGACCTCGAGAAGCTCCGCGGCCACTGACGCGACCGGGCGTCGCGCCGCCGTCAGACGAAGCGGACGGTCTGCTGCAGGCGGTCGCGGACGTCGAACACGTCGACCGAGCCCTCCGGGGAGAACACCCCGTTCAGGACCTGACCGAGCGCACTGCGACGGACCACGAGCGCGGTGGGCTTGCGCGCCGACCCGACGACCTGGACGTCCTCGTCGACGGCGGAGTCCGGCACGACCATCAGCCGTCCGGTGAACTTCACGCGGGTCTGCTTCTGCACCGCTCGGGCTGCCCGCACGAGCTCCTTGACCGGACGCTCGCCCGGCGCCAGGGTCTCGCCGGCGATGTCACCGTGCTCGATGCGCACGGGAGCGCCCCAGTCGATCGACTCGACGGCCCAGAGTCCGCTCGGGGTCAGCACGGCGTGGTCGAGCTTGCCCTCGGCACCGGCGTCGAGGTCGTGCCACACGGTCACGCCGATGCCCATCCCCGCGATGATCGACGCCGTCGCCTCCTCCGCGAGGGCCTCGGCGAGCAGTCGGCGGATGTGCCGCGGCGCGGAGCGGACCAGCGCCGGCTCGTACGGGTCCTCGACGGGGTCGCCGAGGCCGACCCACTCGCGTTCGGCCTGCAGGAAGACCTCGCGGGAACGACCACCCGGGTGCCCGTACGAGCGCGCCCGCGGCCGGGAGTCGCGCCGAGCCGTCGGGGGCGCGAACCCCTGGCCGTCGTGCGACCAGACCGAGGACCCGGACGGACCGGACGCTGCGCTGGGGGTCGACGTGCGGGAGCCCGCGTCGTACGCCCGGCGGGCAGCCGGGGTCCCGATGCGCTCCCACGCGATCTGCACCTGGCGGAAGCGCCGGGCGTCTCCACCGAGGTCGGGGTGGGTCTCGCGAGCGGCACGACGGTACGCACGGCGGAGCGCGTCGTCGTCGGCGGTCGCGGGGACGCCGAGGACCTCGTACGGGGTGGCGTCGGCCGGGCTGTCGGTCATGGCCCTGCGACACTACCCGCTGGAGCATCGGAGTCCGCCGCGTGCGGGCTGGGAGCTGCCGGGAGGCCCGGTGCACGTCCGACGCGCGCGTCGCGCCCCGAGACGCCGGCGTCTGCGCGGGACGCCGCGGTCCGACGCGCGTCCCACACCGGCGAGACGACGGCGTCGGTGCGAGACGCCGTCCGCCGGTCGAGACGCCGCGGGATCCGGCGGCGTCTCGACGGCTCCGCGGCGTCCGGCACCGACGCCGGCGTCTCGCGTGCACAGCGGCGTCTCGCACCGAGGCCGGCGTCTCGCGTGCACAGCGGCGTCTCGCACCGAGGCCGGCGTCTCACGCGCACGGCGGCGTCCCGCACCGACGCGGGTGCCCCGCGCAGCCCGTCCGCGCGGACGTCAGTCGGCGGTGACGGCCGCGCGGATCAGGTCCGCGTGGGACTCGATCCACGCCACGTCGGCCCGGTACAGGTCGGCGTGCCCGTGCTCGAGGTCGCTGAGGAACTTCGGGTTCCCCGCGGCGGCTTCGGTCTCCATCGTCGTGACGAGGGCGACGAGCGAGGCCGTGATCGTCTCGACGAGCACCCCGCGGGAGCGGTCGTCGAGCCCGTAGGCGCGGCAGAACTCCGCCGCGCGGTCGAGGCGCTCGTCGAGTCCCGGCGCCGAACTGCCCTCGACGAGACCGGTGGTGAACGGCGCGAAGCGGTAGACCGCGCTCGCGACGTCCCAGACGCGCGGCCCGGGGTGCGCGGTGTCGAAGTCGATGAGCCCGACCGCGGCGATGCCGTCGTACACGCAGTTGTACGGCGCGAAGTCACCGTGCACGATCGTCTCGACCGGCAGCCGTTCGGCCTGCGACCAGACGTCGACCGCGTCGTCCCGCGGGTAGGTCGCCGCGACGTCGTGGTACTGGCGCAGCAGTCGCGCGGACGTGACGAGGGCCGCCTCGCTCGCGATCTCGGTGCTCCAGGGGTAGTTGCCCGCCGTGCCCGGCACGAAGCTCACCGTCTCGAGGGCGTCCCCGACGGCGATCGGTTCGGGTGCCGCGACGAAGCCCTGCTCGTGCAGGTGCGCGAGCAGCCGGTGCACCGTCGGTGTCCAGGGCCCCGCAGGGCGGTGCACACGGTCGTCGGCTCTGGTGACACGCTCCATCGTGACCTCCTGATCGGTACGTCTCCGTTGACGTGAGGGTCAGCGTAGCGACGCCGGGTGGGCGATGTCTCGATCCGGTCACGACGGCCGCGTGACGATCTCGCTCCACAACGTGTGCAAGCTTGCATGCAAGGCGTAGGATCGGCTGCCGTGAGCGACACCAGCACCGAGGTCTCCGCCGCAGGACGGGCGTACGAGCACGTCAAGCGGGCGATCATCCGCGGCGACCTGCCGGGCGGCACGGCGATCAGCGAGAACGTGCTCTGCCGGGAGATCGGCGTCTCGCGGACACCCGTGCACGAGGCGTTCCTGCGCCTGGCGGCCGAGGACCTCATCCTGCTCGGCGCCCGCCGGGGCGCCGTCGTGCGCCCGATGTCCCCGAACGAGGCGGCGGACGTGCTCGAGGTGCGTGAGGCGATCGAGTCGACCGCGGCGACCCGCGTCGTCACCGACGGCCGCGTGCCGGAACTGGCACCGCTCCTCCAGGCCGAGCTGGCGGAGCAGGAGGCGGCGGTGGCCGCCGGGGACGTCGACCGCTTCGTCGAGCGGGACGCGGCGTTCCACGGCGCCGTCGTCGCGGCGTCGCGGAACGCGATCGCCGTCCGCTTCGCGCGGACGCTCGGCGACCGGCAGCAGCGGCTGCGGCACCAGCTGATGCGCGTTCGACCGGAGCAGTTGCAGGCGTCGCTCGACGAGCACCGGGCGCTCGCCGCGGCCCTCGACGACGGGGACGCCGAGCGGTACGCGGCGGTCCTCCGAGCGCACGTCGCGTCCCACCGGGGCGCGCTGTGAGCGGCGCGACCGGGAGCATCCCGACCACCGGCTCCGTGCCGGTGCCGGTCAGCCGGGTCGCCCCGTGGGCGATGGTCTGGGGCGCGGTCTTCGTGTGCTCGTGGGGCGGCAACCAGTTCTCGCCGCTGCTGCTCATGTACGAGGAGCGGGCGCACTACTCGTCCGTGCTCGTCAACGTCTTCCTCGGGGTCTACGTCCTCGGGCTCGCACCCGCGCTGCTCGTCGCCGGGTCGCTCTCGGACCGGCACGGGCGGAAGCCGCTCATGCTCGTCGGCATCGCCGCGGCCGTCGTCGGCAGCGGACTCCTGGCACTCGGGCCGTTCGGACCCGGCTTCCTCGCGGCCGGCCGGCTGTTCTCCGGCATCACGGTCGGCGTCGCGATGGCGGTCGGCAACAGCTGGGTGAAGGAGCTCTCGCAGGGCCGCCACGACCCCTCGGCCGATGCCGGCTCCGGGGCACGGCGCGCGTCGCTGGCCTTCACGCTGGGATCCGGGATCGGTGCCCTCGTCGCCGGTGGGATCGCGCAGTGGGGGCCGGTGCCCGAGGTCCTGCCGTTCCTCGTGCACATCTGCGTCGCGGCACCGTTCGCCCTCGTCGTGTGGCGAGCGCCGGAGACCGCGGTGAACGGTGGCCTCGCCGGTCCGTGGTGGCGGCAGCTCGCGATCCCGAGTGCCGGGCACCGACGCTTCACGCGGGTGGTCGTCGTCGCGGCACCGTGGATCTTCGGGTCCGCTGCGATCGGCTACGGGTACCTGCCGACCCGGCTCGCGGGAGCGACCGGTCCGTGGGGCCTGGTGTTCGCGACCGCCGCGACCGTCGTCGCCCTCGGGGTCTCGAGCGCGGTGCAGCCGCTCGCCAAGCGCGTGCACTCGGTGTCCTCGGCGCGCGGGCTCGTCACCGCCGTCGCCGTGATGACCGTCGGGATCGGGGTCGTGCTCCTGGCGGTGGAGCTGCAGTCGGTGTGGGTCGGGCTCGCGGCGAACGTGGTGATCGGCGTCGGGATGGGGACCGCGCTCGTGTCCTCGTTGCTCGAGGTCCAGCGGATCGCCGGGTCGCGCGACCTCGCCGGCCTGACGGGAGCGTTCTACGCGGTGGCGTACAGCGGGTTCCTGGCGCCGGCGGTCATCGCGGCGATCGCGGGCGGTGCCGGGGTCCCGGTGTCGGTGATCCTGGCCGTCGTGGTCGGGCTCGGGGTGGTGTCGTGGGTGGCGCTGCTGGTGTCGTCGAAGCGGTACGTGCCGGAGGGCTGACGCCGCACCGGACCGACGCTGCAGTGGACCGCCGCAGCAGCGGACCGGCGCTGCGGTGGGCCGACGCAGCAGCGGACCGATGCAGCGGTGGCGGACTACTGCTCGCGGAACCAGCCGGGGCCGCGGACCTCGGCGCCCAGGGCCTCGACCCGGGTACGGAGCTCCCGGTCCGCCGTGACGACGACGACCGGTGCGTGTCCGTCGCCGAGCGCCGACCGGGCGGCCTCGACGATCGCGTCGTCGCCGGGACCCTCGGCGCGGACGACCCCGACCGAGTCGGCCGCACCGCCGAGGTCGCCGGCACCGACGGCACCCGCCGCCGTGCCCGCAGCACCGGCACCCGCGCCGGCCGCCCGTGCCTCGCCCTCGAGCACCACCGTCCACCGCGGCCACCAGCGGGCGAAGGGCAACCCGAGCTCCCCCGCGCCCACGCCCCGTCCGGCGAGCGCCGCCACGGACGACAGCAGCCGCTCCGCCGCGCCCGCACGGTCCTTCCACCAGCCGTCCGGCACGCTGCCGACGACGTTCGCCGCGTCCACCACCACGTGCGGGACCGTCTCGATCGCGCCGCGCAGGGCCGGCCACGAGGCACCGAAGCCCGGGTGCAGGGGCAGCGCGTCGACCTCGGCGACGGGGACCCACGACAGCGCGAGGCTCTCGCGGTCCGCGATCACCGGCTCGAACGGGCGGCGGGCGCGACCGACGACGGTCGTGTAGGTCCAGAAGCCCAGGTCGAGCACGGCGGCGTGCCGCAGGTCGATGCCGTCCTCGGGCACCCCGGCCTCCTCCGCGGACTCCCGGAGCGCGGCGGTGACGGCGTCCTCGTCCTGGTGGCGTGCACCACCGGGGATCCCCCACGTGCCGCCGTGGTGGCTCCACTCGACGCGGTGCTGCAGGAGCACCCGGCCGGCACCGTCGTCGACGAGCAGGCCGGCCGCGCCGAAGCGTCCCCAGGCCTTGGTGCCGTCCGGTCCGACGGCCCACGCGTCGCCGGGGTCGCGGGGTCCGGGCGGCGGTCCGGGAGGGGTCACGTCAGGCACCCGTCAACACTGGCACACCGCACCCCCGGAGTGCCCGGAGGAGGTCGTCGGACGTCGTGTACGGTGTCGTCCGAGACACGGGGTGCCGCACCGAGCGGCTGAGATCACACCCGTCGAACCTGCTCGAGCTCGTACTCGCGAAGGGATCGTCCATGCACACTGCTGCGCCCGTACCCGGACCCGCCGGCTCCCCGTCCCCGGACTGGGCCGACCGCACCGCCACGCTGCTCGAGGAGGTGCGCGCCCGCAGCCCCCTGGTGCAGTGCATCACGAACACCGTGGTGCAGAACGTCACGGCGAACGTCCTGCTCGCCCTCGGCGCCTCCGCGGCGATGGTCGACGTCACCACCGAGGCCGGCCCGTTCGCCCGCGTCGCCGACGCCCTGCTCGTCAACACCGGCACCCCGCACCCGGAGCCGCGTGCGGCGTCGGTCGAGGCGGCATCCGCGGCCGTCGACGTCGGCACACCGTGGGTCCTGGACCCCGTCGCGGTCGGCGCGCTGCCGGTCCGCACCGCCCTCGCCCGCGAGCTCCTCGCGCTCCGGCCGACCGTGCTGCGCGGGAACGCCTCGGAGGTCCTCGCCCTGCTCGGCGACGCCGACGGCGGCCGCGGGGTCGACAGCACCGCCGGCACGGACGAGGCGCGGGCGGCAGCGCTCCGGGCGTCGGACGGGAGGCTCGTGGGCGCCGTGGCCGTGTCCGGTCCCGTCGACCTGCTGGTCGCGCCGGGCACCGGCGTGGTGCGGGTCGCGAACGGGTCGCCGCTGCTGACCCGCATCACCGGGGGCGGGTGCGCGCTCGGCGCGGTGGTCGCCGCCTTCGCGGCGGTGGTCCCGGACGACCCGGGCGCAGCAGCCGTCGCCGGGACGGTGGTGCACACGGTCGCCGCCGAGCTCGCCGCGCGTGACGCCGGCGGCCCGGGGACCTTCCAGCCGCTGTTCCTCGACCGGCTGGCGACGCTGACCCCCGAGGACGTCCTCCGGGTGGCGCGCATCACCACGGAGTCCGCACCACCGACGATCCCGGGATCCGCTGCAGCGCCGACGGTGGTCCGACCGTGAGCGCCCCGACGGACCTGGGCGTCTACCTGGTCACCGACCCGGTGCTCGTCGACCGGCACGGCAGGGGCGTGCTCGGCGTCGTCCGTGCCGCGGTCGACGCCGGGGTGCGGCTCGTGCAGGTGCGCGACAAGCAGGCACCGGTCCGCGACATCCTCGCCCTGACCGCCGCGGTGGCCGACGCCGTCGGGGACCGTGCGACCGTCGTGGTGGACGACCGGACGGACGTCGCGCTCGCCGCCCGACGTGCCGGACACCGGGTCGCGGGCGTGCACCTCGGCCAGTCGGACCTGCCCGTCGCGGCCGCCCGGGCGCTCCTCGGCCCGGACGCCCACGTGGGCCTCACCGCGAACACCCCGGCCCACCTGGCGGCCCTCGCGGAGCTGCCCCGCGGCACCGTCGACCTGCTCGGCGTCGGTGTCGTCCACCCGACCTCGACGAAGCCGGACCACCCGCCGGCGCTCGGCGTGGACGGCGTCGCCCGGATCACCGGTGCGGCGCGCCCGCTCGGGGTCCCGTGCGTCGCGATCGGCGGCGTGACCCTGGACGACGTCGCGCCGCTGCGTGCGGCCGGTGTCGCCGGTGTCGCGGTGGTGTCCGGGATCTGCGCCGCCGCCGACCCGCACGCGGCAGCGGCGGCGTACCTCCGCGCCTGGAGCGGGTCGTGACCGCCGCCGAGCCCGCCGTGGGCTCGACGTCGCCGCCGGTGCCGGTGCGGGTGCCGGGGCGGCCGCACGTGCCGCGGGTCCTCAGCATCGCGGGCACCGACCCGACGGGCGGCGCCGGACTCCACGCGGACCTCAAGGCGATCACGGCGCACGACGGCTACGGCATGGGCGTCGTGACGGCCCTGGTCGCGCAGAACACCCACGGCGTGCGGTCGGTGCACGTCCCCGACGTCGGGTTCCTCCGCGACCAGCTCGACGCCGTGTCGGACGACGTGGTGGTCGACGCCGTCAAGATCGGGATGCTCGGCACCGTCGACGTCGTCCGCACGGTCACGGACTGGCTCCGCGAACACCGCCCGCCCGTGGTCGTCGTGGACCCGGTGATGGTGGCCACGAGCGGCGACCGGCTGCTCGACCGGCAGGCGACCGCCGCGATGGGCGACCTGCTCGCGCTCGCCGACCTCGTGACCCCGAACCGCGCGGAGCTGACCGACCTCGTCGCGCTCGCCGGGGGCACCGCACCGACGCCCCTCGAGGCCGCACGGCTCGTGGCCCGTCGGTGGGACGTCCTGGTGCTCGCGAAGGGCGGGCACGACACGGGGCCGACCGCCGACGACGTGCTCGTCCGGCCCGACGGCTCCGCCCGCACCTTCCGCGGTCCGCGCATCGCGACGACCAACACGCACGGAACGGGGTGCTCCCTGTCGAGCGCGATCGCGACGCTCGCTGCACGGGACGGCGACTGGGAGCTCGCTGTCGGCGGGGCGAAGACGTGGCTCACCGCCGCACTCCGTGGCGCCGACGCGCTCCGGGTGGGGACGGGCAACGGACCGGTCGACCACGGTGCGCTCACCCGTGCCGCGCTCCCCGCGACGACCTGGACGGACCGGTGGTGGGCGGACGTCGCCGAGACCCTCGACCGGACGCTCTCGTGCTCCTTCCTCGAGGGCCTGCGTGACGGCACGCTCGACGGGGACGTGTTCGCCCGGTACCTCGCGCAGGACGTCCACTACCTGCGGGCCTACGAGCAGCACCTGCGACGGCTGGCCGCCACCACGGACGGCGAGCCCGCGGCGTTCTGGGCCTCGGCCGCCGCGGGCTGTGCCGACGAGGCACGCGACCTGCACCACCGCCGCCTGGCGGGCACGCACGCCGACGACCCGGTCCACCCGACGTGCGCCGGGTACCTCGCCCACCTGCAGGCCGCGGCCGACAGCGGGTCGGTCGCGGTGCTCGCCGCCGCCGTGCTGCCGTGCTTCCGGGTCTACGCCTGGGTCGGCACGCAGCTCGGCCGCGCCCCGGAGGGACACCCCTTCGCGGACTGGCTCGGCGCGTACGGCGACCCGGCGTTCGCTGCGGCGAGCGCCGAGGCGACCGCGCGCGTCGAGGCGCTCGCGGCCGCCGCGGACCCGTCCGAGCGGGGGCGGATGGCGCGGGTGCACCGACGGTCGACCGAGTGGGAGCTCGCGTTCTTCCGGATGCCGACGGAACAGGTGGACCCGTCGGCCCCGCCGATGCAGCGCGACTGACCGGACCACGGCTGTCGCACGCGGCACGGGACGGTCGGGAGGCACGGGGCGGACCCGAGCCGTGCCTCCCGTCCGGTGGGTCCCCCGTCTGCCGACTCGCCCGTCCGGTGGTCGTGCGGTCGCGTCAGCGCGCCGCCGGCGGCAGCCGGACCGTCTCGACCGTCAGCGCACGCCCGTCCACCGTGCCCCGCATCCACGTGAAGTCGGGCTGCCTGCGGCGGTCCGTCGGCGACCCGGGGTTGAGCAGGCGCATCCCCGACGGCGCGACCGAGTCCCACGGTATGTGCGAGTGCCCGAACACGAGCACGTCGGTGTCCGGGTACGCGGCGTCCGCCCGGCGCTCGCGACCCGTCGCCGCACCGGTCTCGTGCACCAGGGCGAAGCGGAGGTCCTCCACCGTGAAGCGGGCCACCAGCGGCAGCCGGTCGTCGAACTCGGGGCCGTCGTTGTTGCCGCGGACGCCCTCGAACCGACGGGACCGACCCTGCACGGCGTCGAGGGTGGCGAGGTCGACCCAGTCCCCCGCGTGCACGACGAGGTCCGCCGCGTCGACGTCCGCCCAGAGCCCAGCCGGCAGGTCCTTCGCGCGCTTCGGCAGGTGGGTGTCGGAGAGCAGGACGAACGAGGTGGTCACGGGGCGTCGGGACCGTCCGTACCGGCGTGGCCGTCCGGGGTCGCGCGTGCGGGCATCGGCAGACCGGCCTCGTCGGCGGCGCCGAGTCGTTCGAGCAGCCCGGCGAGGAGCGCGATGTCGTCGTCCGACCAGTCGGCGAGCCGTTCCTCGAGCGCGTCGCGGTGCAGGCGCACCGAGCGGTCGAGGGCGGCACGGCCGGCGTCGGTCGCCTCGAGGGGCTTCGCGTTGCCGGAGCCGCCGTCGGTGGTCCGCACGAGCCCCGCCGCGAGCAGGCCGGACAGCTGCCGCGAGATCGTCGAGCGGTTGAGCCGCAGGTACCGGGCGATGTCGATCGCCATGCACCCGGGGTGCTGCACGACGAAGTCGACGAGGGACTGGTCGACGACGCTGAGCACGAGGTCGTCGCCGCGCGCCCGGATGCTCGCACGTCGCGTGATGCGGGCGAGTTCGGTGTAGGCGCGTCCGATGTCGCCGTTGCGGACCTCGTCGTCGGGGCGTCCGCCGTCACGGACCGCCGAGCTCGGGCTGCTCATCGCGTTCTCCAGCCTGTCACTGCGTGCGCCGGGTGCTCGGCGCTGGTGGGTGCCGCCACCCTACCGGCGGTCACGGGCTGCTCCCCCTCAGTGACCGGCGGCTGCGGCCTGCAGCGCGGGGATGTCGAGCTTGACCATGTCCTGCATCGCCTTGAACACCCGGGCGTTGGCCTCGGGGTCACCGCCGCCGGTCATCAGGTCGCCCATCATCGACGGGGTCACCTGCCACGTCAGACCCCAGCGGTCGTGCAGCCACCCGCACGCGAGCGGTCGGCCGCCGTCGGCGAGGAGCGCGTCCCACACCCGGTCGAGCTCGTCCTGCGTGTCGACGTCGACCTGGAAGGACACGGCGTCGGTGTGCGGGTGCCCCGGGCCGCCGTTCATCGCCCGGTACGGCTGACCGAGGAGCGTGAACTCGACGACGAGGGCGGTGCCGTCCGGCGTCCGGGCGACGCTGTCGACCCGACTGTCCGGGAAGAGCGACGTGTAGGTCGTGGCGGCCTGTTCGGCCTGGTCGTCGAACCAGAGGAACGGGGTGATCGTGGGCACGGTGCCTCCGGGTGCTCGGGTGCGGCCGCGACGCTGCGGCCGGAGCGTGGGGTGGGTCAGTCCGCGGTGCCGCGGCTGAGCAGGTCGGCCTTCTCGGGGTGTTCGTCGAACCACTTGCCGACGAACCAGCACATCGGCACGATGCGCTTCGTGGTCCTCGCCTCGACGTCGGCGACGGCGTGCGCGACGAGCTCCGCCGCGTAGCCGTGCCCGCGGTGGCTCGGGACCGTGTACGTGTGCGGGAACGACACGGCGTCCTCCGCGGCCCGGTAGTCGAGCACGCTCACGAGCTCGCCGTCGACGTACATCGCGTAGCGGTCGCGGTCGGCTTCGTCGCGGAACTCGTGGGCCATGGCGCCATCATGCACCCGACGGGCAGCGGCCGCACGGCGACGACGGCCCGGGGCGACCGCCGGTGGGAATGCACTGCTCGGCGCCGCGTTGCACGACCGCATGACAACGATCGGCATCATCGGAGCAGGCAACATCGGATCCCAGCTCGCGCGCCTCGCCGTGCAGCACGGCCACGACGTCGTGATCGCCAACTCGCGCGGCCCCGAGACCCTGCAGGACCTGGTCTCGGAGCTCGGCGAGCACGCCCGCGCGGCCACCCGCGACGAGGCGGCAGCAGCGGGCGACATCGTCGTCGTGACCACCCCGCTCGCGGCGATCGAGACGATCCCGGTCGAACCCCTGGTCGGCAAGGTCGTCATCGACACCAACAACTACTACCCGCAGCGTGACGGCCACATCACGTCCCTCGACGAGGAGACGACGACCACCGCCGAGCTCCTGCAGGACCACCTGCGCGGTGCCCGGGTCGTCAAGGCGTTCAACCACATCGCCGCCACGGCGCTGACCGACGAGGCCACCCCCGCCGGCACCCCCGACCGCCGCGCCCTGGTGGTCGCGGGCGACGACGCCGACGCCAAGCGGGTCGTCTCCGACCTGATCGACGAGTTCGGGTTCGACGTGGTCGACGCGGGCCCCCTCGCCGAGGGCTGGCGCATCCAGCGCGACACCCCCGGGTACGTCACGCGGTACACCGCCGACGAGCTCCGGGCGAAGCTCGCCGAGGCGGAGCGCTACCGCGACATGTAGCCCCCACCTCCGCAACACGCCACGAAGGCGGTTCCCCGCAGCGGTACAGCTCGGCGCGGAGCCGCCTTCGTTGCGTCTCGCGAGCCCCGGCCGCGAGGCATCCTGCGCGAAGTGGACTGCGCGACCCCGGAACTGGGGCTGCGCAGCGGTCCATGCACGCGGATAGAAATGACGATGGATCAGAAGAGCGAGGGAGCACGAGTGGCGTCGCACCGCATGCCGGACCGAGACCGGCCGCGTCGAGCGGTCCCTGCGTGGGTCGTCGCACCCCCCGAGGACACCGCCGTCGGCCGGGAGGCACCACTCGCCCCCGCCCCGCAGGCACCCGTCCTCGACGCGGTCGCGGCCGTCCCCGTGGTCACCCCCGGGATGCCGGGTGCGGCAGGTCCGACGCTGCCGCAGGACCCGACCGACGCGCTGCCCGCCGTCGACGTCGTCGTGCCCGACTACCCGCCGCAGGAGCACCTGCTCCCGCCGGCCCCGACCTCGCCCACGGTGCAGGTGCCGCCGTTCGACACCGCACCCCTGCCGGTGTCCCCCGTCGACGCCGCCGAGTCGGGCGGCCCCCTCACTCCGCCGGTCGACCCGACGCACAGCGCCCACGCCCCGGCACCGGTGCAGCCCCCCGCTCCCGCCGCCCCCGTCGTCGGACAGCCCCGCTTCTCGGTCCCCGGACTCGAGCACGTCCTGGTCGAGGGCGCGGAACCCGAGCCCTCCGGACCGATCGGGTACCGCACGCCGGCGCGCTTCGCCCGGCAGCAGGCACCGCGGCCGACCGTCGTCGACCCCGTGCCGTCCGGCTTCGACGCCGTCATCGCAGCGCCCGCCGCGCCCACCGTCCAGGCACCGTCGGTCTTCCCGGGCGGACCCGCCGCCGCGTCGACGCCGGCGGCCGCCGTGCCCACGGCAGCGGCTGCCGCACCCACGGCGGCGGCCGGGCCGTCGGCAGCCGGTGCCCCGGTCACCGGCGGTGTGTCCGCGCCCTACCGGCGGGGTCGCCGGTCGGGACCGGCCGCGGCTCGCACCGGCACCGAGGCCGAGGTGGGCGGGCACGACGCCGGTGAGCAGGGCCTCCAGGCCGACCGTCGGACGTCCCGCGACCGCAGCCGCACCGCGATCGGGGCGACCCCGGCAGCCGTGCTCGGCGCCGTGACCGGTGTCGCCGCCCTCGCCCTCGCCGCCTCGTGGTTCACGGCGCCGGCGACGGTGCACGCGACCGGACTGGTCCTCGGGGTGCTCGCCCTCGCACTGTCGGTGACGGCCCTCCGGACCCCCGCGGCGACGTGGCAGCGACCGGTGGCGCTCCTCGGGGCGGTGCTCGGCGGTGTCGGCACGCTCGTGCTCCTCTGGGCGGTCGCCGCGGCGCTGCTGGCACCCGCCGGCGTGACGCTGCCCGACCTCACCGGCACGGGGACGACGCCGACCCTCGCGCCGTAGCGCTCAGACGGCGCGGACGACCCCGCGGGACAGGATCGCGCTCGTCAGGGCGTCGATCGGCTCGCGCTGCACGGTCGGGTTCGCGATGAGCACGTAGTCGACGGCGGGCAGGTCGGGCAGCGAGAGCCGCTGCGACACCTTCACGAGGTCGGCCGGGATCAGCGAGTGCGGGAACACCGCGACCCCGATGCCCGCCCGGACCGCCGCGAGCACGCCGTTCACGTCACGGGTGTTGCAGGTGATCCGCCAGGTGCGCCCGGCGGACTCGAGGGCGTCGATCGCCATCTGCCGGCTGATGCTCGGCGCCTGGTACGCGATCAGCGGGACGGGCTCGTCGGCTTCGAGCGCGATGCCGTCCTGCGCCATCCACACCATCTGGTCGGTCGCGACGCGGGTGCCCTCGGCGGACTCCCCCGCGGTCTGCTTGATGAACACGAGGTCGAGCTGACCCGCGTGCACCCGGCGGAGGAGCGGCGCGGACTGGTTCACCGTCAGCTCGAGGTTCACCTGCGGGTGCAGCCGGCGGAAGTCCCGCAGGATGCGCGGCAGCTGGGTGATCGCGAGGTCGTCCGCCGCACCGAAGCGGAGCCGGCCGCGGGTCGCGGCCCCGGAGAAGTAGGCGTCGGCGGTCGCGTGCGCGGCGAGGATCGAGCGGGCGAACCCGGCCATCGCGTCGCCGTTGTCGGTGAGCGCCACCCCGCGGGTGTCCCGGGCCACGAGGGTCCGCGCCACCGCGGTCTCGAGCCGACGCACGTGCTGCGAGACGGTCGGCTGGCTGATGCCGAGGCGCTGCCCGGCGAGCGTGAAGCTGCCGGTCTCTGCGACGGCGAGGAACGTGCGGAGCAGCACCGGGTCGAGCACGTGACCTCCTCCGACGGACGGGCCGCCGCCATTCGACATCGCAATGGAGTGATAGCCACCATAGAGGTGTCGAATGGGCCCGCGCCACGTAGTTTCGAACGGGTACCGACTCCACCCCCGACGATCCGGAGCCCCACCACCGTGAGTGCGTCATCGACGACCCTCCCTCCACCCACCGAACCACTCCCGATCCAGGCCGAGCGTCCACCGTGGCGGCACACCCTCATCGCCCTGTCGGTCCCCAACTTCCGGCTGTTCACCGCGACCAACCTCGTGGCGATGACCGCGGGCTGGATGCAGCGGATCGCGCAGGACTGGCTCGTCCTGCAGCTCACCGGCTCCGTCGCGCAGGTCGGCATCACCGTCGCGTGCCAGTTCGCGCCGATGCTGTTCTTCGGGCTCTGGGGCGGGGTGCTCGTCGACCGGTTCTCGAAGCGCGCGCTCATGATGCTCACCCAGGGCGCCTTCGCGGTGCTCTCCGCACTGCTCGCCGTCCTGACCCTCACCGGCGTGGTCGAGGCGTGGCACATCTGGGTCATCGCGTTCCTGGTCGGGATGGTCACCGTCATCGACAACCCCGCGCGGCAGGTCTTCGTCACCGAGATCGTCGGGCACCAGCACCTGCGGAACGCGATCAGCGTCAACTCGAGCGTGTTCCAGCTCGGCGGGATGATCGGGCCCGCGCTGTCCGGAGCGCTGCTCGTCGCCGTCGGGGCGGGGTGGTCGTTCGGGGTGAACGCGATCGCCTGCGTCGCCGTGGTCGTGACGCTCGGGTTCCTCCGGACCTCGGAGCTCCACCGGACCCCGCCGATGCCGCGCGCCAAGGGACAGCTCGTCGAGGGCCTGCGCTACGCCGTCCGGAAGCCGACGATCCTGGTGCCGGTCGTGCTCATGGCGTTCTTCTCGGTGTTCGCCCTGACGATGCCGGTGCTGCTCTCGGCCTTCGCGTCCGAGGTCTACGACGTGGGCGCGGGCGGCTACGGGGTGTTCAACTCCGCGGTCGCGGTCGGAGCCCTGGCCGGGGCGCTGCTCTCGACCAGGCGCGCGACCGTGCGGCTGCGGACGATCGTCGGCGGGGTGTTCTGGACGGGCGTGCTGCTCGTCGTGAGCGGCTCGATCCCGGTGATCGCGCCGTTCACCGTGGCGCTCGTCGCGGTCGGGATGTCACAACTGCTGTTCATGACGGCGTCGAACTCGCTCGTGCAGCTGTCGTCGAACGTCGCGATCCGAGGCCGGGTGATGTCGCTCTACGTGCTCGTGCTGCTCGGCGGCCAGGCCGTGGGCGGGCCGGTCATGGGGCAGGTCGTCGACCACTTCGGCGCGCACGTCGGCATGGTGGTCGCCGGGGGCGTCCCCGCGGTGGCGGCGGTCGTCGCCGGCGTCGTGCTCGCACGGCGGGGCGGGCTGCACCTGGCGGTGCGGATGCGGCACCACGTGCCGCTGCCCGCGATCGAGGCGCGGTAGCGCACGCGGCGCGGGGCGCGCGGCGCGGCTGCGGGGTCGCGGCGCGCGGCGCTGGAGCACAACCGAAGGCACGTCGCGCCACGGGAACACACGGCGCGACGTGCGTTCCGTTGTGCAGGAGCACGCCGCACCACGCGACGGACGGGAGGCACGGTGCCACCCTGCCCCGCGCCTCCCGTCCGGCGACGGATCACGCGGGGGCGCGGCACAACCGAAAGCACGTCGCGCCACGGAAACACTTGGCGCGACGTGTGTTCCGTTGTGCGGGAGCGCACCGCACCACGCGACGGACGGGAGGCACGGTGCGAGCCCGCACCGTGCCTCCCGTCCGTCAGCGGGTCGAGCCAGGTCCTCGCGTCAGTACGCGACGCCGAACCGCGCGCGGTGGTGCGCCGGGTGCTCGATCTCGTCGACGATCGCGATCGCGTAGTCCGCACCGGAGATGTCCGAGTTGCCCTCGGCGTCGGTGAGGAGCAGGTCGTCCGTGGTGCGGTAGGTGCCCCGACGCTCGCCGGGGTTGTACCCGCCGAAGGCCGCGGCCGGGCTCACGTAGAACCAGTCGACGTCGCCGGTGTACCCACCAGAGCGCAGGCGGTCGAGGATCTCACCGTGGCTCTTCGCCTCGCCCTTGAAGGCGTCGGGGAACTCGGCGGTCTCGTAGAGCGCCGGACCGCCCTCGGCGACGAGCAGCGAACCCGCACCACCGACGATGCCGAGCCGGGCGCCGGCAGCAGCCGCCGCGTCGACGAAGTGCTGGAACTTGTCCTTCAACTCACTGCCGTCCGCCTGGACCGCGTGCAGCGAGACCACGACGACGTCGGCGTCCTTCGTGACGTCCGCCACGAACGACGGGTCGAAGGCGTCGCCCTGCGCGAGGGTGAGCCCCTCGGCGGCGTCGAGCTTGGAGGTGTCGCGGGCGACGGCGGTGACGGCGAGACCGCGGGACAGGGCCTCGCGGACGATGGCGGAGCCGGCGTACCCGGTGCCGCCGAAGACGACGATGTTGGTCATGAGAGTCCTTCCGTGACTGGTGCGACCGACGGTACTCGCGTTACTCTCTTCTGGGAAGTAGGCACCTCACAGTGCGTAACGGAGGTCGGGATGTCAGCACTCGAGTACAGCCCCTACGCGGCGGACTGCCCCTCGCGGCAGCTGCTCGACCGCATCGGCGACCGGTGGAGCGTGCTGGTGATCGGGTCGCTCGTCGACGGACCGCAGCGCTACTCCGCCGTCGCGAACCGGGTGCAGGGGGTGTCGCAGAAGATGCTCACGCAGACGCTGCGCGCGCTCGAGCGGGACGGACTGGTGACACGCACGGTCTTCCCCGAGATCCCGCCGCGGGTGGAGTACGAGCTCACCGAGCGGGGTCGCTCGCTGCGCGCGGTGCTGGCGCCGCTCGAGGACTGGGCGACGTCGCACATGGCGGACGTGCAGGACTCGCGCGACGTGTACGACGGGCGCTGAGCGCGTCGCCGTGTGGCGCTGTACCGCGCAGCACCGGGACCCGCACGGCACCGGTGCGGCGTCACGCGGCGCCGCGGACACGCGCGGCCGACCGCCGCTGACCGTCCGCAGGAAGACTCGGGAACCGGCGGTGGTTGCCTGGACACATGCGATCGATCGTCTACACGAAGCCCGGTGACAGCAGCGTCCTCGACCTGGTCGAGCGGGAGGTCCCCCAGCCCGGCCCCGGCGAGGTCCGCGTCCGCGTGGTCGTCTCCGGTGTGAACCCCACCGACTGGAAGGCCCGCGCCGGCGGTACCTACGGCGACGGCCTGCCCTTCCCCGAGATCACCCCGAACCAGGACGGCGCCGGCGTGGTCGACGCCGTCGGCGAGGGCGTCGAGACCCTGCACGAGGGCGACCGCGTGTGGCTGTACATGGCAGCCGCCAGCCGTCCCACCGGCACCGCACAGGAGTACACGGTCGTCCCGGCAGCGCGCGCGGTCGTGCTGCCCGAGGGCACGAGCTTCGACGTCGGTGCCTCGCTCGGTGTCCCGGCGATGACCGCCCACCGCGCACTCACCACCCACGAGGACGGTCCGGGCCGCCTGAGCCCCGGTGCGCTCGAGGGCCGCACGGTCCTGGTCGCCGGTGGCGCCGGGGCGGTGGGGCACGCCGCGATCCAGCTCGCCCGGTGGGCCGGCGCGACCGTGATCAGCACGATCAGCTCCGACGAGAAGGCTGCCCTGGCGACCGCCGCCGGCGCGCACCACACCGTGAACTACCGCGACGAGGACGCCGCCGCGCGCATCCGCGAGATCGCCCCGGACGGCGTCGACATCGTCGTGGAGGTCTCGATCCCGCAGAACGCTCAGCTCGTCGCCGACGTCCTGGCGAACCACGGCGTCGTGTCGATCTACGCGAACAACGGTGGCGACGACGCGACGCTGCCGATCCGTCCGAACATGTCGGTCAACGCGCGCTACCAGTTCCTGCTGCTGTACACGATCGGCGACCGAGCCCTGGCTGCCGCCGCCGAGGACGTCACCGCCGCGCTGCGCGCCGACGTCCTGCCCGTCGGCGAGGACGCCGGCCTCCCCCTGACGCGCTTCGCGCTCGAGGACACCGCGGCCGCGCACGACGCCGTCGAGGGCGACGCGGTCGGCAAGGTCCTGATCGACGTCGCGTCCGAGTAGGACCGTCGCACGGTCGGCGCTGACCGACCGACGGACGGGAGGCGCGTGGCGGTGTCGCCACGCGCCTCCCGTCCGTCTCGGTGCAGGGCACCCCGCCGGGTCGCTTACCGGCAGCCCGTTACGCTGTCCCCGTGCCAGAGCAACGCCGCAGTCCCGGGAACCAGACTTCACTGCGTGAAGCCAATCGGGGCCGGGTCATCGCTGCAGTGAAGCGCCACGGCGGCCTGACCCAGGTCGAGCTGGCCGGGGTGACCGGTCTCTCGCCCGCGACCGTCTCGAACATCGTCAAGGAACTCGTCGCCACCGGGGCCCTGCACGCCACGCCGAGCACGTCGAGCGGCCGTCGGGCGCTCCGGGTGACGCTCCCGCACGGCCTCGGCCTGGTCGCCGGCGTGCACGTGTCACCGCGGCACCTCCGGGTCGCCCTGTCGGACCTGAACGCGACGGTGCTGGCCGAGCGGCACATGCCCCTCGCCCGCGACCACCGAGCCGACGCGGAGCTCGACAAGACCGCCCTCCTCGTGATGGACATGGTCGAGTCGATCGAGTCGTCGATGGACGAGGTGCTCGCGGTCGGACTCGCCGTCGCCGCACCGATCGACCGCCGGACCGGGATGACCGCGCGGGGCGGGATCCTGCGCGGGTGGGACGGCGTTCCGCTCGGGACGTCGCTCGCGCGGCGACTCGACAAGCCCGTCCAGGTCGACAACTCAGCGAACCTCGCAGCCCTCGCCGAGCACCGCAGCGGAGCCGCCCGCGGGCGCAGCACCGTCGTGACACTCGACGTGGGGAACGGCATCGGGGCCGGACTGCTGCTCGACGGGCGGCTCTTCCGCGGACACCACGGCGTCGCGGGCGAGTTCGGACACACGCCCGTCGCGCCGCACGGGCCCGTGTGCCGGTGCGGGAACCGTGGCTGCCTCGAAGCGGTCGCGGGCGGCCCCGCGGTCCTGGCGGGCATCCGCGACGAGGTCGGCACGCTGAAGCTCGCGGACCTCGTCCTGCGCGCGATGGCGGGTGACGACACCTGCATCCGGGCGATCGCCGACGCCGGGCGGACGATCGGCACCGCCGCGGTCGGCCTGTGCAACCTGCTCGACCCGGAGCGCGTCGTCGTCACCGGGGAGTTCGCCCGCGCCGGCGAGCTGCTGCTCGGGCCGATGCGGCACGCCCTCGAGTCGTCGCTCATCGTCGACGTCGACGGCACCCCGGACGTCGTGCAGGGGCAGCTCGGCGAACGCGCGGCCGTCACCGGGGCGCTCGCGTTGGCGATCGAGTCGGTGGACGTCACGCAGGCACGCTGACCCGGGCACCGGTCCGTGACCGGACCACCCGGCTCAGATAACGATCTCGGTATCACCCGTGCATCCCTTGTGTTCAAGTCTTGCAGCCAAGGACGTCCGCTGCCACACTCAGCACACCGCCACCGTGGGCGGTCCACCTGTTGGAGGACGTTTCAATGAAGAAAGCCACCACACGCGCCGTGCTGGGCGTCGGCGCCCTGCTGCTCGCGATCACCACACTCGCCGGTTGCTCGAACGGAGCGGACGCGAACAACGGCTCCGGAGGAGGCGGTGGGGACGCGTCGAACGCGAAGATCGGCCTGCTCCTGCCCGACTCCGTCACCGCCCGCTACGCCAGCGCCGACCGCCCGCTCTTCACCGCCGAGGTGAAGCAGCAGTGCCCCGACTGCTCTGTCGTCTACGCGAACGCCGACGGCGACGCGTCGAAGCAGCTCCAGCAGGCGCAGTCGATGCTCACCCAGGGCGTCAAGGTCCTCGTCCTCGACCCCTTCGACGGCGAGGCCGCCGCCTCGATCGTGCAGCAGGCCAAGGCCAAGAAGGTGCCGGTCATCTCGTACGACCGACTGATCAACAGCCCCGACCTGAGCTACTACATCTCGTTCGACAACGAGAAGGTCGGCGAGCTGCAGGGTCAGGCGCTCGTCGACGCGCTCAAGGCGAAGGACGTGCCGGCCGGATCGGGGATCATCATGGTCAACGGCTCCCCGACCGACAACAACGCCTCGCAGTTCAAGAAGGGCGCGCACTCGGTCATCGACAAGAGCGGGTACAAGGTCCTCGCCGAGTACGACACCCCCGGATGGGACCCGGCCAAGGCACAGGACTGGGCCGCCGGACAGATCAGCAAGCTGGGCACCGACGAGATCGCCGGGGTCTACGCGGCGAACGACGACACCGGCGGCGGTGTCATCGCAGCCCTCAAGGCGGCCGGCGCGAAGACGCTCCCGCCGGTGACCGGACAGGACGCCAGCCTCGCGGGCATCCAGCGCATCCTCGCTGGTGAGCAGTACATGACGGTCTACAAGGCGTTCAAGCCCGAGGCCTCGAAGGCCGCCGACCTGGCGATCCAGTTCGCCAAGGGCGAGGACCCGAAGGGCGAGACGACGGTGCAGACCGCCGGCGGCGCGAGCGTGCAGTCGACCCTGCTCGAGCCCGTCGCGGTGACGACGGAGAACGTGCAGGACACCGTCGTGAAGGACGGCCTGTACAAGGTCGACCAGATCTGCACCGCGCAGTACGCCTCGGCCTGCTCCAGCGCCGGCATCCAGTAGTCCCGACGCGGGTCCGGGACGTCCCCGAAGCCGGGGCAGCCCGGACCCGCACCGACCCACCCGCCCGCCCGGTCCCGCAGGACCGGGCGGGCCCCACCTCGGAGAGGACGCTCCCGTGAGCAACGAGGCACCCGCACCACACCCCTCCGCCGAGCCGGTGATGTCCCTCCGCGGCATCACGAAGCGGTTCGGCGCCGTCCAGGCCCTGAGCGACATCGACTTCGACGTGTACCCGGGCGAGGTGGTCGCGATCGTCGGCGACAACGGCGCCGGCAAGTCCACGTTCGTGAAGATCCTCGCCGGGGTGTACACACCCGACGGCGGCACCATCACGTTCGGCGGTGACGAGGTCACCGTGCCGAACCCGGCCGCCGCACAGGACCTCGGCATCGCGACCGTCTTCCAGGACCTCGCCCTCGCCGACAACCTCGACGTCGTGTCGAACCTGTACCTCGGGCGCGAGATCGTGCACCCGTTCCTCGACGAGGAGGAGATGGAGCGTCGCTCGTGGGAGCTCCTGCAGCAGCTCGCCGCTCGGATCCCCTCGGTCCGGATCCCGATCGCGTCGCTCTCCGGTGGTCAGCGCCAGACCGTCGCGATCGCCCGCTCCCTGATCGGTGACCCACAGGTCGTGATCCTCGACGAGCCCACCGCCGCTCTCGGCGTCGCACAGACTGCCGAGGTCCTCAACCTCGTCGAGCGGCTGCGCGAGCGGGGCCTCGGGGTGGTCCTCATCAGCCACAACCTCGCGGACGTGCAGGCCGTGGCCGACCGTGTCGCGGTCCTGCGCCTCGGTCGGAACAACGGGACCTTCCGCATCGACGACGTCTCCTACGAGGAGATCATCGCCGCCATCACCGGGGCCACCGACAACGCCGTCACGCGTCGCGCGGCTGCCCGGACCGAGCAGGAGACGACAGCATGAGCAAGACCGACGAGACCCTCACCGCGGCGACGCCGACGGCGTCAGCGGCGGACCTGCAGGACGAACGACTCCTCCGCGACCAGGGGCTCGGCGGCGCCGCCAGGGCGTTCGCGCGCCGGGTCCGTGGCGGCGACATCGGCTCGCTGCCGGTGGTCGTCGGACTCGTGGTCATCTGGGCGGTGTTCCAGGCGCTCTCCCCCGACTTCCTGTCCCCGGGCAACCTCGTCAACCTCGCGCTGCAGTGCGCCGCGGTCGGCACCATCGCCATCGGCATCGTCCTCGTGCTGCTCCTCGGTGAGATCGACCTCTCGGTCGGCAGTGTCAGTGGTCTGGCCGCCGCGATCCTCGGGCAGGGACTCACGTCACTCGGGTGGCCGCTCTGGCTCGTGCTCCTGGTCGCGCTCGCGGTCGGCGCGGCGGCGGGCCTGCTGTACGGGCTGCTCTTCACCCGGTTCGGCGTCCCGAGCTTCGTGATCACCCTCGCCGGCCTGCTCGGCTTCCTCGGCCTGCAGCTGCTCATCCTCGGGCCGAACGGGTCGATCAACCTGCCCTACACCGACCCGATCGTGCAGTTCGCCTCGGCGTCCTACCTGCCGCCGTGGCTCGCGTACCTGCTCGCGGCCGTGGCTGGAGGCGGGCTCTTCGTCACCGAGGTCCGCCGAGCCGCCCGCCGCCGGAAGGCCGGGCTCTCGACGGGTGCGATCTCGCTGACGATCACGAAGTCGGTGCTGCTGTTCGTCGGCCTCTCGGTCATGGTCTGGTACCTGTCGCGCGACTTCGGCACCGGCACCTCGTTCGTGTTCTTCGTCGTCCTCGTCGTGCTCATGAACTTCCTCCTCAAGCGCACACGGTGGGGTCGGTCGGTCTACGCGGTCGGTGGCAACGTCGAGGCAGCCCGACGCTCCGGCATCCGGGTGAACCGCATCTACATCTCGGTGTTCGTCCTCACCTCGCTCTTCGCCACGATCGGCGGCATCCTGGCCGCGGCGCGGCTCAACTCCGCGAGCCTGTCCTCGGGCGCCGGCGACACGAACCTCAACGCGATCGCGGCCGCGGTCATCGGCGGGACGAGCCTGTTCGGAGGTCGAGGGAGTGCGTGGTCGGCGCTCCTCGGCATCGTCGTCATCCAGTCGATCTCGAACGGCCTGACCCTGCTCAGCCTCGACTCGTCGATCCGCTACATGATCACCGGCGCCGTGCTGCTGCTCGCCGTCATCATCGACTCGCTGTCGCGGCGCAGCCGCGCCAGCCACGGGGCAGCCTGACGGAACGCGTGCAACACCGGACGGGAGGCGCGTGGCTGGATCGCCACGCGCCTCCCGTCTGTCACGTCCCCGGTTCGTCGACGTGACCTGGTAAGCAGGACCCATGACCGACGTCTCGACGCCCGCGCCCGGAACCAGAGCACTCGTCCTCGGGGGTGGCGGCGTCGCCGGCATCGCGTGGGAGGTCGGGGTCCTCTCCGCCCTGCAGGACGCCGGGGTCGACCTCGATGCAGCGGACCTCGTCGTCGGGACGAGCGCCGGCAGCGTCGTCGGGTCGTTCGTCCGCGCCGGCGCCGTGGCCCAGGCGTACGAGCAGCAGCACGCGCCGCTGCCGAGCACCTACGTCGAGCCGGAGCGGATCGCCGGCGAGGACTTCCAGGACCGCCTGCTGCAGGTGCTCGCGGGCGCGACCTCGGAGCAGGACGCCCGTGCGCGGCTCGGTGCCGTGGCGCAGCAGGTCGTCACCGGGCAGTCCGACGACGAGCGCACCGCGACCTTCGCCGAGACGCTGCCGTCGACCGACTGGCCGGCGAAGCGGCTCGCGCTGACGACGATCGACGCCCTCGACGGGGCGTTCCGGGTGCTGACCGCGGAGTCGGGCGTGCCGCTCCCCCGCGCCGTGGCCGCGAGCTGCTCTGTGCCGTTCGTGTGGTCCCCCGTGCACATCGACGGCGTCCCGCACTACGACGGTGGCCTCCGCTCGGCCACCAACGCGGACGTCGCCGCCGGGTACGAGCGCGTGCTCGTCGTCGCGTGCGGGCCGGAGGGACCGTCGCCGCTCGGGCCGTGGCTCGACCTGGCGGTGGAGTCCCTGCGGGCCGGCGGCAGCTCGGTCGAGACGATCGTGGCGGACAGCGCGGCGCAGCACGCGTTCGGCGAGAACTCGTTGTCACTGTCGACGCAGGCGCCCTCGGCGACCGAGGGTCGTCGGCAGGGCGAGGCGGCGGCGGAGGCGATCGCGGCGTTCTGGGTTTAGCCGTCGACGGTCGCCGGCGCGGTCGCCCGTCAGGTCTCGAGCGCGCCGGACACGACATCACACCCGTCGATCGACGGGTGCGGTGTCGCACGATGCATGCGCACCGGGTGCGGTCGCATGCTCCGACGTTGCACGCGTCGATCGACGCGTGCAACGTCGCGAGGACGGGCGGCAGCCGTCAGACGAAGGCGGCCTCGCCCGTGATCGCCCGGCCCACGATGAGCGTGTTCACCTCGCGCGTCCCCTCGTACGAGTAGATCGCCTCGGCGTCGGAGAAGAACCGCGCGACGCCCTTGTCGAGCACGATGCCGTTGCCGCCCTGGACCTCGCGGCACCAGCCGACGGTCTCGCGCATCTTCGCCGTCGCGAACGCCTTCGCCATCGCGGAGTGCTCGTCGCCGCCGATCCCCTGGTCCTGCATCGCCGAGGCCTGCGTGCACAGCGCGATCGACGCGGTGATGTTCATCAGGGACCGCACGAGCAGGTCCTGCACCATCTGGTGCGCGGCGATCGGCTTGCCGAACTGCACGCGCTCGCGGGCGTAGGCGAGCGCTGCCTCGTAGGCACCGATCGCGATGCCGACGGCCTGCCAGGCGACCTCCGTACGGGTGAGACGGAGCACCGCCGCCGTGGTGCGGAACGAGTCCGCGCGCTGGAGTCGGCGCGACTCGGGCACCCGGACGCCGTCGAGCACGATGTCGGCGTTCTGCACGGTGCGCAGCGCGATCTTGTCCTCGATCTTGGTGGCGGTGAAGCCCGGCGTGTCCGTGGTGACGAGGAAGCCCTTGACCTGCTGGTCGGCGACGTCCTTCGCCCAGATCACGACGACGTCCGCGAAGGTCGCGTTGCCGATCCACCGCTTCTCGCCGTCCAGCACCCAGGTGTCGCCCTCGCGCCGCGCCGTGGTGCGGAGCCCGCGCGCCGAGTCACTGCCCGACAGCGGCTCGGTGAGCCCGAACGCGCCGACGACCTCGCCGCGAGCCATCCGCGGCAGCCACTCCTGCTGCTGCTCGTCGCTGCCGCCGACGGCGATCGAGTTCATCGCGAGGCCGGACTGCACCCCGATGAACGTGGAGACGCCGGCGTCGATCCGACCGAGTTCGAGCGCCGCCCAACCGCGGTACACGGCCGAGTTCTCGAAGTGCCGCACCAGCGGGATGCCCGGGCCGTACATGCCGAGCTCGGCGAGCGGCGCGATGGTCTGCACCGGGAACTCCGCACGGGCCCAGTACTGGTCAGCGATCGGACGGACCTCGGCCTCGAGGTACGCACGCAGCTGCCCGAGCGACTCCCGCTCACGGGCCGTGAGCCCCTCCTGGAACCGGTAGAAGTCGGACTCGAGCAGAGGCGTGTCGGTGATCGACGTTGACATGACACCAACGATGCATCATTCTCGAAAACGTTGCAAGACCGGCATCGGCACTCAGGGGGAACGGTGAGGAACGAACCACTCGGCACGCTCGGGTCGACGCTCGTCCCGAGCGCGCTCGCGGCCAGACTGGAGGCCCACGGCGACTCCCAGCGCGCGTTCCGGTCGGCGCGACGTGCGTTCATCGACGGAGCGCGCATCGACATGGGCTCGCTCGCGTCGTCGCTCGGTGTCGACCGCACCTCGCTGTTCCGGTGGGTCGGCAACCGCGACCAGTTGCTCTCGGAGATCCTGTGGTCGCTCGCCGTACCGACGTTGGACGCCGCGGGGCGGGCGGCGGCCCCGTCCGGCGCGGCGCGGATCGTCGACGTGCTCGACCACTTCACGGCAGACCTCATCCGCGCGCCGTACTTCCGCGCCTTCCTGACCCGCGAACCGAGCCGCGCCCTGCGCCTGCTCACGACGACCGACAGCGACGTGCAGCGCCGGTTCGTCGCCGTCGTGACCTCCGTCATCGCGACGGAACAGGAGGCCGGGGCGTTCGACCCGGCACCGCTGTCCGCTGAGGAGCTCGCACGGCTGCTGGTCCGCGTGTCGGAGTCGTTCACCTACGCGGACCTGATCTCCGGCGACGACCCCGATCCCGTCCGGGCGAGGACGACGTTCGCGTACATCCTCCGCCCGTGACGGCCGGGGCCCGTCGCCGTCCGGTCACTTCTGGGCGGCGAGCTCCAGGTTGATGTCGTCCGGGTCCTGCACCGAGAGGATGACCATGCCGGCGTCCCCGAGGTCGGTGACCTCGCCGTGCTCGATGCCGGCGGCGTCGAGGCGTTCGGCAGCAGCGTGCAGTTCGTCGACGGAACCCACGACGAAGCTCACGTGGTCGAGGCCGACGGTGTCCGGGTCGAAGCGCTGTCCGCTCGGCGCGACCGGACGCAGCCCGAAGAGCTGGTCGCCGACCGGGAAGATCGCGCCGCCGTAGAGCCGCTCACGGTCCTCGGTGATGCCGGGCTTGTCGGCGTGCTCGCTGAAGTCCATCGCCGGTGCCGTACCGAGCAGCTGCTCGTAGAAGGCCTTGCTGCGGTGGATGTCGGTTACGGTGACCCGCACGTGGGCGAGGCCGAGGGGCTTGACGATCTGTTCGCTCATGCACCCGAGCCAACGCCGGAGGGCTGAGCGACACCGGGCAGCGTGCGGCTACCGGCCAGCCCGGCGCACCCGGTCGGTCAGGCGTCCGACGGTCGCGGCGCCGCGAGCTCGAGGTTGATGTCGTCCGGGTCCTGCAGCGACAGGACGACGAGCCCGAACGGTTCGAGGTCCGTGACCGCACCGTGCACGATGCCCGCCGCGTCGAGCCGTTCGACGGCGCGGTGGAGGTCGTCCACGGACCGGACCCGGAGGCTGAGGTGGTCGAGGCCCACCCGATCGGGGTCGAAGCGGTCCCCCGCGGGAGCGACCGGTCGGAGCCCGAGCGTCTGCCCGTGGAACGTGAAGGAGCACCCGCCGTACGTCCGCCAGGGGTCGTCGTGGATCGTGGGGTCGTCGATCTCGTCGCTGAAGTCGCTCCCGGGGGCCGTGCCGAACAGCTGTGCGTAGAACGCCTTGCTTCGTCGGATGTCCGTCACGGTCAACCGGACGTGCGCGAACCCCTGCGGATCGACGATGCCGCCGTCGGCCGTCCTCACCGGAAGCCCGCGGCGTCGAGGACGTGCCGAGGGAGCCCGTGGCCCGTGCAGCGATCTCGACGTCGGACGCCTCGGAAGACGTCGCGCACGTGGTCGCCGCAGCCGGTCCACGAGGTCTTGCCGCACACCTGGCACTGGACGGACTCGCACATGCGATCGACGGTACGCAGCGCGACTGCCGGACGGTACGGCGCACCGTCCCCCGCACGTCTGACGGTCCGGAAGGCGCACGGACCGCCTCACGGATCGAACCACGAACGCGACATCGAACCAGCGCCCGGTGCTGGTTCGATGTCGCTTCCGTGGTCCGACTCCGGCCGCCCGCGCGTCGGGCGGCCCGGTCGAGCCGCCCGACGCCGGTCAGATCAGCGCGTCGGTGAGGTGGTTCGGCGTGCCGAAGCGGTGCGCCGTGATCGACACCGCCTGCTCGCGGAGGAACGGGAGCAGCTCGATCCGCCCGGCCTCGGTCACGGGCTCCTCGTACACGGCGACGTCCGGACGGCCACCGATCGCGGTCGTCAGCGCCGCGGTGTCGCCGCCGACGAGCCGCACGCGGGTGGACTCGCCACGCTCGATGCGCTTCGCGAAGGCCTCGTCGGACTGCCCCTCGGCGACGGACCGGACGTTCGGGAGGGCGCGGACGGCCGATGCGACGACCGACGGCAGCGCGGCCACCGACGAGACGTCGATCGTCGTCCCGGCGCGGACCGCCGCGGCCACGACACGGACGAGGTCGGCGACCGCGGGCTCCTCCGCCGACGCCAGGCGGACATGGACTCCGGGGTACGGCAGGTACCGCGCGATGTTCCGCTCGGCCGAGAGCGCCGAGACGTCGACCGCTGCACCGAAGAGCGACGACCAGGCCTGCTCGTCGGACGCGGCGGCCCGCTCGAGCGACTCCGACGTGACCCCGGCTGCGCGGAGGAACGAGCGCACGGGGGCGGACGTCGCCCCACCGGCCGACGCCGGTGCCGGCGACCACGAACCGAGCCCGAGCAGGTAGTTCAGCCCGCCCGCCTTGGTGCCGGCTCCGACGGCGGACTTCTTCCACCCGCCGAAGGGCTGCCGCCGCACGATGGCACCGGTGATCCCGCGGTTGACGTAGAGGTTGCCCGCCTCGATCCGGTCGAGCCACGTGCCGATCTCGGACGCGTCGAGCGAGTGCAGTCCCGAGGTCAGGCCGTAGTCGACCTCGTTCACGATGTCGATCGCCTCGTCGAGGGTCTTCGCGGTCATGATGCCGAGGATCGGGCCGAAGTACTCGGTGCGGTGGAACGCCGAACCACGCCGGACGCCGTCGCGGACACCGGGGCTCCACAGCTTGCCGGTGTCGTCGAGGCGCTTCGGTGCGACCGCCCACGACTCCCCCGAGCCGAGCGTCGTCAGGCCCTCGAGCAGCTTGCCGGCGGCGGGCTCGATGATCGGCCCAATCTGCGTCGTCGGGTCGGTCGGGTACCCGACGGTGAGCGAGGACACGGCGTCGAGGAGCTGCGAGCGGAAGCGGCGCGACGACGCGACGGACCCGACGAGCACGACGAGCGAGGCGGCGGAGCACTTCTGCCCGGCGTGCCCGAAGGCGGAGGCGACGACGTCCTTGACCGCGAGGTCGAGGTCGGCGGACGGGGTGACGATGATCGCGTTCTTGCCCGACGTCTCCGCGAGCAGCGGCAGGTCGGGACGGAACGACCGGAACAGCTCGGCCGTCTCGTACGCGCCGGTGAGGATCACCCGGTCGACCTGGGGAGCGGCGACGAGCTGCTTGCCGAGGTCGTCCTCGGCCACCTGGACGAAGGCGAGCACGTCGGCCGGGACGCCGTGGGCGTCGAGCGCGGTCTCGATGACCGTCGCCAGCACGGCACCGCAGCGCTCGGCCGGGGGCGCGGGCTTCAGCACGACGGCCGACCCGGCAGCGAGGGCCGCCAGGGTCGAGCCGGCCGGGATCGCGACGGGAAAGTTCCACGGCGGCGTGACCAGCGTCAGCGCGGCCGGCGAGAAGGACGCGCCGTCGACGTCGTCGAGCTGCGCGGCGAGCTCGCCGTAGAAGTGCGCGAAGTCGATCGCCTCGGACACCTCGACGTCGGCCTGGTCGATCGTCTTGCCGGCCTCGGCCGCCATGACCTCGACGAGGGCGGCGCGGTTCGCCTCCAGCGCGTCGCCGACGGCGTGGAGCACCGCGCCGCGCGCAGCACCGGACCACGAGCCCCACTCGGTCCCGGCGGCGCGGACGCGACCCAGGACGGTCTCGAGCTGCTCGGCGGAGGTGAGCCGGGCCTCCTGGACGGCGCGTTCCCCGAGCGTCGACGTGGCGACGCGCGACGTGATCGCCGCACCCCACTCGCGGACCGTCGCGACCGACGGGTCGCTGTCCGGCGTGTTCTCGAAGTGACCGGGGCGGGGCCGCTCGACCGCCGCGTACCGGTCGCCGACGCGGTGCGGCGCCGGGGCGTCCAGGCCGCCGGGCTGCGAGAGCGGGGCCAGGGAGTCGCGGAACCGTGCTTCCTCGCGGGCGAAGAGCGCGGGCGACGACGCCAGCGAGAAGACTGCCGACATGAAGTTCTCCTGCGACGCGCCTTCCTCGAGCCGTCGGATCAGGTAGGCGATCGCCACGTCGAACTCGCCCGGGTGGACGACCGGCGTGTAGAGCAGCAGCGAGCCGACCGTGCGACGGACCGCCTCGGCCTGCCCCTGCGCCATGCCGAGCAGCATCTCGAACTCGATGCCGTCACGGACGCCGCGCTCCCCGGCGAGCAGCCAGGCGTGCGCGACGTCGAACAGGTTGTGCCCGGCGACGCCGACGCGCACGTTCGCGATGCGCTCGGGCGTGAGGGCCCAGTCGAGCACGCGCTTGTAGTTGCTGTCCGAGTCCTGCTTCGTGTGCCAGGTGGCGAGCGGCCACCCGTGCACCGAGGCCTCGACCTGCTCCATCGGCAGGTTCGCGCCCTTGACGAGGCGGACCTTGATGTCGGCACCGCCGCGGGCACGACGAGCGGCCGACCACTCCTGCAGGTGCTGCATCGCGGCGAGCGCGTCCGGCAGGTACGCCTGGAGCACGATGCCGGCTTCGAGGTCGGTGAACTCCGGCTCGTCGAGGAGCTTCGTGAAGACCGCGATCGTCAGGTCGAGGTCCTTGTACTCCTCCATGTCGAGGTTGATGAACTTGCGCGGCGAGCTCTGCACGGCGCGACGGAAGAGCGGGCGGAGCTTCGCGATGATGTCCTCGACGGCGTGGTCGAACGCCCACGGCGAGTGCGGGTGCACGGTCGACGAGACCTTGATCGAGACGTAGTCGACGTCGTCACGGGCGAGGAGCCGCTGCGTGCCCTGGAGCCGGCGCGAGGCCTCCTTCTCACCGAGCACCGCCTCGCCGAGCAGGTTCACGTTCAGTCGGACGCCGTCGCGCTTGATCTTCGCGATCGCCGGCCCCAGCTTGGCGTCGGTCGCGTCGACGATGAGGTGTCCGACCATCTCGCGGAGCACCCGCCGCGCGATCGGGACGACGACACCGGGCAGCACCGGGGCCATGCCACCGCCGAGCCGGACGAGCCCGCGGAGCGCGGCGGGCAGGAACCCCGGCGCACCGGGCGCGATCTGCCGGAGCTTCCGGGCGGCCACCCCGAGGTCCTCGGGCCGGACGACGCCGTCGACGAACCCGACCGCGAAGTCGAGCCCGGCCGGGTCGGCGAGGACGCCTGCGAGCTGCTTCGCCGAGCCGTCGACCGGGTAGGTCTCGGCCTCGGCCAACCACTGGCGGACGAGGGCGACGGACTGGTCCGCCAGGTCGTCGTGCGGGGTCGGTGCGGCTTCGGCGTCGCGTGCCTGGAGGTCGGTCATGGGTTCAGTGTGGAGTTCGAGAAGCGTAAGCGGAAGCAACTCCTGCTGATGCGTACCGTGCAGGACAGCTACTGTTTCTGCATGCTCGATGTCCGTCGTCTCGTCCTCCTCCGGGAGCTCTCGATCCGGGGCACCGTGGCAGCCGTCGCGGAGGCCCTCAACTTCACGCCGTCCGCGGTGTCGCAACAGCTCGCCGTGCTCGAGCGTGAGGCCGGCGTGCCCCTGCTCCGCAAGGTCGGCCGTCGCCTGCAGCTCACCCCGCAGGCCGAGGTGCTCGTGCAGGCCGCCGGGCGCGTGCTCGACGTGCTCGACCAGGCGCAGGCGCAGGTGGAGTCGTCGCTCCCCACGGTGCAGGGACGGGTCCGCGTGGCGGTGTTCCAGTCGGCCGCCCTCGCCCTCATGCCGAACGCGCTGCACGAGATGGCCGTCGCGCACCCGGACGTGCGCATCGAGATGGTCCAGCGCGAGCCCGAGACGGCACTGCACGAGACGTGGGCCCGCGAGTTCGACATGGTGATCGCCGAGCAGTACCCGGCACACACCGCGCCGCACCTGTCCGGGCTGCACCGGTCGGACCTGACGACGGACGAGGTGCGCCTCGCGCTGCCGCCGGTCGACACGGCCCTGGCGCCGGTGTCGTCCATCGAGGACGCCGAGGCGATGCCGTGGGTGATGGAGCCCCGCGGAACGGCGTCGCGGCACTTCGCCGAGCAGGTCTGCCGCCGGTGGGGCTTCGAGCCCGACGTGCGGTACGAGACCGCCGACCTGCAGACCCAGATCCGCCTGGTCGAGTCCGGGAACGCCGTCAGCCTCATGCCCGACCTGATGTGGACGGGTCGGACCACCACGTGCCGGCTCGTCGACCTGCCCGATCGTCCGCGACGGACGATCTTCACCGTGGTCCGCGCCGCAGGGTCGTCCTCCCCGGCTGTCCGTGCGCTCCGCGACGCCCTCGAACGCGCGGCGGCGTCCGTGCACCGCTGACCTGCGGAGCCTGGCGGGAACCCGCAACTCCCCCAACTCAGGTCACAACTGCACATCGACGGCGCGTTCGGAGACCTGCGCACCCTACGATCCGAGCAGGTCGAGGATGCTCGGCCGATCCTCAGGTCCGGCACCCGACCGGACACGAACCAGGGGGAAGACGTGCGCCGCAGCACCTCCACCGTCCGACGCGCCTGTGCCGTCGGCACGACCATCGCCCTCGTCGGTCTCACGACCGGCCTCGGCATCATGACCGCGACCGCCGCCTCCGCCGCCCCGGCGGACCAGGTGTCGAGCTCGCAGGTAGCGACGAGCGGGGACCAGGCCGCCTCGAGCAGCCAGGGCACCGGCACGCAGGACCCGGACGGCGGCCAGGCCACCGCCGGGACCGACGCGACGACCGGCTCGGGCGACGACACCGCTGCGGGCACCGCGCCCGACGGCAGCACCGAGACCGGCACCGACACCTCGGGCGCGATGCCCGACACCGACGGCACCGGCACCGGCACCGGCACCGGCACCGGCGCCACGCCGGGCAGCACCGGCAGCACGGCCCCGGCGTCCGGCTCCCCGACGGTCGGCACGACACCCACCGACGCCCCGACCGAGGCGCAGCAGGACGCCCCCGCCGTCACCATCGTCGGCGACGCCCGGACCGGCAACACCCTCGAGGCGAAGCCGACCGGGTTCGACGAGGACGGCAGCTTCCGGTTCGTCTGGACGATCGACGGCGAGCCCGGTGCCGCGACGCTCGCGAAGGTCGACTCGCTCACCCTGGACGAGGCGCTCGCGGGCAAGCGGGTCACCGTGACCGTGACGGGCACGCCGACCGACGGTTCGGCCGCCCGCACGACGAGCGCGACCTCCGAGACGATCACGCAGGCCCCGGTGTTCGTCGACGAGTCCGGCGAGCCGATCGTCGAGGGCGCGGACGTCGACGACCCCCAGTACCTTGACGCCACTGCCGGCGAGCGGTTCTCGTACACCTTCCACGCCGACGGCTTCCCGGCGCCGAGCTACCGGCTCGACTGGTACTGGGACGACGAGGACGGCGACGACACCGTCGTCTCGACGGAGGGACAGCAGCGAGCGCAGGAACACGCGACAGCGAACGCGCAGCGGAACGCCTTCGGAGCGGTCGGTTCCGGCTGGCAGGCGGACGAGGGCGACGACGAAGAGTCCGGGCCCGAGGTCCAGCTGCCGGAGGGCTTCACCTTCGACCCGGCGACCGGTGTCCTGAGCGGCTCCACCGACCTCGCGTTCTCCTACGACTTCGCCGTCACCGCGACGAGCGGCACGGTCTCCACGACGCAGTACGTCGAACTGACGGTGGCCCCGGGCAAGCCCGCCGGTTTCCTGGTCACCACGGGCGACGCAGCGACCCTCGAGACCCAGCGGCCCGTCCTGTGGGTCATCAGCCCCCGGGGCGACGTCACGACGATCACGATCGACCTCGACGAGGACGATCTCTGGTCGGCGATCGACATCCAGGACGGCGGCCGTCCGACGGTGCAGCAGAACGGCACGCTCTTCGTCTCCGGACAGCCGGTCGACCGGTTCGGCAACTACGTCGAGAACTTCGACGAGGACGGCGACCCGATCGTCGTCGAGACGGTCACGTCCGACGTCGCGACCGACGTCATCGAGCGCCTGGACGACGAGGACGGTGGCGGTGCCTCCGTCACCTTCCCGCATGCCTCGGTGCACACCCTGACGGTGTCGGCACCGTCGATGCAGGGCACGTCGTTCGCCGTCGAGGTCGTCCCGACCGCCGCGCCGGCCCTCACCCCGACCACGCCCGCCGCCGCAGCACCGATCACGCGTCCGACGCCCGGTCGCCTCGCGTACACCGGCACCGACGTGTCAGCACCCGTCGCGTGGACGCTCGGCCTGCTCGTCGCGGGTGCCGGACTGCTGGGCGCGGGGATGTTGCGTCGCCGCCGAGCGCAGCACTGACACGACGCCTCCGGCCGGTCGGTCACACCGTGGCCCGGCCGGGAGGCTCCTCCCGCGGCCCCGCCGTGTCCCTCGCGGACACGACGGGGCCGCTCCACGTCCACGGGGACACGGGCCGTCGGCTGCCCGTCCCACCGGGGCACGCGTCGGTAGCGTGGGCCGCATGCCCACGCTGCTGCACATCGACTCCTCCGCCGACCTCGCCCACTCGCGTTCGCGCGCCCTGACCGCCGCGTTCGCGGACGCCTGGCGCGCCCGCGGCCCGGAGTACACGGTGGTGCGCCGGGACCTGCACGTCGACCAGCTCCCGCACCTCGAGACCTCGGCACTGCACTGGGCAGCGTCCGACCGCACCGCCGAGGAGTCCGTCGCGCCCGAGGCCGAGGCACTCCGCCAGGAGGTCATCGACGAGCTCCTCGCCGCGGACGCCGTCGTCGTCGGGGCGCCGCTGTACAACTACACGGTGCCGTCGACCCTCAAGGCCTGGATCGACCGGGTCCACGTGCCCGGGGTCCTCGCCGGGGACGTCCAGCCGCTCGCCGGTCGGCCGGTCGTGACGGTCGTCAGCCGCGGCGCCACCTACGACGCCGGCTCCCCGACCGAGACCTGGGACCACGGCTCGCCCGTGCTGCACCTGATCCTCGGGACGGCGCTCGGCATGAAGCTGTACCCGGTGACCGTCAGCGCCACCCTCGCGGACCGGATCCCGGACCTCGCACCGCTCGCCGAGCACGCGTCGGCCGAGTTCGCCGACGCCCGGACCACGCTCGAACGACTCGCCGCGACGGTCGTCTGAGCCGGACCGGAGGCAGCCGGACCGGAGGCAGCCGGACCGGCGTCAGCCGGACCGATCTCAGTCTCGCCGGATCTCGTCCGCCCGGCCGAGCAGGTCCGCGTGGAAGGCCGTCTGCGTCAGCGCGCTCGCGAGCAGGAACCCCGTCATCGAGTCGATCCCCCCGCTGAACGGCACGCGCGAGGCGACCTCGAACAGGGTCGGGGACGTCAGGGTGTCGAGCGCCGCGGCGACGTGGTGCGAACGCTCCGCTCGGTGCCGGGCGAGCGTCCGGGCACGCGTGACGACGTCGCGGAAGCGGTACTCGTGCCCCGGACAGACCTCGAGGTCGCCGTACCCGTCGAGCCGTGCGAGGGAGGACAGGAGGTCGCCGAGCGGGTTCGTGGTCGTCCGGCCGCCGAGTCCGATCCCGGAGTTGATGCGCGGCAGCACGTGGTCGCCGGTGAAGAGCAGCCCGTCGCCCTCGTCGACGAGGCACAGGTGCCCGGCGGTGTGCCCCGGTGTCCACAGCGCCCGGACCTCGCGACCGGGGATCGGCAGCACGTCGCCGTCCGCCACGAGCAGGTCCGCGAAGGGCTCGACGGCGCGACCGAGGCCGATCCGTCGTCCGCTCCCCCACGCGGCGACCACGCCGGCGACCAGCTCCGCGGGCAGCCCCCACCCGGCGATGTCGGCGTCGTTCGCGGCGGCGTCCTCGCGCTCCCGCCGCAGGGCCTCGACCTCGAGCCGGTGCATCGCGATCCGGGCCCCGCTCGCACGCCGGAGCGCGGCGGCAGCACCGAGGTGGTCGGCGTGCAGGTGCGTCACGACGACGAGTCCGACCTGGTCGACCGAGCGCCCGATCGCTGCGAGACCGGCGCGGAGCACTGCGAGCTCGTCGTCCTCCGCCCAGCCGGGGTCGATCACGGCGAGGGTCCCGTCGGTCCCCTCCACCACGTAGGACAGGGTCGCGTCCGGCACGCCCCCGCGGAACGGCACCGCGAGGGTCCAGACGCCGGGGCGCACCTGCTCGACGGGCGGCAGGACGCCGTCGCGGAGCGCGGCGGCCTGCACGGGGCTGATCGGTTCCGGTGCCGGCGCTGCCGGCGGGGGCACGGTCGTCACGCGACCACCCTAGTGACGACGCCAGCGCGCCGGGGTGGGCCGCGCCTCCCGGTCGGGACCCGTGCGCGTCGCGACGGACGGACCAAGCCGAGCCGAGCCTCCCGTCCGCCGGAGCGACCGCGAGTAGACAGGCCACATGGAGATCGCACCGATGCTCGCCAAGGCCGTCGCCACCGTGCCCGACCCCGACAGCGTCCGCGGCGGGCTGCGGTACGAGCCGAAGTGGGACGGCTTCCGGGGGATCGTGACGGTCGACGGCGACGACGTCACCATCGGCAGCCGCGGGGCGAAGCCGCTCACCCGGTACTTCCCGGAGCTGGTGGAGGCCTTCCGCGCGCAGTTCGGCGGACGCGACCACCCCGTCGTGCTCGACGGCGAGGTGGTCCTGCGGAGCGGCGAGCCGGGGAGTGAGCACCTGGACTGGGAGGCCCTCTCCCAGCGGATCCACCCGGCGGAGTCGCGCATCCGCACGCTGAGCGTCGAGACCCCCGCGCAGTTCGTCGCGTTCGACCTGCTCGCCGTCGACGGGACGGAGCTGCTGGACCTGCCGTTCGACGAGCGGCGCGAGCGGCTGGAGGCACTCGCCGACGGCATGACCGACCCGCTGTTCGTCACCCGCACCACGCTCGACGTCGACCTCGCCCGCGAGTGGCTGACCACGTTCGAGGGCGCCGGCCTGGACGGCGTCGTGGCCAAGCCCCGGGCGAAGGCGTACGAGCCGAACAAGCGCACCATGCTCAAGGTGAAGCACCACCGGACCGCCGACGTCGTCGCGATCGGGTACCGCGTGCACAAGAGCGGCAGCGGCGTCGGCTCGCTGCTCGTCGGGCTGTACGACGCGGACGGTGACCTCCGCCAGGTCGGCGGCGTCTCCGCCTTCACCGACCGCCGGCGGCAGCAGCTGGTGGAGGAGCTCGAGCCCGTCGTGCTTCGCGATGCGGACGGGAGGCCCGTCACCGGTGACGGGGAACGGTCGCGGTTCTCGTCGGGTCGCGACACCTCGTTCGTCCGGCTCGCGCCGGAACGCGTGCTCGAGGTGCGGTACGACCAGATGGAGGGCGACCGGTTCCGGCACACGGTGCAGTTCGAGCGGTGGCGGCCCGACCGCGACGCCCGGTCGTGCGGGTTCGAGCAGCTCGATGTCCCATCTGCGTACGACCTGCGCGACGTGTTGTCCTAGCGCTTGCACCGGCCGCCGCGCGTCAATATGCTCGCAGTAGTTAGGCTAACTAGTGACTTCCGGACGGGGATCCGGGGGCGCGGTGGAGACGGGAGCGGGACATGATCATCGACGGCATCAGCGACGCCAACCGAGGCACCTGGTCCCGCCTGACGCGACTGCACACGGCGAGCGTCACGCTGCCGATGCACACCAGCCGGGTCGCGAAGCCCGAGCACCGCGCCGAGGACGTCGCCGCGGCCTGAGCCGGCCCGGTCAGGGCCGGTCCGTCTCGCACGGTCCGTTCCGCGCTTCAGGCCTTCTTGGCCCGGGACGGCTGCACGCGCGGCGGCTCCCCCGGCATCTTCGGGAAGTCGGGCGGGAACGGCAGCTCGCCGAGCCCGGACGCCAGGTCCCGTTCCCACCACCCGAGCAACGGAGCGATGTCGCCCGGCTCCGCGTGCATCGACTCCCACGGATCGCCGAGGGTCCGCAGCCGTTCCGGGACGGTGATCACCGTCAGGGTCGTCGGGTCCACACTGTCGACCTCGTCCCAGGTGATCGGCGTCGAGACGCTCGCGTGTGCCAGGGCTCGCGGGCTGTAGGCGCCGGCCATCGTGCGGTCGCGGTTCGCCTGGTTGAAGTCGACGAAGACGCGCTGCCCGCGTTCCTCCTTCCACCACGCCGTCGTCACACGGTCGGGCATCCGCCGCTCGAGCTCCCGCGCCGCCGCGATCACCGCGTGACGGACGTCGAGGAAGTCGTGCTCGGGCCGGATCGGTGCGAACACGTGCAGGCCGCGGTTGCCGCTGGTCTTGATCCACGCCGTGAGCCCGACCTCGTCGAGCACCTTCCGGAGCTCGTGCGCGACCGGCACGGTGTCGTGGAAGTCGGTGCCCGGCTGCGGGTCGAGGTCGATGCGCAGCTGGTCGGGGTGGTCGGAGTCCTCGGCGCGGCTCGCCCACGGGTGGAACACGACGGTGTTCATCTGCGCTGCCCACACCGCGACCGCCGGCTCGTCGACCACGAGCTGCGGGTGTGACCGGCCGCTCGGGTAGGTGACGACGACGTCGCGCACGTACTCGGGAGCACCCTTCGGCGGGTTCTTCGAGAAGAACGAGTCCCCGTCGATGCCCGACCCGAACCGCTGCAGCGAGATCGGCCGGTCCCCGTTGGCCCGGACGAAGGGCTCCCCGACGGCGACCAGGTACTCGGCGAGGTCGAGCTTCGTGATCCCGACCTCGGGGAAGAGCACGCGGGACGGGCTGCTGATCCGCACCTCCCGGTCGCCGTCCGGACCCGGGACCGTCAGCGTCGTCGCCTCGCTCGCCATGCAGCGGACCGTACACGGCCGGCGCTCCGGACGCCCCCGGCCCCGCCCCGGCCCCGCCCCGCCCTCCCCGCCGAGCTCTCCCCGCTGAGCTCTCTCCGCCGAGCGGGCCAGATCTGTCACGCGCACCGCCGTCGGCCGACGAGTTCCGCCCGCTCGGCGCGCCACGCGCGGCATGTCCTGCCCGTTCGGGGACGGCCGTGGAGGGACCGGCTGCGGAGGGGCGGCTGCGGAGGGCCGGCGAGCGGCACGGGGACGGGCGTGGAGCGTCGACCGAGCGACGCCGGGCACGATGGACCGGTGACGGCGTACCTCGGGGTGGACCTGGCGTGGGGCCTCGGCAGCGACCGGAAGCCCGCGAACGAGACCGGTCTCGTCGCGATGGCCGACGACGGCACGATCACGGACGCCGGGTGGGCCCGCGGGGTCGACGCCGTGACGGACTGGATCGCGGCGCACCTCGGGCGACGGACCCTGGTCGCTGTCGACGCCTCGCTCGTGGTGACGAACCCGAGCGGCATCCGCGAGGCCGAGCGGCAGGTCGGGCAACGCTACGGCCGGTGGAAGGTCGCGGCGAACCCGACGAACCTCGCCTCGGCGGCGAGCGCCGGGGCACGGCTGCTCGACCGGCTGACGGACCTCGGGATCGGCTACGTCAGCGACACCGCGGCGATGCGGGAGCGCACCGAGCCGGCGGCGTTCGAGTGCTACCCGTACACGACCCTCGTGGGGGTCGAGGAGCTCGGCTACGACGACGAGCGTCCGCGCTACAAGCGCCTCGACCTGAAGCTCCCGGCCGCCGTCGCCCGACAGCGGCGCGCGGAGGCGTTCGACGACCTGGTGCACCGGCTGCGCACGACCCCGCTCGACCCGCCGCTGCTGCTGGACTCCCATCCCCTGACGGCCGGGCTCGCCGACCCGTCGGTGCTGCACGGGCCGACGCACAAGCACCGGGAGGACCTGCTCGACGGAGCCCTGTGCGCCTGGACCGCCGCGTTCTGGGAGCGGCACGGCGACGAACGGGTGCAGGTGCTGGGAGGTGACCCGGGCCTCCCGTCCGACCCACCGGACGAGGCGGGCCGCAAGCCCGTCGTGGTGGCACCCGCGCGTGGGTCGCAGCGGCGGCCGCGCGGCTAGGCTCGACGCCGTGAGCACCACGAGCGAACCCCTGCGCATCGGGCTGGTGTCGCTGCACACCTCCCCCGGCGACGAGCCCGGCTCCGGCGAGGTCGGCGGCATGAACGTCGTGGTCCGACACCAGGCCGAGGCCCTGGCCGACCGCGGCCACCAGGTGGAGATCATCACGCGGCGGTCGGCGCCCACGCAGCCGGACAGCGTCTCGCTCGTGCCGGGCGTGTGCCTGCGGTTCCTGTCCGCCGGGCCAGCGGAGCCGGTGCCGAAGGGCGAGCACGACGCGTTCATCGAGCCGTTCCGGGCGGGCCTCGAGGAACTCGGCCCCTACGACGTGCTGCACTCGCACCACTGGTTCTCCGGCGTCGCCGCCCTGCCCGTCGCCCGCGAGCGGGGCATCCCGCACGTGCAGTCCTTCCACTCCATCGCGGCCGAGTCGGACACTCCCCTGTCCGAGGGCGAGCGTCCCGAGTCCGCTGGCCGTCCCGCGGGTGAGCGGATGCTGGCGCGCGACTCCGACGCCGTCGTCGTCGTGTCCTCCGCCGAGGCGTCGACCGTCCGCACGCGTCTCGGCGGCGACGAGTCGCGCACGTGGATCGTCCCGCCGGGCGTCGACGGGTCCGTCTTCCGCCCCGCCGGCGCCGGCGCGCGCCGCGCGGAGACACCGTACGTCGTCGCGGCGGCACGCGTGCAGCCGCTGAAGGGGCTCGACCTGGCGATCGAGGCGGTCGCGGGCATCGGCCAGGAGGTCCGCCCCACCCTCGTCATCGCGGGCGACGCCTCGAGCGAGGCAGGCGACTACGTGGACGAACTGCGTCGGCTCGCCGCCGCGCACGGCATCGCCGACCGCGTGACCTTCGTCGGTCCGCAGTCGCGTGCCGACCTGGCGTTCCTGTTCCGTGGCGCAGCGGCCGTGCTCGTACCGTCGCACTCGGAGACCTACGGACTCGTGGCGCTCGAGGGCTCCGCCTCCGGGGTACCCGTCGTCGCGGCGGCTGCCGGTGGGCTGCGGGAGGCCGTGGTCGACGGGGAGACCGGGGTCGTGCTCGAGTCCCGGGACCCGGGCGACTGGGCTGCGGAGATCGAACGGATCCTGACCGATCGGACGTACGCGGCCGGGCTCGCCGCGGCGGGTCGGGAGCACGCCGAACGCCTGAGCTGGGAGCGCTCGGCGGCCGGACTCGAGGACGTGTACCGGCGGGTGCTCGGACGCTCGTGACGGCCGGAGGCGCGGGGATCGACCGGCCGGCGTCGGCTGGCGGGCTCGACCCGTCGGGGTCGGCCGGCGGGCTCGACCTGTCGGGATCGGCTGGCGGGCTCGACCTGTCGGGGTTCTGGGCCGCGCTCGACGCCGTGCCGGTGGCCGAGGACGCCGAAGCGCTCTACTCGACCGACTCGGCCGAGGGGCGACTACGACGTACGAACCTGTCGGCCTACCTGTCCCACGTCGGGGCAGCGGCCGACACCGTGCTCGTCGCCGAGGCCCCCGGCTGGCGCGGCATGACCAACACGGGCATCCCCTTCACGAGCATGCGGGAGCTCGGCACGCTCGGCTTCGACGTCCTCGTGCCGCCGGAGCCGACCGCGCCGTGGGAGGCGTCGTCCCGGGTCGTGCACGCGGCGTTGCAGGACTGGTCGGGTCCGCTCCCCCTCGCCTGGGCGATCTTCCCGCACCACCCCTTCGTCGCGAGCGACCGGCAGACGAACCGGACCCCGCGTCCGGCCGAGGTCCGCGACGGTGCTCCGGTCGCACTCGCGCTGCTCGAGGCGCTGCGGGACGCTCGTGCCGCCGAGCCTGCTGGTCGCCGCCGGGACGTGCGGGTCGTCGCGGTCGGGCGGAAGGCGCAGGGGGCGCTCGCGCTGGCGGGCATCGACGCCGTGGCGGTGCGGCACCCGGCGCAGGGCGGCGCGGCGCAGTTCACGGAGCAGGTGCGGGCGCTGCAGGGGTAGCGCGGCCCCGGGCGGGCGGAACGACGAATCCGCTGTCGGACGACACCCGCGATGTCGCACCAGCCCACACAGCCGAGCACCGTGGGAGCGAAACGACGGACCCGCTGTCGTACGACAACCGCGATGTCGCACGAGCCCGCGAACGCTCAGTGTGCGGGCGGGCTCGCGGGCGGAACGACGATGACGCTGTCGCACGACAACCGCGATGTCGCACGAGCCCGCGAACGCTCAGTGTGCGGGCGGAACGACGATGACGCTGTCGCACGACAACCGCGATGTCGCACGAGCCCGCGAACGCTCAGTGTGCGGGCGGAACGACGATGACGCTGTCGCACGACAACCGCGATGTCGCACGAGCCCGCGAACGCTCAGTGTGCGGGCGGAACGACGATGCCGCTGTCGGACGACAACCCCGGTGTCGCGCGGGCCCGCGCGCACTGTGCGGCTGCGATGCCTCGGCGCCCGAGCGTCGCGGGCTCAGGCGGAGCGGACCTCGACGCCCTTGGCTGCCAGGCGCTCGGTCACGTGCGCGGGCAGCGGCGCGGCGGCGTACACGGTCGTCAGCGCGGGGAGGTCGAGCACGTCGTCCCAGTTCTGCGGGTCGTAGCGGTCGTCGGACCCGTCCCACCCGGGGTGGACGTCCTGGAGGACCTCGAGGTCGGAGTCGACGGTGAGCTCGGTCACCAGCGCCAGGTGCGACGGCAGCAGGTCGAGGTCGTCGTAGTACTCGCGAGCGCGGTCGTCCTGTCCCTCGACGTCGAGGTCCTCACCGGCGTCCTCGTCCTCGGCGCCGTCGTAGGGCTCCAGCACGTCGAGGTCGTAGCAGAGGACGTCGAGCACGAGCAGCTTGGCGTTGAAGTCGGCGAACTCGACGGGCTCTTCGGTGGTGTCGGAATCGTCGTGCATGCCCCGGAGCGTAGCCACCGGAGCCCGTGAGCGACCGCGCGATCGGATCACGGGCGTGTTGCAGCCGGCGTCGATCTTCCTGTGAGAGTAGACAGAGTGCCATCCCTCGGGAAAGGCTGACGTATGACCACCACCAAGTCGGACGCGACGCAGCAGGAGCAGCCCACGCTCAAGCGCGTCATCGGTCCCAAGCTGCTGCTGCTCTTCATCGTCGGCGACATCCTGGGGACGGGCGTCTACGCGCTCACCGGCCAGGTCGCCGCCGAGGTCGGCGGTGCCGCATGGCTCCCCTTCCTCATCGCCTTCGCGGTCGCCCTGCTCACGGCGTTCTCGTACCTCGAGCTCGTGACGAAGTACCCCCAGACGGCGGGCGCTGCGCTCTACGTGCACAAGGCGTTCGGCATCCACTTCGTCACCTTCATCGTCACGTTCATCGTGATGTGCTCGGGCATCACGTCGGCGAGCACGGCTTCGCGGGCGTTCGCGGCGAACCTCGGCGCCGGCTTCGGCCTCGAGCTGCCGAACGGCGTCGTGATGCTCATCGCGATGGGGTTCATGCTCGCGGTGATGGCGGTCAACTTCCGCGGGGTCAGTGAGAGCGTCAAGACGAACGTGGTGCTCACCCTGGTCGAGCTGTCCGGTCTGGTGATGGTGATCCTCATCGGCTTCTGGGCGATCGCCGGTGGCAACGCGGACTTCTCGCGCGTGGTGATGTTCGACACCCCCGAGGACAAGACGCTGCTGCTGTCGGTGTCGACCGCGACCTCGCTGGCCTTCTTCGCGATGGTCGGTTTCGAGGACTCGGTGAACATGGCCGAGGAGACCAAGGACCCGTCGCGGATCTTCCCGAAGGTGATGCTCACCGGCCTCGGCATCACGGCGGTCATCTACGTGCTCGTGTCGATCTGCGCCGTCGCGGTCGTGCCGATCGGCGAGCTCGCCGGCAACGAGACGCCGCTCGTGACGGTCGTGCAGACCGCGGCGCCGGACTTCCCCATCGCCGACCTGCTGCCGTTCATCTCGATGTTCGCGGTCGCCAACACCGCGCTGATCAACATGATGATGGCGTCCCGGCTGCTGTACGGCATGAGCAAGCAGGGCGTGCTGCCAGGCTTCCTCTCGCGAGTGTCGCCGGCGCGTCGCACGCCGTCGACCGCGATCGTCTTCACCACCGTCATCTCGCTGCTGCTCATCGGCTGGGTCTCGCTCGACCCGGACTCCCCCATCGTCGTGGTCCTCGGCGGCACGACCTCGTTGCTCCTGCTCTCGGTCTTCACGGTCGTGAACCTCTCGGTGCTGGTGCTCCGTCGCGACCGCGTCGGGCACAAGCACTTCCGGGCCGGTGTCGTGATCCCCGTCATCGGCGTGGTCACCTGCCTGTGGCTCGTGCTCCCGTTCTCGTCCGGTCGCGACCCGCAGCAGTACCAGATCGCCGGCGCACTGCTGGGGCTCGGCGTCCTGCTCTGGCTCCTCACGTGGTTCACGCACGGCCGGAAGCAGACCGAGAAGGCGCCCACCGGACTCGTCACCGAGCCGACCGCGGTGGTCCGACCGGGCACCGGCCACCGGCACCACGAGGACGGCGACGGCGGACACGGCGACGCGGACGGCCACCGCCGGGACGGCTGATGGAGGCGTCCGAGGTCATCTTCGCGATCTCGATCGGGACGATCGTCCTGCTCTCGCTGTCGGCTGCGTTCCGATCCGGCCGCCGACGCGACTGACCGGAGACGGGCGCCGCCGACAAGACCGACCGGGAGCACGGGGCCGCCGACACCCCCGATCGGGCGGCTGCGGTTCCCAGCCGACGCCCGTACGCTCGTCGTGCCCTGCACCCGACCGTCCGGTACTCGCGACGGACCGCCCGCCCGGAAGGACCCCGACATGCGCCGCGCCGGCATCACCATCGCCTCGGTGTTCGGGGCAGGCGTGGTCGCGGCCGTCATCGGCGTGGTGGTCGTCGTCGTCATCGCGGTGCACTCGCTGACCGGCGCAGCGAAGACCGTGACCGCGGCGCCCGCCTGTCCCGACGTCGCCTCGCGCACGATCGGCGGCATCGTGGTGCCCGCAGGCCCGGTCGCCGGCTTCTGCCAGGACCGCCTGGTGAACGCCGCGTACGTGATCGAGGCCGCTCAGGCGCTCGGCATCGGCCCGCACACCCAGGCCGTCGGTGTGATGACCGCGATCGGCGAGTCGAGCCTGGTGAACCTCGACCACGGGGACGCCGCAGGACCGGACAGCCGCGGGCTCTTCCAGCAGCGCGACAACGGCGCGTGGGGCACGTACGAGCAGCGGATGGACCCGTACACGGCGGCGACGATGTTCTACGCGAAGCTCGTGAAGACGCCGGGGTGGAAGACGATGACCCCGACCCAGATGGCGCACGCGGTGCAGATCAACGCGGACCCGGACCACTACGCGAAGTTCTGGCCGGAGGCGAAGGCCGTCGTCGAGGGTCTCACGGGGCAGTCGGTGCCGGACACCGCTCCCCAGGGCTGAGGTCACCGCAGCACCGGCCCGAGCTCCTCGGCGTCGTGGAGCTCGACCATCGACGCCCCCGTGGCGTTCACGACGACCTGCCCCCGCAGCCGCACCGCCCGCTCGGCGAAGGCGCACGCGCAGGCGTCGATCCACTCCCAGTCGACCGGGAACAGCTGCGTCTCACCCGGCCGTTCCCACGCGAGCACGACCTCGGACGCAGCGTTGTCGACGCAGACCTCCGCGACCAGCGTGGCGAAGTCCTCGACGTGCTCGTCCGGCTGCAGCGGCAGGTCCGACACGGGCAGCAGGAACGGGATCGGTAGCGCCCGTTCGTCGAGGAAGAGCACCCAGCACTGCCGCCGGATCGGGGGCCCGACGACCCCGGAGACGAGGGCGACGACGTCGGCGTCGGTCCGTGCGGACGTGGTGAACAGCTGGTCGAGCACTTCGGTTCCTGACATGCTCCGAGCCTGCGGCCCGAGCCCGGCGGGCAGCAGCGTCGACCGACGATCTGTGGACGACGATGCCGAGACCAAACCCTGTGCAGGAAGACCGGCAGCAGCCCGGCAGATCCCCGGCAGGAGCCCGGCAGGACGAGCGTCAGAACCCGTGCTGCACGGCGGAGTCGACGAGCAGCAGGGCAGCGAAGAACACGACGACCTGCGCGGCGATGCCGACCAGCACCAGGGGCCACGCGAGCCGTCGCCGGACGAGCCGCAGGACGCAGCCGACGACCGTCCCGACGAGCACCAGCACGACGAGCACCGGACCGACGGTCACCACCCCGCCGCCGAGCCCGGCGTCGCAGGTGTTCCCCGGCGCCGCACACGAGTGGAAGGCCATCGACAGGAAGACGATGCCGCCACCGACGGCCATCGACTCGACGGCCAGCAGGACGAGCAGCAGCACCGTGGCGACCACGTCCGCGACGCGACGGTGCGTGCGCGCAGCGAGCCGTGCCTCCCGGCCGACCGCGACCACCGCGCCCGACCCGACCCCGACACGCGACGCGACCGCCCCGTCCGACCCGGCCACGCCGACGGACCCGGACGACACGTCCGGGTCCTGCGACGCCGCCGGGGCAGCCATCAGCGCCCCGTACCGGACCCGCGGGTCGACCAGAGCGCAGCCCAGATGAGCAGCGGCTGCCCGAACAGACGGGCGACGCGCTTCTCGTCGGAGTCGAGGCCGAACGCGTCGCGGCGGTTCACCCACTGCGACAGGTTGCCCGGGAAGATCACCGTGAAGAACAGGGCCGCGACCGTGCCGACGGTCTTCCGGCGGCTGCGCGGCGTGAAGAGCAGCGCGCTGCCGAGTCCGATCTCCGCCACACCGGAGGCCAGCACGGTCGTGTCCGTGTCGAGCGGCACGAAGTCCGGCACCTGGGCGCGGAAGTCACGACGGGCGAAGGTGAGGTGGCTGGTGCCCGCGAAGACGAGCGCAGCACCGAGGAGGACACGGACGAAGGAACGCATGCCCTCATCGTGCTCGCTCGCGCAGTGTCCGTCCGGCGCGTCGCGCGGTGATGCGCGGACCGGCCGTCCCCGGAGGCGAGCGCACCGGGCCACGGGTCGGTACGTTCGGACCCATGGCAGCCGTCGCTCGCGACCACGAACCGCCCGCCGTCCTCGCGACCGTCGCCGTGCTGCTCGCTCCCCTCTCGCTCTGGATGGGCATCATCGTGCCCGCCGCCGACATGGCGCGGCACGTGCTCCTCGAGGCCGTGTTCGGCATCGTCTGCGTGCTCTGCGGCGTCCGCGCGGTCCGGATCGCCGGTCGACGTCGCGCCGTGCGCGTCTGGGCGTGGATCGGGATGGTGCTCGGTGGCCTCGGCCTGGTGATGACGGCCTGGCAGCTGCTCACCTTCGCGACCGACGGAGGCTTCCCGCCGCCGTTCTGGTCGCCCTACGCGCGCCGCTGACCGCGGTCATCCACCACCGGTCGACGGCCTGGAGGCGCGGCGGACCTCCGCCCCGTCGCCGCCACCGGGCGGGCGGTCACCAGCCGAGCGTGCCCGGCCCGCCCTTGAAGGGTCCGACCACCCGCGAGGTGATCCACCCGCCGTAGAAGTCGCCCTCCTGCGCCTGCACGACCTCGCCGCCGACCTCGCAGGAGTCCATCGCCGACGGGTAGATCGCCACCCGGTCGCGGAGGTCCTCGTACCCGGGCTCCGGCGTCGGGTAGTTCCACGCCGCCCGGGGCGCGACGACGCCGTCCCCGCCGACCACGTCGAAGTAGCGCGCACGCCCCTTGAACTCGCACATGCTCGACCCCTGCGCCGGACGCAGCTCGAGCCCCGCCATCGGGACGTAGTACACCGGCGGGTGCGAGGTCTCGAGCACCCGGACGGCGTCGGTCGTGTCGACCACGATCGTTCCGCCGAGCCGCACGACGACGCGGTCGGGGACCGCCTCGACGGCGGGAGGACGCGGGTAGTCCCAGACGGACTCCTTGCCGGGACCGGGTTCGGCACGAGCAGCACGATGCATGCAGCCGGGTCTACCACCGCCGCCGCAGAAGGAGCAGAGTGGGCGCGTGACGACGACGACACAGGGGATCTTCCGGCGGAAGCCCATCGACACGATCGACGACGACCCCGAGGGCGAGGGCGGCCTGAAACGGCACCTCGGGCTCTGGCAGCTCACGGCCATCGGCATCGGCGGCATCATCGGCGCGGGCATCTTCACCCTCGCCGGCACCGTCGCGAACGGCGTCGCCGGCCCCGCCGTCCTCATCAGCTTCCTGATCGCCGGTGTCGCCAGTGCCGCCGCCGCGCTGTCGTACGCCGAGTTCGCCGGGATGATCCCGAAGGCCGGCAGCGCCTACACGTACGGGTACGCCGTGCTCGGCGAGGTCGTCGGGTGGTTCATCGGCTGGGACCTGCTGCTCGAGTACACCGCGATCGTCGCCGTCGTCGCGATCGGCATCTCGGGCTACGTCGGGTTCCTGGTCGGCCAGTTCGGCATCGAGCTGCCCGCGTGGATGCTCGGCGCGCCCGGGACCGGTGACGGCCACGTCGTGGACGTGTTCGCGATCGTCCTCTGCCTGCTCACCGCCTTCGTGCTGACCCGGGGTATCCGGAGCGCGGCGCGCTTCGAGCTCGTGGCCGTCGCGATCAAGGTCGCCCTCGTCGTGCTCATCGTCGTGCTCGGGGTCTTCCACATCAACAGCGCGAACTACTCGCCGTACTTCCCGTTCGGCTTCGGCGGCGTGATGACCGGCGCCGCCACGGTGTTCTTCGCCGTGTTCGGCTACGACGCGATGTCCACCGCCGCCGAGGAGTCCACCGACGCGCGGAAGCACATGCCGAAGGCGATCCTGCTGTCGCTCGGCATCGCGATGGTGCTCTACGTCCTGGCGACGCTCGTGCTCACCGGCATGCAGAAGTACACCGACATCGACCCCGCCTCGGGGTTCTCGTCGGCGTTCGCATCGGTCGGGCTCGGCGGGGTCGCCAACGTCATCGCGATCGGGGCCATCGTCGGCATCGTGACCGTGCTGGTCACCTTCATGCTCGGTGCCTCGCGCGTCTGGTTCTCGATGAGCCGCGACGGGCTCATGCCGAAGTGGTTCGCGAAGACCGACCCGAAGCGGCACGTGCCCACGCGGGTGACGTGGATCCTCGGCATCGCGTCGGCGGTGCTCGCGGGGCTGCTGCCGATCGGCGTCGTCGCGGAGCTGACGAACATCGGGATCCTGCTCGCGTTCGTCGTCGTCTGCTCGGCAGTGATCGTGCTGCGCTACCGGCAGCCCGACCTCGACCGGCAGTTCCGGCTCCCGTTCATGCCCGTCGTGCCGATCATCGGGGTCGTCGCCTCACTGTGGCTCGTGACGTTCCTGCAGTGGGAGACCTGGGTGCGGTTCGCGATCTGGTTCGCGATCGGGCTCGGGGTGTACTTCGGGTACTCGCGGAAGCACAGCAAGCTGGCCACAGAGCAGCGCTGAGGCTCCTCGCCCCGAGGGCGACGGTGCGCGTCCTCCCGTCAGGAGGGCACGCGCACCGCCGGTCCTGGTCGAGCCAGCGGACCTCGGCCTGATCGGGAACGAGTCCATCCGCCCAGTCGACGTCCTTCCGCTCGCCGTCCCCCGACGGGGCCGTGGTGTCGGACACCCACGCCTCCGTCGCCAGCCACTGTGCCGTCGCACCGCCGAAGAGCGCCGAGTAGTCCCGCAGGAGCTAGCGCCGACCGAGTGAAGGTCCGCCGGGCCGGTCCCGGTAGAGGATGACCGCCGCGTCCGGCGGCTGCACGCCACCGGCGGCCCACTCCATGCCGTCACGCAGGAGTCCGCTGTCGTGGAAGCGGGCACGGACAGCCGCCACGAACTCGTTCGCGAACGGCTGGTCGATCGTCTCGGATGTGCTCACGACGGTCATCTTGGGCGCTCCTCGGCCGTGTTGTCACGTCGGCAGGACGTCGCCGCTGCGGCGCACCCGTCCTGAGCAGCCGCGTCGTGCTTGCTCCTGAACGAATAGGGTCGACCCGTGGTGGGGGAAACGGCACAGGCCGTCGCCGGGGCGCGCCCGGTCACGGTCCGCGGCGGCGTCATCGCACCGATCGCGTGGACGGCACTGTGCGCGGGCGTCCTCGCGCTCGGGGTCTGGCTGGCCTCGACCCGCCTGGTGTTCGGGGGTGCCTGGTTCACCCAGCTGTGGACGAGCGGCCTGGTGCTCGTCGCCGGCGTCCTCGGCCTGTACCTGAGCATCGGGAGCATCCGGAACCGCATCCGCGTGTTCCCCGATCGGCTCGAGGTGGTACCGCACATGCGGCGGACCGTGACGATCTCGCCCGGCGAACTCGTCGGGTTCAGCGCCTCGGGACCGGGCAACACCACGATCCGCGGCAGGACCGCGCGTGGTCGAGGCTTCTCCACGGACCGGTTCCGCCGCCACCACGACGTCCTCGTCCGATGGCTCGAACAGAACGCCACCGAACCGTGGACGGCGTTCACGACCTTCTTCGGCAAGCTCACCGTCGACCGGGAGCCCAGACGGGTGCGCAACGCGCTCTTCACGCTGTTCTCCGTGGCCTTCTTCCTCACGACGCTGTCGATGTTCCCGGGGCTGCCCGTCATGATCGCCTACGACGACGCGCACCAGGAGCAGGTGACCTGCACGATCACGTCGGCGCGAGCCGTCACGGTGTCCAACCGCTCGTTGAAGGGTGTGGGGTCTTCGCACCCGGCCGTGTCGCTCGAGACGACGGACTGCGGGCACCTCACCCTCTCCCGGGGCATCTTCGCCGACAACCGCGACGCCGTTGCACGGCGGTACGACCGGGCCCCCGGCCCCTACCGGCTCACCGTGGGCGGTGGCGGCTTCTGGCTCTGGCAGCACGCGTCCGTGCCCGTCCCGGAGCCGACGGTCTACAGCGTCGACGAACCCGCGACGGGCGCGCCCACCGGCTGACGAACGAGCAAGAACGAGCAGGAGGAGCAGGACGAGCAGGACGAGCAGGACCGAACAACGACGCCGGACGTGCTACTCCGCCACCACCCACACGTGCTGTGCCTGCCACCCCTCCGGCACGGTGTTCCGGTACGCCGCCAGCGCCGCCACGTAGTTCGGTCCGGAGGCCTCGTGCTCCCGCGTCGCGGTCGACCGCGCGGTCGCCTTGATCGTGGTCTCCCCCGTCGCCTTGCTCTCGACCGCGTTCGTCTGCAGCAGCGCGAACCCGTCCAGGTCGAGTGCGGCGACGGCTGCCTCCTTGGCCGCCACGACGGAGTCCGCGTAGCCCTCGGCCTCGCGCGTCTCGGTCGAGCGGATCATGCCTCGCAGTGTCGTCACCGAACCAGTATGACCCGATCGATCCGGGTCTCCGAGCGCGACGGCGGCAGGGCGTCAGGCGTCGCGCCGGTGCTTGCCCTTCGCCGCCGTCGGGTCCGCCATCGGGTGGTTGCGGAACCACCGCAGCAGCTCGCGGGGGCGGCTCTGGTCGGCGCTGTCGTCTCCACGATCGAGGAAGGTGCTGAAGCCCTCGGGCACCTCGACACCGTCGGTCTCGCGGTCGTACGCCATCGACCACTCCGGGAACCGTCGCGTGTGGATGGACTCCTCGACGAGCAGCCGGACGTCGTCGTGCCGCTCGTCCGCGACGATGCGCGCGTACGTCGCCATCACCGCGTCGTACGGCCCCTCGAGCAGCTGCATGAAGCGTCCGCCGCGGTGCACGAGCATGCCGGTCAGCCCGTCGGCGGTGTTCCGTGTCCGGGCGTGGTCGAGCACCGCCTCGAGGTCGCCCTCGTCGAAGGGCTCGGTGGCGGAACTCATGTACACCAGTGACTGCAGCACGCATCGATCCTGCACCTGAGCCGCTGTCAGCGACGCCCCCAGAACGGGACGCGGACAAGACACGTCAGTCGAGCGGCGTCCAGTCGAGGACCTGGCCGTCCTGGGTGCAGTACGTCGTGTCCGAGTCCTCGGTGGTGGTCTTCGACCACGACGGCGACCAGTACGAAGCGTCGATGTCCCGCTGCTTCGGGAAGACACCGACCACGGTGCCGGCCGACGTGTCCGGGTCACCGGGCACCGGATCGACGTCGAGGGTGTCCGGGTCGAACCATCCGTAGGTGGTCGCCCCGGTGATGCTGTCGAACTCGATGTACATCGTGATGTGGTCGTCCTGCGACGCGGTGCCGAGCTGCACCTGGTACTCCTGCCGCGCCCCGTCGTCGTCCGTCGGCACGCCGGACCACTCGACGCGGTAGGCGTCCGCGGTCTCCTCGATCGACACCGAACCGGTCCCGGAGGCCAGGTCACACGACGCCGTGCCGGGCGTCGCCGCCGTCGTCGCGCTCGCGCTCGGAGCCGGCGCCTCGGCCGTCCGTGTCCCCGCCCCGAGCACACTGCACCCCGACAGAGCGACCACCGTCGCCACCGCCCCTGCCACCACGACTGCGCCGCGCGCTGCGTTCCCCATGCGATCCCCCTCGTGTCGCGCGCCCTCCGGCGCCCGCCCACGCTAGCAGCGGAGGGCCAGCAGCGGAGGTCGGTGGCGCCTGGCACGATGGACCCGTGCCCGCCGCCCCGATGATCGACGCCGTCGACGTCATCCGGTTCGTCGGGCCGCAGACCTTCGGCCGCGCGCGCGACGTGGTCCGGGCGGGCTTGGTCGAGGACGCCACCTGGCACGACGACGACGGCACGGTCACCGCGACCGTCTCCGGCTCCGCCGACGACCCCTACGAGCTCCGCGTCGAGACCACCGTCGCCCGCGGCGAGTTCGTCCGCCCCGTCCGCAGCACCTGTTCCTGCCCCCTCGGCGGCGACTGCAAGCACGTCGCCGCCGCGCTCCTCACCATCAACGCGCGGGCCCTCGCCGCCGAACCCCGAGCAGCGGCTCCCCTCGCCCCACCGCCTGCCCCGGACTGGAGGCTCGACCTCGCCCGCCTCGCCGGTGACGACGACCGGGCGGTCGCCCCGCAGGGCACCCCCACGGGTCTGCAGTTCGAGTTGCGCGACGCGGTCCCCGCCGCACTCGCCTCCCGTGCGCGCGCCGCCGGCCGGGCGCTGCCGTCCCGTGCCCGCAGCGTGCGGCTCGGCGTCCGCCCGGTGACCCGCAGCGCCGCCGGCAACTGGGTCCGAGGGCAGCTCACCTGGGGCACGCTCCCCTACTCGATGAACCGGCTCGGCATCGCGCCCGAACAGCACGCCTGGTTCCTGCAGTTCTCCGCGCTGCACCGCGCCGGGCAGCTCGCGGGGCTCCCCGGCGAGAGCGACTGGGTGCACCTCGACGACTTCGGCAGCCCCCTGCTCTGGCCGCTGCTCCGGCAGGCAGCCGGGCTCGGGATCGCCTTCGTGACGGGCAAGCGCGAGGGCGGCGCGGTCCTCGGCGGCGACGCGCGCGTGCTCCTCGACGCAGCCCGGCACGACGGCGCGCTCGTCATCGGTGCGAGTGCGGTCGTCGACGGGCGCCCGGTACCCGACGGCTCGGCGCGCACGATCGGCGACCACGGTGTCTACGCCTTCCGCGAGAGCCCCGAGTTCCACGTCACCCTCGCCCCGACCCCGGTTCCGGTCCCCGAGGACCAGCGCCGCATGCTCGTCGAGGGCGCGCGCATCACCGTGCCGTCCGATGCCGTCGACGAGTTCCTGGCCGACTGGTCGCCGCGGCTCCGCGGCGCGCTCGGTCTCGTCAGCTCCGACGGCTCGGTCGAACTCCCCGAGCGGACACCGCCCGAGCTCGTCCTGACGGCGACGTTCGAACCCGCCCGGGCACCCCGGACCGACGACCGCCTGCACCTGCAGTGGCGGTGGCACGTCGACGGACGGAAGGACCCGGTCACGCTGCACGGGCCGCTCCCCGACCTCAGCGGGCTGCACGCCGCCGACGAGTCCGTGACGACCGGCCCCGGCGGCGGTCTCGCCTGGTTCGAGGACGGCACGGTCGACGGTGCGGACGTCGCCGTCTTCGCGACCGAACTCCTGCCGGCCCTGCCCGCACTCGGTGTCCGGACGTTCGTGCAGGGCGAGCCCGGCGACCACGAGCGGCTGACCGGGCGACCGCACATCCGCGTCACGACGATGCCGTCCGAGAAGCACGACTGGTTCGACCTCGGCATCTTCGTCACCGTGAACGGGCGGCAGATCCCGTTCACCCCGCTGCTCCGGGCGCTGGCGAAGCGTGACCGCCGCATGAAGCTCATCGACGGGTCGTACCTGTCGCTGGCCGACCCGACGTTCGACCGGCTCAAGGAACTCATCGAGGAAGCGCGCGAGCTCGACGAGTGGGAACCCGACCAGGCCCTGACGGTGACCCCGCTGCAGGCCGGACTGTGGTCGGAGTTCGACCAGCTGGCCGACGAGACGGAGCACGACGAGCGCTGGCAGCGGATCGCAGCGGGTCTGCTCGACGCCGCACCGCAGGACGAGGTCCCCGTGCCGGACACCGTGCACGCCGAGCTCCGCCCCTACCAGCACGCCGGCTACGCCTGGCTCCGGTTCCTGCGGGAGCACGGCATCGGCGGGGTGCTCGCCGACGACATGGGCCTCGGCAAGACCCTGCAGGTGCTGTCCATGATCGCCGCCGCCCGCCGGTCCGAGCCCGACGCTCCGCCGTTCCTCGTCGTCGCGCCGACCTCGGTCGTCGGCAACTGGGCGGACGAGGCAGCCCGCTTCACCCCCTCCCTGCGGGTGACCGCCGTCACCGCAACCTCGCTCAAGGACCACGCCCGGGTCGCCCGAGCGGCGGCGGAGTCCGACGTCGTCGTGACCTCGTACGCACTGCTCCGGCTCGACGCCGCCGAGTACACCGGGGTGTCCTGGTCGGCGCTCGTGCTCGACGAGGCGCAGTTCGTGAAGAACCCGCAGTCGCAGACGCACCGGGTCGCCGCCGAGCTGCCCGCGCCGGTGAAGTTCGCCGTCACGGGGACCCCGCTCGAGAACGGGCTGACCGACCTCTGGGCGCTGTTCCACGTCGTCGCGCCCGGGCTGCTGTCGTCGTGGTCCCGGTTCGGCGACGACTACGTCAAGCCGCTCGGCTCCCCCGACCTGCGCGGGGACGCCCGCAAGGAGCTCACCGACCGGCTCCGGCGTCGGATCCGACCGCTCATGCTCCGCCGGACGAAGGAGAGCGTCGCCGCCGACCTGCCGCCGAAGCAGGAGCAGGTCGTCCGGGTGACGCTCGACCCCGCGCACCGCGCGCTGTACGAGCGGACCCTCAACCGGGAGCGCCTGAAGGTCCTCGACCTCATCGACGACCTGGCGCGCAACCGGATGATCGTCTTCCGGTCGCTGACCCTCCTCCGGATGCTCGCCCTGTCGCCGGCACTCGTGCAGCAGACGGACCAGGACGCCGACGACGACGTCGCTGCCGCTGCCGCTGCCGCTGCGGAGCCCATCCCCTCGGCGAAGCTCGACCTGCTGCTCGACGAGCTCGAGCAGCTCGCCGCCGAGGGCCGCCGCGCCCTGGTCTTCAGCCAGTTCACCACGTTCCTGCGCATGGTCGCCGAGGCGCTCGACGCACGCGGCATCGGGTACGAGTACCTCGACGGCTCGACCCGGAAGCGCCCGCAGGTCATCGACCGCTTCCGGACCGGCGCGGCACCGGCGTTCCTCATCTCCCTCAAGGCCGGCGGCTTCGGGCTGACGCTGACCGAGGCGGACACCGTCTTCGTGCTCGATCCCTGGTGGAACCCGGCCGCCGAGTCCCAGGCGGTCGACCGGACGCACCGCATCGGGCAGACCCGCTCCGTGAACGTGCAGCGCTTCATCGCCGAGGACACCATCGAGGAGAAGGTCCTCGCCCTCGCCGCCAAGAAGGCCGAACTCTTCGCGACCATGATCGACGACGACGCCCTGTTCGCCGACGACCTGACCGCCGAGGACATCCGCTCGCTCCTCACCTGAGCCGCGACATACGAACTCCTTCGCGTCCGGACGCCCGTGTCGGTACCGTCGCCGCATGTTCGTCGAGACCAGCCGCTCCGCCCAGCCCCGTCCCGCTCCGCAGGTCCCGGTCGCGAGCCTGCTGACACCGACTCCAGCTGGAGCTGGACCGGACGTCGAGCCGCACGCCGATCTCGAGTCCCACGCCGATCCCGCGCCGCCGCGAACAGGAGTGGTCCGGCGCGACGGCACCACGGCGACGTCCACCTTCCGCCTGCGCAACGGCACCGAGGTCACGCTCGGCGGCTCCTTCGGCGGCAGCCGAGGCGTCTGGTCGAGCGCGTCCGAGGGGCATCGGCGGAGGCGGCCGGCACGGTGATGGTCCTCGACGCGAACGTCGTGATCGCGCTGCTCGACGAGGGCGACGGCCTGCACGAGCGAGCGTACGACCTGGTCGAGGACCACGCGTGGGACGAGTTCTGCACCTCGGCCCTGACCCTCGCCGAGATGCTCGTGCGACCGGCATCGCGTGGGCACGCCGATCGTGAGCGCGGCACCATCGAACGACTCGGCGTGTCGGTCGTCCCGGTCACGGGCCGTACCGCACGCTGGGCGGCGGACATGCGCGCCAGCCGCCGGCTCGGCATGCCGGACGCGGTCGTCCTCGTCACGGCGCAGGCCGTGCACGGCCAGCTCGCCACCTTCGACCGAAAGCTCCGCCGCATCGCCCAGGCCGAGGGACTCGACCTCGCCGAGCCGTAGGACGACGGCGGGCCCTGGCCGCTCCCGCCTGAGCCCGCCGTCGCGACCGGGTCAGCCGGCGAGACCGTCGATCCGCGACACCTCGTCGGTGGTCAACTCGAGGTGCGCCCCGAGCGCGTTCGACCGGATGCGCTCCGGGTTGGACGACTTCGGGATCACGACGAACCCGTGCGCCACGTGCCACGCGACGATGACCTGCGCGCTGTCGGCGTCGTGCGCCTCCGCGATCTCGACGAGCGTCGGGTCCTGCAGGTTGCTCGCCTTGAACGGGCTGTAGCCCTCGAGCACCACGCCACGTTCGTGCAGCCCCGCGGCGACCTCGGCGTCGTACTCGGCGGGGCTCCACCGGATCTGGTTCACGGCCGGGGTCGTCCCGGTCGCGTCGGTCAGCTCGTCGATCTGCGCGAGCGAGTAGTTGCTCACGCCCACCGCCCGGGTCAACCCGTCGGCCTGCGCCTGGACGACCTGCTCCCACACGTCGGGTCGGGCCTCGCCGTTCGGCGGCCAGTGCACGAGCCACAGGTCGAGGTGGTCGAGCCCGAGCTGCTCGAGGCTCTCCTCGATGGTCTGGCGCACCCGGTCGGCGTTGTCCGGCGGGAGCTTCGTCGTGACGAAGACGTCATCGCGGGCGAGGCCGGCGTCGGCGAGCGCCTTCCCCACGCCGCGCTGGTTCGAGTAGCCCGTGGCGGTGTCGATGTGGCGGTAGCCGGCCTCGAGCGCAGCGCCCACGGCGACGGGAGCGTCGGCGTCGGGGATCTGCCAGGTGCCGAAGCCGAGGAGCGGCATCGATCCACCGGTGACGGGCACGGAGGGGTTCGCGTGATCGGTCATGCCCCGTGTCTACGCCCTGGTTCGTCGGTGCCGCACGGGATGATCGAGGACGGTCCACCCGGGCCCGCTCCACCGCACCACCGAAGGCCTCCCCATGACGTCCCGTCGACGCCGTCCGCGTTCCACCCGTTCCACCTCCTCGCGCCGCAGGGCTCGGGCATCGCTGACGTCGCTCGGCCTCGTCGCGGTCGTCGTCCTCGCCGGCTGGCTGCTGCACACCACCGGCGTGACCGACGCGGACGCCGACGCCGCCGCGGACGGGACGTCCTCGTCGACGGCCGCACCGACGATCACCACCGCACCGACGGCCGACGCGGGTGGTGGGGTCGAGGCGGGCGGCGCCTCCCGGCCGACCGTCGACGCGACCGAGCCGACCAGCCCGACCGAGGCGACCGAGGCGCCCAGCCCGACCGACGCGACCAGCCCGACCGACGCGACCGCAGCCGCGACCGCCCGCAGCGAGCTCGCTACCCTGCCGGTGAAGGGCAAGGCCGCCGCGACCGGCTACGACCGCGAGGCCCGCTTCGGCACCGCCTGGCTCGACGTCGACCACAACGGCTGCGACACCCGGAACGACGTGCTCGCCCGCGACCTGACGGACATCGAGCGGCAGGGGCCCTGCAAGGTCCTGCGCGGCACGCTGGTCTCCCCGTACACCGGCGAGCGGGTGGACTTCGTCCGCGGGAACCGGACCTCGACCCTCGTGCAGATCGACCACGTCGTCGCGCTCGAGAACGCGTGGCGCACCGGCGCACAGCAGCTGACGCAGGAGCAGCGCGAAGCCCTGGCGAACGACCCCGCGAACCTGTTCGCCGTCGACGGCCACTCGAACGCGCAGAAGCGTTCGGGCGACGCGGCGACGTGGTTGCCCGCGGACACGGCGTTCCGCTGCACCTACGTCGAGCACCAGATCACGGTGAAGACGACGTACCGGCTCTGGGTGGCGCCCGCGGAGCGCGACGCGATGGAGCGGGTGCTCGCGCGCTGCTGAGCGGATGACCGCAGAGCAAAACGACAGGTGTAGCCTAGAGCTATCGATGCAGATGCATCGAACGGACTCGTCGACCCACCGCTGGACCCGAGCCCTTCATCGTCGAAGACCGCAGGAGGCCATCCATGACATCCACCACCCGCTTCACCGACCGCGTCGTCCTCATCACCGGCGGCGGCTCCGGCCTCGGCCGCGCGACCGCCGTCCGCCTGGCCGCCGAAGGTGCTCAGCTGTCGCTCGTCGACGTCTCCAGCGAGGGACTCGAGGCCACGAAGGCCGCCGTCCTCGAGGCGACCCCCGACGCCCAGGTGCTCACCACCGTCGCCGACGTCTCCGACGAGGCCCAGGTCGACGCCTACGTCACCGCCACCACCGAGCGCTTCGGCCGCATCGACGGCTTCTTCAACAACGCCGGCATCGAGGGCAAGCAGAACCCCACCGAGTCCTTCACCGCCGCCGAGTTCGACAAGGTCGTGTCGATCAACCTCCGTGGCGTGTTCCTCGGGCTCGAGAAGGTGCTGCGGGTCATGCGCGAGCAGGGCTCGGGCATGGTCGTGAACACCGCGAGCGTCGGTGGCATCCGCGGCATCGGCAACCAGTCCGGCTACGCGGCCGCCAAGCACGGTGTCGTCGGCCTCACCCGCAACTCCGCCGTGGAGTACGGCCAGTACGGCATCCGCATCAACGCCATCGCTCCCGGTGCGATCTGGACGCCGATGGTCGAGAACTCGATGAAGCAGATCGACGCGGAGAACCCGCGGAAGGCCGCCGAGGAGTTCATCCAGGTCAACCCCACGAAGCGCTACGGTGAGGCCCCCGAGATCGCCGCCGTCGTCGCCTTCCTGCTGTCCGACGACGCCTCGTACGTCAACGCGACGGTCGTCCCGATCGACGGCGGGCAGTCGGCCAAGTACTGAGCGTGGTCCGTCCGGCGCCCGGCCCACCTCGTGGGTCGGGCGCCGTCGTCGGTCTGGAGGCACGCCCCACCGCCGCAACGCCGATCGCGTCCGGTGGGGAGATGGCTGTGACGGTGCCGCATTCGGTTCCGCCCGCACCACGTGGGAGCATGGCCGGGCACACCACGGCGGAGGGAACCCCATGAGCAGCAACGACACGAGCGGGTCGGCGTTCGGCCCCGGTGCCGGCAGGACCGAGTCGCCCGCCGGAGCCCTGCGGCGCCGCATGGCGTCGTCGGCGCAAGGGTTCCTCGGCAGTGCCGCGTGGGTGCCGTGGAAGCCCGCGGGCGACCCCGAGGGCGGGAGCATCGCGCACGTGATGATCCGCGACCTGCCCTTCGTCCCGGTGTTCACCGACCCCGCCGAACTCACCGAGGGCGTCCCCGGCACCGAGGCCCGCCCGGTCCGCATGGCCGAACTCGTGACCGCGGTGCCCGAGGAGTTCGGCATCGTCGTCGACCCGACCAGCGCCGAGGACGCCAACTTCCTGCACGCCGACGTGCTCGCGGGGATCCGGGCGCAGATGCGCGGCGAGATCCCCGGCGACGACGCCGACGCCGAGGCCGACGACTCCACCCAGGGCTAGGCCACCACCGACCAGATCGGCCCGCCGGGGACTGGCCTGGCGGACCTGCTGGTTGCGATCTGCGGCTGACGATCCTGGTTCACGATCCCCGGCGATCGCGAACCGAGATCGTCACGCCACGTTCGCTGCCGGCGACGCGGTCCGGCGGTCCGCTTCCGGACGGGACCGTCGTGGACTCCGGAGCCCTCGACACGCCCCGTGTCGAACCCGGCACCCACCCAGTTCTGGGGATCGCTCAACTCGAGACCGACAGCCAGACTCGGACCGTCGTTGAACGAAGAACGAGGGGACGACGATGCCACTGGGCGGTCCAGGACCACGTGACTGGTCTCCTCCGGGGTACTTCGCCGACGCACCGTCCGGGCCGCCGCCGCGACGGCCGAGATCCGCGTTCCTGACCGCCGAGCCGCCCCGAGGCGCCCGGCGAGCCACCCGACCGTGGGCATGGGCGACCCTGGCGATGTTCCTCGGACTCGGCAGCCTCGTCATGGCACTCGCCGAGCCGCAGGAGGCCGGGGTCCAGAGCGGGTTCATCGCATCGACCATCGGAGTCACAGCCATCGTCATCGGACGCCGTCTCGTGACCGACCGGAGCCGCTTCGGCAGCGTCGCGCGCGCGTTCGGCCGCGGCGCGATCATGCTCGGCACCGTCGGTACGGCCCTCATGGCCTACGCGGTGCTCGCGTTCGGGCTCTCCACCGTCGGGGTGCAGTGGCCCGTGCTCTCGCTGCCGGCATCGCACGAGGGGCAGGTGTTCGACCCCGGCTTCCCGATGGCGGTGTCCTCGCCCGATGCGGTGCCGGCCGCTCCTGCGACCGAGGACCAGGTGCCGGCAGAAGCAGCGCCGGAGCCGGCAGCTGCAGGCGACAGCACGGAGCAGGGAGCGGCTCCGGTCCCGGCCGAGGCGGCTGCACCGCAGGCGCCCGCGGTTCCCGAGCCGACGAGTTTCGACACCGAGCGGTCCGCGGTCGCCATGGGCGCTGGGACCCTGGCGTACGCCATGGAGGGACGGTTCGGAGCCGGGAACTACCCGACCGAGCTCACGACGGCGAGCGACCCGTCGCGGATAGCCCTGATGGACGGAACGGGGCTGGCGCCGATCCCGGCGGGCGCGCGGGTCCTGTACTCGGTCGCGCCGGATCGGAGCGCATGGTCGGTCACGATCATCGGGGCGCGGTTCGGCGCGGCCGCCAGCTACAGCTCGGCGGTCGGCACCGTCCAGGCCGGCTGATCGTTGTCGCCCTGCCGGCGTCAGTGGGGCGGCTCGACCAGCTCGATGAACCGGGAGAGCAGAGACAACCCGCTGATCGACGAGGGTAGGCCCGTGGTGAGCGCCGGCGAGTAGACGAGGTACGCCGCCCACTGCGCCCGCGACAGCGCCACGTTGAGCCGGTTCGGCATGAGCAGGAAGTCGAGCCCGCGCGGGATGTCTGCCGCGCTCGAGGCCGCGAGCGACGTGATGGACACCACGGCCTCGCGCCCCTGGAACATGTCGACCGTGCCGACCTGGGTCCCGCGGAGTCCGGCGCGGTCGAGGGCCTCGCGGATCAGCGCTCCCTGCGCGTTGTACGGCGCGACGACGATGACGTCCTCGTCCGTCAACGGCCTGGAGACCTCGCCGTCGACCCACCGGCGACCGATCAGGCTCTGGGCGAGCTCGACGACCCGTGCGGCCTCTTCCTCCGACGACGTCGTGTTCCCGCTGTGGACGACCGGCACGGGGTGGACGCCGGGGTCGAGGTCGTCGAGGTGCCGACCACTCACGATCGAAGTCAGCTGCCCGTCGTACGACAGGCCCGAGACCGATGCCGTCAGCGCGGGCTCCATGCGCCGGGTGTGTGCGAGGAAGTAGCCGAACTCCGGCGGGAGCACGTGCTCCCCGTCCGCCAGCCACCCGAGCGCTGACTGGTCGACCGGCTCGGGGTGCGAGCCCTGCGAGACCTGGGGCAGCTGCTGCGGGTCGCCGAGCAGGAGCAGGCGCTGCGCGGCGATCGAGGACGCGATGGTCGGGGCGAGCGAGAACTGCCCGGCCTCGTCGACCACGAGCAGGTCGAGCAAGCGCCGCGGGATCGTGCCCTCGTTCGCGAAGGTCCACGCGGTCCCGCCGACGACTCCCCCGGTGCCGGTCTCGGCGCACGACGACAGGAACGCCGAGACGGCGGCGTTGTTCTTCACCGGGGTCCACGCCACGGCCTCGAGCTCGTCCTCGGTCGCGCCGGACTTCGGCACCTTCACCACACGGTCGGCGGAGACCCCCGCGCGGACCACCGACGACAGGAAGTTCTCCGACGTCGCATGGGACTGGCCGACGACCCCGACGCGCCAGCCGTGCTCGCGGACGAGCCGAGCGACGACGTTCGACCCGACGTAGGTCTTGCCTGTCCCGGGAGGGCCCTGGATCGCCAGGTACGACCGGTCGAGCCCGAGCAGCGTCGTGACGACCGCGGAGACGGTGTCATCTCCGGCGACCGGGGCCAGCGCGCCGCGCGGCGGGACTCGGCGGAGCAGGTCGAGCGCGGGGTCGGGCAGCATCTCCGGCAGGGCGTCGAGGACCTCCTGGCCCCACTCGGCGATCGCCTCGGGCTGCGGCTTCGCCCGTGGTGGCGCGGCCGGCGCGAGGGCGACCGGGAAGTCGTGGTGCGGTTCCCCGCCACCGACCGCCAGGCTCTCCTTCACCAGGACCTCGAACGCGTCGCCGTTGTCGGCCGCGTCCAGCACGACCGCGCGAGCCGACGCACCCTTCGAACCCGGCGCCGGAGCGGTGACCGACGGCGGGAGTGGGTCGTCGTAAACGAGGTGGGGCGTGCCTCCCGGCCGGATGCGCGAACCGGGCGCGAGCGTCCCGGACAGGCGGATCTCTCGCGACTGCGAGCGGGCACGCGGCAGCGTGTCCCAGTCCCGCTCGACGGACGCGCGCTCGACGACGAGGACGTCGCGGGTGTCCGCCCAGTCGTCGACGGGGTTGCGGAGGCGGTCGAAGTGGTCCTGCCAGAAGGTCTTGGCCTCGCGGCGGTGGTAGTCGATCGCGGCGGCCGCGAGCGCCAGGGCGGTCTGGTCGGCGTCACGGTCGAGGGGGTCGACGTCTGCGATCTGCGCGGCGAGTGCCGTGTACACGGGGTTCGGCTCGCGCTCGACGGGGATCGGCGGCAGGAGTTCCGTTTCCTCGGTCGCGGGCTCCGTGCGCGGGAGCCGGAGCGACAGCAGCCAGTCGCGGAGCCGCAGCGTGGAGCGGCAGTCGTAGGCGTTGTAGTCGGCGACCTGGTCGAGCATGCGCTGGCCGGTGGCGGGGTCGCCGCTGCGGAGTTCCTCGATCGCCTCGACGTACGCGGTGATGCTGTCGGCGGCGTTCGTGACGTCACTGAGGCGGAAGTCCTCGCCCATGTACAGCGGCTCGAGCTTCTTGATCGAGTAGCTGTGGCTGCCGACCACAAGGGCCTTGCGGACGATCGGGTACAGGTCGACGAGCACGCCGGCGCGGAGCAGGTCGTCGACGTCGTCCTCCCCCACACCGTGCCGGGCGGCGAGGGACAGCAGGTGCGTCCGCTCGTACGCGGCGTAATGGTAGACGTGCATGCCCGGATGTTGGGCACGGCGTTCCTTGACGAAGGCGAGGAAGTCGATCAGCGCCTGGCGCTCGTCGCGGATCGTGTGCGCCCAGAAGGCGGTGAAGTCGGCGCGGTCGTCGACCAGGCCGAACAGGTAGTCGAGGCCCCAGTGCACGCCGTCCTCGGTGTGCAGGGGGTCCCCCTCGAAGTCGAAGAAGACATCGCCCGGGTCGGGCTCCGGGATGGCGTCGAGGGCGCGAGGGTCGTGGAGTTCGAAGCGGGGCTTGGTCGGGCCTGTCTTGGCTCCGCTATCGCGCTGCTCGGCTTCGGTCTCGGTCTGGAGGCGCGCCTGACGCACCAGCCTCTCTTGCGTCGACCGCGACATGCCGGGCACGGCCGCGGTGCGATCCGCCAGGTCGTCGATCGTCCGCACTCCCTGCCGGATCAGCTTCGTGCGCTGGTCGAGGCGCATGCCGGCGACGAGGACCAGATCGCGGTGCTGCTGCACCTGGGTCTGGCAGATCGTGCAGCGGCCGCAGCTGGAGTAGCGGGCGTCGCCCCACTGCAGTTCCTCGTGCTCCTGCATCCGCTCGGCGATGACCCGCTTGAGCTCGGCGCGCTGCGTGCGGTACACCGGGGCGATGTCGGCGAGGTCGTGAGTAGTGGTCGTGCGGTCGCCGAGGACGAGGTGGACCTGCTCGCCGGTGGGGATGCCGTGCGCCTGCATCTGCTCGGCGTAGGCCGCGAGCTGGAGCAGGGCGCTGATCTTGGCGTGGCGGGCGAGCTTGGTGTCGTAGACCTCGTAGGCGCCTTCGGCGTTGCGGAGGATGAAGTCGGCGAAGCCGATGAAGCCCGGGCGGGCAGGGGTGGGCGGCTCGTGGAAGGTCGGTTGGTAGAGGACGTCGGCGCCGGTCTGGAACGCGTTGATCGCTCGTTGCGCTGCCGCTGCGTAATCGGGGGGTGCCGGTCGGTCGAACTCGACGACGTCGCGGGTCTGCTTCAGGATGTCGAGGTAGTCGAGCTCGTGCTGGTCCCCCAGGCGCGCCGTGCGCTCGAGCATGTCGTCGTGCTCGTCGGGCAGGGGGCCGCCACGACCGAGCTTGGCGTCGAGGCGGCGGAGGAACGCCCACTCGCAGGTCGCCCACGTGCTGAGGTCGCTCGGGCTCAGGAGGACCCGGCTGTCGCTGGTGATCTGCATGGGGTCCCCTCGTCAGCTGCCGCACCGGAAGCCTAAGGGCGCGATGCGACAACGCCGCTCGTCTCCTTCCGCAGAACGAGTCACTCCGTCCGGAGTGGCGGGCCGACCTCGGCGAGGGACGGCAGGACATCTAGTCGGCGCACCTGCACACCCTCCGCAGTCTGACGCTGACCGGGTACAACTTCGAGTACTTAGACCGGCCGTTCAGTGAGAAGCGAGACATGGAAGGTAGCTTCCGCGAGAGCCCGCGTCACCTCAATCAAGGTGTCGGGCAGCCCGACATCTGCGACAAGTTCGCCATTCGGAACCGCGCCGCGCCGCTGGCCCAGCGGCGCTGGGAATCTGTCCTCGGCCGGCGCTTCCGGCCAAGGCACTCGCGACGTACCAGGAGAGCCGCGCAGAAGTCGCGGTACACGATCGCTGACCACCCGAATCTGTTCCGGTCCGAGCGCCGTAGGGGCTTCGAGCGGATTCGCGACGAAGCCGTGTCGTTCGCTCCCTTCGTCTCCCTTGATTTCCTGAAGGAACGCTTGGCCTTCCGGACGGAGGCGACGTTCCTCGACGTCGTCCCGCAGGCGTCGCGGCTGCTTCTCGTGCTGAACATCCCGATCACGGCGCTCCACAACGAGCGCCGGATCGTTCGCGACGTCAGCGGACTCGGGCACTCGGGCATTCGGGAATCGGTAACAAACAGGTCGTTTGCGACGACCCGACGGACTTCAGCTGCGTACGCTGCCTCGTCCCGGCAGGCTTACGAATACCAGCTGAGCGACGACTAGCAGCGCGTCGTCCAGAGCTTCGCGCACACTCTGACGTCGGTCTCGGGGCATCGGACGGACAGGCCATCGGGGGCACCTACGTCGACTGACGGACCCGTCGTCACCTTCGGAAGCGGAATCGTGGTCCAAACCGCGTTCCGCAGTCGAAAGGTCGAGTCCGATACCGTCGCCCGCTGGCAGGATGTCTCGCTCGACTCCCGTATGGCGAAGACTGTGAGCGCAGTCGGGCAGGCAGTCGTCGAAGGCGTACTTGCCCGCTTCCTCAGCGAAGGAGCGTCCGCAGCGACCCAGCGCTTCCATCCGCTCGACAAGCAGGCCTCCTCGAGCGTGCGCATCGAGTGACCGGACGGCAAACAGCCGTCGCTGCTCAAGATCCCCGGAGACCTCGTCCGGCGCTTCGAACTCCTTCTCGGCATACTCCGGGTGACTCCCTCGACGCACGCGCGTCTGAAAGCGGTCCCCGTCGCGGTGAGCGCCACGGAAGATGAAGATGCTCCTCCTGTAGCTGCCCCCAGCGTGACCGAGCAAGCGTTCTCGCCCGTGTGGGCGCTGATCAAGGAACGGGTACGGCCAGCCGCGGAGGCGCCTTCAGCAGTCGCGAGATCGGACATCGCGGAGCCGCTCCTTCAGCTCGTTGTCGGTCGCCGGCGTTCTGACAGATGCAGAGTCCGCGGCAAAGAAGGGATGGCGGGCAGGACTGCCCACGAACGTCGGCGGTGCACAATATTGTGAGTAACCGGCGGTGAGGCGCGCCCTCGGCGCCTCTAGAGCCACCAGTCAGGAGCCTCGATGGCGACGCCCATCCCGCAGAATCAGCCTCTCCAGCACTTGCAAATCAAGTCCCGTCAGCGCGTGCGAGATCTTGCCGAGGTCTATACCCACAAGCGCGAGGTGGACGCGATGCTCCGTCTGGTCGACGACATGTTCCCCAGCGAGGAGCACCCCGAGAACACCGACCGGAAGTTCCTTGAGCCTGCTTGCGGCTCGGGCAACTTCCTCGAGGAGATTCTCGTCCGCAAGTTGACGCATGTCACCGTTGCTCGGTACGGGACCAGTGCGCGGTTCGAACACCGGACGTTGCGCGCGCTCGCCTCCATTTACGCCATCGACATCGACCCGCAGAACGTTGACGAGTCGAAGGACCGCCTCCGCGCCGTCATCAACTCCCACCTTGACATGGAGCTCAACACGAAGGCAGCAACTGCGGGCTTCGCCGATGCGGTCGAGGCCATCCTCGAGACCAACATCATCCGCGCCGACAGCCTCGCCGAAGCCAATTCCATCCGGTTCGTGGACTACCAGCCCTCACGCGGACACGCATTCGTCCGACAGTGGTCACCGATGGTGGAGCAACCCGGGATGCTCGGAATCTTCGACATCGAGCAGGACGCCGTTCCCGTGCACTACACGGAACTCGCGCTCCACCCCACACCCACGGACGGAGGAACCCGGTGAGCACCATTCAACGCGCGAGGCGGTACGTACCCGACGTACTGGACTCTCTCGCACAACTGTCGAGCGACGAAGTGCCCACGCCACCGAAGGTGGCCAACGCGATGCTCGACATGCTGCCCACCGAGGTATGGTCCAAGCCAAACTACCGCTGGCTCGACCCCGGGGTGAAATCGGGCATCTTCCTGCGGGAAGCTGCCCGACGGCTGCTGGACGGGCTCGCGGAGTGGGAGCCTGACTTCGAACGGCGCCGAAACCACATCTTCAAGAACATGCTGTTCGGCTCCGCCATTACCGAACTCACAGGCGCCATCGGACGCCGCAGCCTGTACTACTCGCGCGACGCCTCGAGCGAGAATTCCGTCGTCGCATTTCACGACGCCGCGGGGAACATCCCCTTCGTCTACGCCGAGCACGCTTTCGACCGCCGCGGGCGCTGCACGCAATGCGGTTCGCCCGACGACATCGAGCGCGGAAATGCTCTCGAAAACCACGCCTACGCGTTCATCCACGGCGCCTACCCCACCGAGGAGCACAAAGACATGAAGTTCGACGTCATCGTCGGCAATCCTCCCTTCCAGCTGGAGGACGGAGGTCACGGCGCGAGCGCGGCACCCATTTACCAGCACTTCGTGGAGAAGGCCATCGACCTGGATCCCCGCTACGTCGTCATGATTACGCCGTCCCGGTGGTTCGCTGGCGGCAAGGGACTTGACAAGTACCGGGCGCGGATGCTCGCTGACCGTCGTATGAAGAAGCTCGTGGACTACCCGAAGCTTTACGACGCATTTCCGGGTGTCAAGGTGCGCGGCGGCGTCTCGTACTTCCTTTGGCAGCGTGATTACTCGGGCCCGTGCACGCTTCAAACAATGTGGGACGGCAAGCCTATGGGCGAACCAGCCGCGCGGTACCTCGACGAATTCGACGTGCTCGTCCGGCGGAACGAGGCGGTCAGCATTCTCGAGAAGGTCCGCGCCAAGAACGAGCCAACTCTCGATGCACGGGTTTCCAGCCGTAAGCCCTTCGGATTCCCAACGAACCACCACGGCGTCGCCAAGAAGGACAAGCTCCAGAATCCGGTCAAGTTCCACGGCTCCCAGAAGGTCTCGTGGATTGAGCGGTCCACTATCCTCCAGAACGACGCCTGGGTAGACGACTGGAAGGTCCTCATGACCGCGGTCCAAGGAACTAGCGCCGCAGTCGAGACGATGTTCCTCGGCAAGCCCATCGTGGCTGGCCCCGGCACGGCATGCAGCGAGACCTATCTCGTCGCCGGCACGTTTGACGCGAGCTCCGACGCTGAGTGGTACGCCACCTACCTCCGAACGCGATTCGTTCGCTTCCTCGTCTCCCTCCGCAAGTCGACGCAGCACGCGACAAAGGAGGTCTACTCCTTCGTTCCGCAAGTGCCGCTCGAGCGTATGTGGACGGATGAAGCCCTCTATGAGCGATACGGCCTGACGGACGACGAAATCGCGTTCATCGAGTCGCAGGTCCGGGAGATGCCCGCCAACGCTGAGGTGTCCGAATGAGCCTCGTCGTCGCCGACGTCCAGGAGACGGTGGGCGGCGGCGCCCAGGCACGACGTCTCTACGCTTACACCATCCCGGGACGCAAAGACCAGGAATGGCAGCGCGAGACAGACGCTGGTCTGGTACACGGGGTGGGCGTCATCAAGGTCGGCGAGACCACGAAGCCGACCGCGCGGCAGCGCATCCACCAGCAGCTCAACACCGCATACCCCGGCCTGATCGGCGTGGACATCCTTCTCGATGATTCTGCAGTGCGTACAGACGGATCAACGTTCCGCGACTACGACGTTCACCGCGCGCTCGCCGCGGCTGGCATACGTCGAGTTGGGGGCGAGTGGTTCGAGGCGACACTCGACGAAGTCAAGGCCGCCGTCAGCGTGGTCCGCGGGGGCCGGCGTTTCGACCCGACCCGCACGCTCGATTTCGGCATGCGGCCTGAGCAGGAGGAGGCGGTCGCCGAGACTGCGTCGTATTTCCTCGAGCACCGTGACGACGCGCGTCCCTCGCACTACCTCTGGAACGCGAAGATGCGCTTCGGCAAGACCTTCACTACCTACCAGCTCGCCCGCGAGATGGAGTGGTCGAAGGTCCTGGTGCTGACGTACAAGCCCGCGGTCCACGGCGCTTGGAAAGACGACCTGCTCGGACACGTGGACTTCGAAGGCTGGGAGTTCGTTGACGCGACGGTCCCCGTCAGTGAGGCTGTGGCCATCGCGGACGGGACGAACCCGTTCGTGTGGTTCGCATCCTTCCAAGACCTCAGCGGCCGCGTCGAAGGCGCCGTGAAGCAACGCAACGAGCCCATCCATCTCCTGGATTGGGACGTCATCATAATCGACGAATATCACTTCGGCGCGTGGCGCGAGAGCGCACGCGAGCTCTATGACCCGGCCGACAAGAAGCTGGCTGAGGCGGAGGAGCCTGAGGAGCAGGTCACTGAGGCCGACCTCGCCCTGAGCTCGCGGAACTACCTTTACCTGTCCGGCACGCCATTCCGGGCCATCACGAACGGCGAGTTCAGCGAGACCCAGGTCTACAACTGGACCTACATCGACGAGCAGCGCAACAAGGAACAATGGCCCGCCGGCCGCGGCGACAACCCGTATATCGACCTGCCTCGCATGGAGATGTACACGTACCGGATGTCGCAGACAGCCGAGGAGTTCGCCGATGACGGGGAGTTCAACGGCTTCTCCCTGAACGAGTACTTCCGCGCTCGCAAGGTCGAGGGTGGGGGTCGTAACGACTACGAGTTCGCCGAGCCCACGCAGGTAGCACAGTTTCTCGACATGCTGCGCGGCAAGCTCGCCGCCCAGATGAAGACCGAACTGCTCGGTGCGAAGCCTCCGTTCCCGTACGAGGACCAGCGGTTCAGTGATGCGGTCAGGCACAGCGTCTGGTACATGAACGACGTAGCCTCGTGCTTCGCCATGAAGGCACTGCTCGAGAAGCATCCGTTTTACTCCGGCTTCGTCATCCACGTCGCCGCCGGCGGACATGCCGGACAAGGCGCCGCCGCGAAACTCCCCGTCGACGAGGCCATCCACAAAGCCGAGAGCGAGGGCAAGTCGGGCTCCATCACGCTCTCGTGCGGCAAGCTAATGACCGGCGTGACAATCAAGAAGTGGGCGAGTATCTTCATGCTCCGCTCGCTTAAGTCTCCGGAGTCCTATTTCCAGGCTGCCTTCCGTGTTCAGTCGCCCTGGTCGGATGTCCAGGTGGACCAGCCACGCGTCGTCCACAAGGACACCTGCTACGTGTTCGAGTTCGACCCGAACCGGGCTCTGTCGCTATTGGCCGAGTACGGCACGCGACTCGCGACAGGGGAGGACCAGACCACGTCCGAGGTGCTGGGCGAGCTCATCAACTACCTCCCTATTTTTGCCTTCGATGGTGGGCGCATGCAACAACTCGATGCGACCGATGTGCTCAACTGGGCAACCGCCGGGATCGGAGCCTCGGCGCTAGCAAGTCGTTGGAACTCTCCGTTGCTGGTCAACATCAACGAGTCCACGCTCACGCGGCTCCTCGACAACGCTGACCTGCTCGCGTCGCTGGAGCAGATTGAGGACTTTCGCAATCTCTCTGCGGATGTCCAGAAGGTCATCACCTCCACGCAGAAGCTGAAGGCTGCTAAGCGCGAGAAGCCCAAGGGGCTCGGCGAGGGTGAAAAGAAGGAGAAGAAGGAGACGACTAAGCTGCGGACAGAGCTCCGCAAGAAGCTGCAGAAGTTCGTCGCACGCGTGCCCGTCTTCATGTATCTCACCGACTTCCGCGAGGAGGCGCTGACGCACGTGATCCGCTCGCTGGACCCCGCCCTATTCGAGCGGGTCACGGGCCTGACCATCGCGGACTTCGAGATGCTCGCGAAGATTGGCGTCTTCAACGCGAACTACATGGACGCTGCCATCTGGCAGTTCCGGCAATTCGAGAACGCCAGCCTCCGCTATGCCGACGAGATCGGCGTGGACGTGCTCACAGCACAGAAGGTGGGCCTGTGGGAAAAGAGCGTGGACGCACAGGAAGTCGGCATTCCGGCAGCGCATAATGAGGCGGCCGCGAAATGAACACCGACGCATATACGGCGCACAACGCATAGACGGTTAACGACAGTGCCAAAACAGCTCTGAAGTGAATAGACGAGCTCAGTGATGCGTTGGTCTCGGCGCAATTTGACGAGATAGACGAGGTTTTCGCTCTCGTGACCTCGTTCGGCCGTCAGGGGGAGACCGCTTTGTCCAGCTAAAGCATGCTCGATCGCGCAGTAGATTGCTGTCGATTCGGTTAACTTCTTGACGTGCCCACGCCCCGGTTACCCGTTCGGCTGAGGAGATTAGGCGGGATGGGCGTGTAATGAAGCATAGTTCTAGCTCGACGAGTGTGGCCGATCCAGGTTTCGAGTACAAAATCCTGATCTACTCGAATATAGCCTTCACAAGTCCGTGCGCATGCGCCATTTCTCCCCATTCGGCAGTCCGCATTGTCGATCAGAAGGACTCCATCCTTGAGTACTCGCATCAATGGCCTGTGGCATGGAACGCGGACATCAGGCCCGCGTCGCGGATCTCGCTCGCGAACGCCCGGGACGTGAACTGGGCGCCAGGGTCGGCGTGGAGGATTTCGCCCACTCCTGGTTGCCCCGCCTGGATCGCGATGTCGAGCACGTTGACGACCAGATCTGTGTCCTGGCTGGACTCGATGAACCAGCCGACGATCTCCCGCGAGAAGGTCCATCACCGCGCAGCAGTAGACCTTCCCTTCTCGGGTTGGATGCTCGGTAATGTCCGACACCCATAGCTCTTTCGACGCGAGTCGATGAAGCTTCCGGTGAACGAGGTCGTCTGCGGTCGCAACGCTGGAGAGCCGTCTCAAAGTTACAGGTCTGAGCAGACCGGCGATCGGGCATGGCTGCAGACGGGCGACCCGCCGATGAAGATCAATACAGATTTCAACCCGGACCTCACGGTATCGCTCTCCAGGTTCTGGCGCGTGCCCGCGACTAGTAGGTCCGCGGCGGAACGAGCGTACGCCGACGCCGACGCCGACGCCGACGCCGAGAACGCTACTCCCCGTCTTCGCCCTTCTCGGTCAACGCTCGCTCTCTCCCGTCCCGCTCCCTGAGCGCCCGCTCCGCGATGTCCGCCGCGATCTTCCCCGTCGCAAAACGAGCGCGATCGATCGCTGACGCCCCGAAGGCCTTCGCGGCGTCCAGCCCTTCGGAGCTCTCCTCAACGGCACGGTCACGGAACTCCCCGACCGCCTGCAGCCAGCGCTTCGCATCAGCACCCTCGTGTCCCCGGCCGGCCCCGATCCGCTCGTGGAACGTGCCGACCGCAATTCCGACCTCGTTGCTCGCGCGCACCACGGCTCGAGCCGGGATCGGCTGCAGGAGCACCTTCGAGTTGGCGCGCGTCACCGCGGTGTCCATCCGCTCGATCAGCTGGCCGGTGCTTCCAGTGATCCGTTCGACGCGGTTCTCTCGAATTGCCTTGAGTGCCAGACGCTTCTGCGTCGCGTCCTCGGGTGCTGCGTCGAGCACGCGGTCGAGCTCAAGTACGTCGAGAGCGTCTTGCAGCTGCAGGCAGTGTGCGATGACTGCGAGCCATTCCCGAACCTTCGGCTCGACGGACTCCGTCGCATCGGCCAGATCGCCCAGCTTCATCTTCTTGTCGAGCTTCTGCGCCAAACCGTCGAGCTGCCGGAGGGCATAAGCCTGCGTCCGAGCCAGCGTCGCGGAGGTCCCCTGCACCTTCGACCAAGTGACCTCGTCCACGCGGCCGGCGGAGGTTCGGCCGGTGATGGCGTCCTCAATGACGAAGTCGACGCCGATCATGTCGGCGAGGACTGCGTCCTGCTGATTGCGCAGGACGTCCTCGACTTTTTCGTCGATCACCTCTAGGTACTCGCCGAGCCGGTCAATCGACTTCTGGAGTGCCATCTGATTCATCATCGTGCCGATGCTGGCGATGGTCGTGGGGTTGAGCAGCGACCCGACCGAGGCGAACTGCAGATTTGCGACGAATTTGCCGTCGGCCGCCTTCGCAATGCCCGTGCTCAGGCCCGTCTGGCTGTTCTTCACCAGAGCGAACTTGCGGGCGATGGCAGCGGACTCGTCTGCGAGTTGCACCCACTTCCCGGAGCTGGCCATCCCGGCAGCGGTGATCTGCCCGAGGCTTCCGAGTGTGGTGAGCGGCAGCTCCGACACCGCTGGCGAGCCAGTGTCGCCGAGTCCTTCGGTGCGCAGGAACTGTTCGACGGCGGAGGGTGCACCGATCACAGCGATGCCGTCGCCGTCGCTGACGAGCTCGATCTGGTCGGACATCGTGAGCTCCTCGTTGTTCTCGGTCACGCTGCGTGCTCCTCGTCGGTCGAGCGGTCGAGCACCTGAGCGAACCAGCGCAGCGCTTCGACGACTCCGTCCCTCGCCGCTTCGTCGGTCAGCACCTCGAGCGGGAAGGATGGCCGCTTGTCGATCCTGTTGTCCGGCAGATCGATCCCGGGAACGGCGTTCAAGCGGTTCCGGAACTCGTGACGGAGCGCGACGTCGTCGAACGGCGGGCGCACCCGGAGATGCTGGAAGACGACCTCGACGCTGCCCGCAATCGGGTAGATCGCGAGGGGCCAGTGCGACGGTCCGGTGACGGTTCGTCGGGGAGCGACCACGAAGGCGCTGCTCTCTCGACCCCCGCCGAAGTCGATCGTGCCGCCGAGCTCGCGCCACGCGGCGAAGAGCGCGCCGACAGCGCTCACGACGGCGGGCGGGTTCGCGCTCGCGAGTTGACCGTGGAACGTCCCGTCAGCGACCGGGTCGGTCGTTGCCTCGTCCACGACAAGGCCGATGCGTTCGGCGAGCTCGGCGGTCGAGAGCCGAGCAGATTCGTCAGCGGCGCCGTTCGCCCCGAAATGAACTCCCTCTTCTTCCAGCACTACACGTGGGTCGCGCTCGTCGTCCGGATCAAACCAGCGGAAGCCCGACGAGATCGTGCCGCCGCCCTGCAGGACACGGTGCGCTCCCGGGATCGGCGTGCTGGCGAGGTGGACACCGAGTGGGACCGGGTGTGTGCCGACCAGCGACGCAACGTCGCCGTAGGAGGACCACCGTCCGGCGGGGATGGCCATGATCGCCTGGTGCACGAGGGACCAGTCGCGTCCGGTGGCGACCGGCTGTGCGTGCTCGTTCGGACCAACCCACTGTTCGATGATGCGGTCTGCGAACCACTCACCGCGGCCAGTGATCTCCGGTCGTCCCCATCGCCCGGCCTCGAGGACCAGCTCGTTGAGGGCGGTGAAGCTGCTTCGTCGGTAGTCGGTCTGCTTCGCGGGGAACGGTCGGTTGCTCAGCTGCGAGTTGTACCCGGTGAGCGTGAGGTTGCCCAGGGAGTGCACGAGCTGTTCGTGGAGCGCCTCGACCGTCTCGCCGTCCTCGAGGTCTGCCTCGAGTTCGGAGCGCCACTCGGGCGTGATCGTCTGCGGGAGGATGTGCTCGATCGTCGACTGTTCGACGTCGACCTCTTCGCGCGGGTTGATGGACTGGCTGATCCACTTGAGGATGAGCTTCTGCTGCGTGCGGAGCCCGCGGAGGTAGAACGGCTGGGAGCGGACGGCATCGCGGACCTGCTCGTCGGTCGCGAAGTACTTCCGCCCCGTCGAGAAGTAGTCGAGCAGCACGCGGTCGACCGGACGGTCGTCCAGCTCGCCGCACGCCTGCAGGATCGTCCGGTTCAGACCCTGTCCCGGACGCCCGCCGATGGTCCGACGCACGATGTAGGACTCGATGGCGTCGAGCGCGCCGGCCACCTCCTCCGAGGAGCTGGTGCCGGCCGCACGGCGCGCGAGGAGACGCAACGTCAGGGGAACGGTGGTGGCGGAGCCCCACTCGGCGAGGTGCTGCAGGTGGCGACGGACGGCCGGGTCCGGCTCGCGAGACGGATCGCGAACGAGGTCGAGGTACTCGGACAGTCGACTGAACCGCTCGATCTCACGCAGGACGGACTCGTCATCCATCTTGGCGAGGCGCGCCTGCTGGTAGCTGTAGATGTCCCCCTGCTTGAGCAGCGGCTCGTCGGCGACGGCATCGAGCCAGAAGATCAGCTCCAGGTCGTTGACGCTCAGGCGTTCCTGCATCGGCAGCCACCACGACGAGTACACCGACTCGCCCCGAGACCCGAGCCGCATGAACAGGTAGTTCCGGACGAGGTCGCCCTGGGTGAGACGGAGCCCGGTGTTGTTCAGCGACTCGAAGATCCGGTAGACGTTGTCCTCGTCTCGAGCCGTGATCGAGACGAAGGACAGTCCACCGAGAACAGCTTCACGGATGCGCTCGATGTCATGCGCGTCGTCCGGGTCGTCGGCGAGCTCGAGCTCGCGTCGGAAGAACGAGTACGCCTGTCCGACCCCGGAAGCGGAGTCCGCTCCGACCGCACCGTCGACGATCGCGCGGAATGCGTTCCGATCCGCCTGCGTCGGCAGGAGTTTGAGGCGCGCATCGCCCGGCTTGAATCGGTCCGCGATGTACTGCTCGTGGAGGCTCTCGGCCAGCATCGGCTGATCGGGCTGGTGGGCCCGCAGGTAGTCGCGGAGCGCACACAGCAGGATCGTCAGCGTCGTCAGGCGTTGCTGGCCGTCCACGACGAGGAACTCCATGCCAGTCGGAACGATCGCTCCGGTCGAGAGTACGAGCGATCCCATGAAGTGGGTGGCGCTCGGGTTGGTGCGACGTGTCTCCGCCAGCTCGACGATGTCGTTCCAGAGCCGCTTCCGCTGGCGGACCTCCCACGCGTAGGGCCGCTGGTACAGCGGCACCAGGTACTGCTTCGGACCGCCGAGCAGTTCCTGCAGCGTCATCTCACGCACGTCCATGTGTGTCCCCTCAGTCAGGGCGATCCTAGGGGCGAGGTCGCGGCTGCTCCATCACGCCCTGGCGAAACCCGACGAAACCGCAGACCTCATGCGGAACACCGCTGACCACACGCCGCGCTAGGGGCAGCACCGGTTTGAGAACGGCCCGACCGTGCTCGGTACTCACGGCATCTGCGCCCCGAACGGGTACTGCCGCTCCTGCTCACAGCCCACGAGGATGATTCAGCACCGCGCGCCCAGGGGAAGACGCCCGGTGCCACGAGCAAGATCCCCGTGGGAACCACCATGACCCTCGCCGGAGAATCGGCAGGCACCGAAGCCCGCCGCCAACGAGGCCTCGCAGCCGAACACCGCCGCCGCGCCGACGACGCCGAGCAGACCGCCGCCCGTTTCGAGATCGCCGAACGCACCGAGAGCGAGACCGCCCGCGTCCTCGCCCCACTCGCCGGCATCGGCTACCACCTCCTCGCCGACCGCCGCTGGCCCGGCAGCCGCACCGCCCAGGTCGACATGGTCGTCGTCGGCCGCTCCGGCGTCTTCATCGTCGACACCAAGGCATGGCGCGACGTCGCCGTCCACAACGACCGCATCACCCGCGGCCAGGAGGACGTCACCGACGACATCGCCCGCCTCGCCGACCTCGCGTACAGCACCGAGGCCGCCCTCGTGGACATCGGTCTCGCGCCTGGCGAGGTCCACCCGGTCGCCGCCCTCGCTGGCCAGAAGAAGTCGCACGCCAGGGTCGCCTCCGTCGACATCGTCGGCGTACACGACCTGATCGGACACATCACGAAGCGCGGCGCACGGCTCTCCGCGAAGCGCGTCGACGAGGTCCTCGCCGCGCTCCTCGAGCACTTCCCCGTCATCGGCGAGGCACCGGCGGCGCCGCAGCAACTCGTCGTCCCCGCCCCGGTCCTCCCCCGTGAGCCGGCACCGACGCTCGACGACGAGACGGTCGACCACCTCCTCGACGGCGTCCTCGAAGCACCGATCGAGGACTGGATGGCCTTCCTCGACCCCGCTCAGGCCAAACTCGTTCGTCGCAACTTCAACGGCCCCGCTCGCATCCGCGGTGCCGCAGGCACCGGCAAAACCGTGGTCGGCCTGCACCGCGCCGCCTACCTCGCGCGCGCCACCGGTGGTCGCGTCCTCTTCACCACGTACATCCGCACCCTCCCCGCGGTCCTCGAGTCGCTGCTCGAACGGCTCGCACCCGACATGGTCGGCCGCGTCGACTTCGTCAACGTCCACGCCTTCGCCAACCGTCTCCTGAAGGAGCGCGGGGTCACCTTCGCGATCGACACCCTGGAGGCACAGCGCGCGTTCTCCGATGCGTGGAACGTGATCAGCGCGTCCAGTCCGCTGAAGGCGGCGCGCTTCACGCGCCGCTACTGGGAGGACGAGGTCGCCTACGTCATCAAGGGTCGCGGTCTGACGCGCTTCGACGAGTACGCCGACCTCGCCCGCGTGGGCCGGAAGCACGCGCTGCCCGTCGAGGTCCGCCAGGCGGTCTGGGACCTGTACGAGGCGTACTCGTCGAACCTCCGCCGTCGGGGCGTCTGCGACTTCGAGGACACCGTGCTCCTCGCGCGCGATGCGCTCCGTGAACTGCCCCTCGACCGCTACGACGCGGTCATCGTCGACGAGGCCCAGGACCTGTCGTGCGCGATGGTCTCGCTCCTGCACGCCCTCGTCGGCGACCGCCCCGACGGCCTGACCCTGATCGGTGACGGCCAGCAGACGATCTACCCCGGCGGCTACACCCTCGGCGAGGTCGGCATCAGCCTCACGGGCCGCGGGGTCGTGCTCGACGTCAACCACCGCAACACCGCCGAGATCCTCGACTTCGCGAAGCAGATGGTGACGGACGACCAGTTCATGGACATCGAGGGCATCGACGGGACCGGTGACGCGGTGTCTGCGGTGTCGCGCTCCGGCGAGCAGCCCGGAGTCCACCACTTCGTCGATCGTGACGCGCACGACGCAGCGTTGCTCGCGCGGGTCGAGCAGGTCCTCCGGCTCGTCGGGACGGGCCACGGCGACGTCGGGATCCTGACGGCGACGAACCCGCAGGCCGACAAGGTCCGGGCGGTGCTCGACGCGGCTGGTGTGCCTTCGGTTTCGCTCAAGTACTACGCCGGCAAGAGCTCGAAGCAGATCCGGGTCGGCACGATCAAGCGCGCGAAGGGCCTCGAGTTCAAGCAGGTGCTCCTGCCCCACGTCCCGGCGAAGCTCCTCGCGGATGCGCCGGAAACCGAGTCGGTCGCAGATCGCGAACGGCGCGAGCTCGATCGGCGGGAGCTGTACGTGGGGATGACCCGGGCCCGTGACGGGCTGTGGGTCGGATCGCTCGGGAAGACCCGCGCGAGCCGCTGACCGACGGCCGGGCTCCCGCTACCGTCGGAGCACGCCGCATCCCCTCGTTCCACCAACGACACCTCGGAGCACGCCATGGCCGACAAGGCAGCACGCAACCGCATCGACGCCCTGAGCCAGGCAGCCATCGGCGTCACGGAACACCGGACCGCCGTGCAGGCAACCGCCGATGCTGCCGTCGTCGCGCTCCGCCAACGGCGAGCGTCCGTCCACGTCGACGACGTTCGAGCCGATCTCGTCCCGCTCGTTCCGTCGGATGCCGACCTCGCAGCTGACCTGGTTCGCCGGCAGATGTTGCCGCGGGTCGACGACGCGGCGAGCTCGGTCGTGCGTGTGCTGTCTGATGACGTCCCGCAGGCTCTCGAAGACGCGCGCCGCGGAAGCGGCTTCACCGCCCTGTTCTCGGGCCGTGAGCGCCGCGAAGCGGCCGCTCGGGGCGATGCGTTCCTCGACCAGACGCTCGAGTGGTTGGACCGTACCGAAGCCGTACAGCGCCTCCAGTCCGTCGACGACCGGCACGTCCCCAAGCCGGCCGTCCCACTGGAGGCGCTGACCGACCCACGCGGTCCGCTGGCGACGGTCGCACCCGACCTGAGCGGTGGCGCCCCACTCGCACTCGACGGCATGAGAGACCTTCCCGCGATCGTGACGCGACTCGCTGACGCGATCACGCGCGAACGCATCACCCACGCCGACGTCGTCGAAGCGGGCCGAGCGGACCGCGAAGCGGCAGCACGGTACGAGCTCGACCGCATGGACATCGATCGGCTCCGCGATGCGACCGGCGACCGCCTGCGTCTCGGAGCACTGCGCGACGCCGGGGTGAGCACCGTCGGTGCTGTGCTGCGGAACCCGGTGTTCCCCGGACAGTTCGCCGGGGTCGGCGAGGCGACGGCATCGCGAATCAACGGTGCCGCCCGCGCGCTGGAAGCGGCAGCGAGAGAGGACGCGGTCGTCCGCATCGACCCCGCACGGCATGACGACCAGTCGCTCGCGCTCGTCCGTGCCCTGCTCGAGTGGGAGGTCGCGAAGGCCGTCGTCGGCCCGCGCGAACAGAACCTCGTCGACGGACTGCGACCTCTGGCCACGATGATCGAGCGCGGCGCATCGATCGCTCTCGTCATCCCGGACCAGCGCGCGGCGGACCCGACCGCAGTCCGTCAGACGATCCTCGCGGCGGCCGAGGATGCCTGGCACCGTACGCAGCAGGTGGATGAGCGTGCTCGGGCGACACCGGGCGACCCGTGGCAGGACTTCCTGCAGCGGCCCGCCGCGTTCTTCGCCCTGCTCGACGAAGCCGGACTGACGAAGCCAGCGGGCGCTGCTGCCCGCGGCGACCTGGGCGACGAGTTGATCGCGCAGGTGGAGGGCTTCTCGCTCGACACCTCGCGGCTGTCCGCGTCACTCCGCGGGTACCAGCGATTCGCTGCGGCCTTCGCGCTCGTGCAGCAGCGTGTCGTCATCGGCGACGAGATGGGCCTCGGCAAGACCGTCGAGGCACTTGCGACGATCGCACACGTCGCCGGCACGGCCCCCGGTCGGACTCCGCACTTCCTCGTGGTCTGCCCGGCGGCCGTCGTCGCGAACTGGGTCCGTGAGGCCGAGCGGCACACTGACGTCCGCGCCTTCCGGCTGCACGGTCCGGCTCGTCTGCTCGGTCTGCGGCTCTGGACCGACGAGGGCGGCATCGGCGTCACGACGTACGAGACGCTCGAGTGGCTCCGCACCCGTTTGCCCGAGGAGCTGCGGTTCGCCTCCGTGATCGTCGACGAGGCGCACTACGTCAAGAACCCCGAGGCGAAGCGCACGATGAACACGCGCGCGCTGCTCCGGCGAGCGGATCGAGCAATCCTGATGTCGGGCACGCCGCTCGAGAACCGCGTCGACGAGTTCCGGGTGTTGATCGACCACATCCGCCCGGACCTCGTGGTCGACCAGTCCGACGACAGCCCGATGCTGTTCCGGAAGCAGATCGCGCCGGTGTACCTGCGCCGTCGTCAGGAGGACGTGCTCACCGAGCTCCCTGAGCTGGTCGAGGTCGAAGAGTGGACCGACCTGACGGACACCGAGGCAGCGCAGTACGCCGACGCAGTTGCCGCAGACGACTTCCACGCGATGCGTCAGATCGCGATGCTCGGCGGCACACAGTCGAGCAAGGTCGAGTCGCTCGTGGAGATCGTCGACGAGGCGCGGGCCAACGGCCGGAAGGTGCTCGTCTTCTCGTACTACCGCTCCGTCCTCGCCGCGGCTGTCCAGGCCGTTGCTGACGGCGGCGCGGTGTTCGGTCCCCTCACCGGGAGCACGCCCGCCGCGGCACGCCAGGACCTCGTCGACGAGTTCGCCGCCGCCGAACCAGGAGCGGTGCTCGTCGCGCAGATCGAGGCTGGCGGCGTCGGTCTCAACATCCAGGCCGCATCGGTCGTCGTGATCTGCGAGCCCCAGCTCAAGCCGACCACTGAATGGCAGGCAATCGCCCGGTCGCGGCGGATGGGGCAGCTGCAGTCGGTGCAGGTCCATCGGTTGCTGTCCGAGGACGGCGTCGACGCAGCGCTCGTCCGGATGCTGGCTCGCAAGGCGCAGACCTTCGAGGACTTCGCGGCGGTCAGCGAAACGGCCTCGGCGTCGGCGCAGGCGGTGGACGTGTCGGACTCGAAGCTGATCGCGCAGGTGTTGCGAGAGGAGCGGGAGCGACTCAACGTCTCGGAGCCGGTTCCCGAGCGAGCAGACGAGGGCGCCGGCGCCGGCGCCGTATGACTCAAGGCTGGCTCCGTGACGTCTCTCGTTCGTGCAACCATGTGCTTCATCACCGCGTACCCGAGCGCGGCTCAAGACGAAGGACCCCGCGATGACCGACATCGACGCCCCTGACGAGACCCTCGAAGCAGAGGTCCCAGCCGAGGAGGCGACCCGGGAGATCGCCAAGGCCGTCACCGGCCGACGCGCGCTCGCCCGTCAGTACGTGAAGTGGCTCCGGCGACGGAACCCGTCGGCGACGCCGACTGAGATCGTGCAGATGCTCGAGCGTCACTACGTCACCTCGATCACCACCGCTGGTGCGGCGATCACGGTCGGCTCGATCGCCGCTGACATCGCGATCGCGTCGATCCCGATCGCCGGCCCTGCGGTCGCTGGAGCGAAAAGCGCCGGCGCACAGGCGGCGAAGTCCGGCACCAAGGTCGCGATGAAGGCCGCGGCGAAGAACATGGCGAAGAACGCTGCCCGCGCGGGTGCCAAGGGTGCCGCGGCGCGTCTGTTGCCCGCCGGCGACCAGCAGCTGCAGTTCGAGATCACCGCCGTCTTCGGACTCGCTGTCGCTGACCTGCACGGCATGGACCTCGACAAGGACCAGGCTCAGGCGCTCGTCCTCGGCCTGACCAACGAGCGGGTCAGCCAGCAGCAGATCGCAGCCATGGCGACCGATGTCGCCGAGGTGACATCCGAAGGCACCGTCTCGACCGGCCAGAAGATCGCCGCTGGTCGCGACGACTGGTCGCACTGGGCGACCACGTTGTCGGATGCGCTCCCGGGCGGCGCCGCGCAGAGCCTGATGCGCACGATCCAGACCGGTGAACTCGATCCGGTCCGAGAGGGGCTCACGGGCAAGCAGCGTGCCTCGATCGAGTACGGCGTCGGCGCAGTCACTGGTGGGGTCGCGCGCTTCGTCTTCGGACGCGACGTGGTCAAGTCTGCGAAGACTGCGTTCCCCGAGCCGCCGGCGGAGTTCCCGGATCACCTCGCCCTGACCGTGAAGACCGACGGTGACGACGAAGAGTCCGACAACCGCGCCCTCGCCGCTCTCGAGGACGCCGCTCGATCGACCGGCACGTGGGTCAGCGGGGCTGCGGGCGCCGTCGGCTCCGGCGTGTCGAGCGCGGCGAGTGGTGCGACGCGGGTGTTCCGCCGAGTGGACCTGGACGGCGACGGCGAGCCGGATGAAGCGCAGGCGCTCACTGCGGTGAAGAACGTCGGCGGCAAGGTCGCGGGGGCCGCGGACGCCGTCGGAGGCCGAGTCGCGGGGCTGTTCAAGTCCAAGAAGAAGAGCGACGGAGAATGAGCGCGCTCCCCTCGGCCGCTCGGCCCGAGGACGTGCTCGCTCGAGCCGTCGGGGACGCGGTCCAGGTGCTGAATGGGCAACTTCGCCGGGCAGGCGCAGCGGATGTACCGAACGCGCCGGGGCTCTACGCGATCTGGGCGGACGGGGCCGTGACCGAGCAGCTCGGCATCGGCTCGCAAGGCCGCGCAGCGCCGATCTACATCGGCAAGGCAGAACGGAGCCTGCGCGACCGTGACCTCCGCGCCCACTTCGGCGTCGACGGCGCGAAGGTGCGGTCCGGCTCGTCGACGCTCCGCCGCTCGTTGTCGGCGCTCCTCGCCGATGAACTCGAGCTGCGGCCCGTCCCGAGGGGCAAGACTGCGAGTGACGCGTCGAAGGGCTTCTCGCTGCATCCGGAGGACGAGGGACGCCTGTCCACGTGGATGCAGGACCGGCTCGAACTCGCGACCTGGGCGCTCCCTGTGGGGCTGGGCATACGCCTCGGGGACGTCGAATCGCGGGTCATCCGACACTGGGATCCTCCGCTCAACATCGTGCACGCACCGACTTCTCGGACGGCGCTGCGTGCGGCGCGGGCGGCGTTGCGCTTCAGAGCACACGACACGATCCCCTGAAGGCGGTCGGGGTGTTCGGCGCCAGTCGAGGCTGATCTCCGCGGCTGGTCGGGACCGAACGATCCGGACTATCGCCGCGTTCAACCCAATGGTCGATCGTCGGCGGGACCGTCGATGCGCTCGTAGGCGGCCGCGACCTGGGCGGTCACGTCGACCCCAGCCCCCTGCACCTGCCGTACGAGGATCGCGTACGAGTTCGTGTGCTCCACACGCCGTCCGAGTGCTTCCGTCTCCGCCCGGCCGACCTGGCGTGCCCACGCGAGGTCGTAGGTCGACGCGTCGAACACCAGGAACAGCGCCGCGTCGAAGTCCCACGACCGGAACGCGGAGAACGTCTGCGACCGCTTGTCGTCCGGCCGCACAAGTCGTGCCTTCACCTGTAGCCGCAACCCGTCGGCGGTCTTGAGGTCGAAGCTCTTCTCCGAGTTCGGAGCGAGCTCGCCGCCGTAGGCGCGAAGAGCCAGACTCTCCGCGAGGTCACCGAGCGGTGAGTTCCGTGTCCGGATCAACCCGCGCCGCAACAGTTCGTCGATGACCGCCACCGAGGAGGCGAGGAGCTGCCGCACCGTCAGTGCGGCCGGGTCGAATGGTGGTCGGTGCGCAGACATGCTGCGAGCCTACGAACTGACCAGGCTCGGACGGGAGGCACGCTGCGCCCTGGTACCGCGCCTCCCGTCCGTCGCTGATCACCGCACCGCGGCCGTAGCCCACAGATGCCGCGCTCTTCCCGCAACCCGGGCTCCGACCGGCCG